>JACZVF010000001.1 GCA_022572805.1 Chloroflexota bacterium
GCGCAAATGCCACCGAGTTGCTGCGCCACGCTTTTCACTCCACAGCCTTCAACGCGTCTCGCGCTTCCCGTAAGTTGTGTTCGGCAATCTCGTGGTAATACGGAAACGCCGCACGCGTATACACCTCCAAGGCTTGTTTGTGGCAAGCGATCGCCTGCGTCAGGTTCGCCATCACCCCGTTCCTCATCAGCTGCTTGATCACCTCCACCCCCTCCATCCCCAGCCGCGCCGTCAGCTCTTGCACCGTCATCGTCCCCGGCAGCTCCACCGGCCCCCCTCGCGGCCCCCTCGCCGTCGCATCCTGCACCGCCGCCGCCACCTCCACCCTTGTCGGCCTCAGCATTACCGGAGACGCCTTCTCCTCCGGTGTCCCCCTCGCCAAACCCAGCGCCAAATCCGAAGCGGACCCTGGCAACAGGGATAATGGTCTTGCCCTCAGCGACCACAGGGTCGCCATAAACAGTCTTGACGGTAGCGGCAGTCTGAAGACGCTCGGATATAGTTTTGAAAATATTCTGTGGGGTCATCGCAAAGTCTCCAGCCAATTATCGGAAGCTACGCCAGTACCTTCGCGACTCTATCCAATATCTCGTGACCCACCTCGTACTTGGTCAGCAAGGGCAGCTCGGTGGCCCGGCCTTCTCTATCCAGTAAGGTAACCCTGTTGGTGTCGGTTCCGAAACCACTATCGGGCGCAGTAATGTCGTTTGCGGCGATTAGATGCAGTCCCTTGCTCAAAAGCTTGGCCCGCGCATTGGCGAGGAGGTCCTCGCTTTCGGCGGCAAAACCTACCTTTACCAGACCCTCACCCACTATCTCCGACAGTATGTCGGGGTTCTTAACCAGTTCAATGCTCCAGGTTTCAGCCTCGCCCTTTTTCAGCTTGTGGTCGGCAGCCTTCGCCGGGCGCCAGTCCGCAACAGCCGCAGCCATTATCAACGCGTCGGCGCCGGAACACTGGTGCAGCAGGACGCTACGCATCTCCAGGGCGGTACGCACGTTGATAACATTGACGCCGAAGGGGTCTTCCAGGGCTGTCGGCGTGGTGACCAGCGATACCTCCGCGCCCCGGTCTCGTGCGGCCTCCGCCACCGCGTACCCCATCTTGCCGGTTGAATGGTTTGTCAGAACGCGTACTGGGTCTATGGGCTCCTGGGTACCTCCGGCGCTGACCACGATCTTTCTGCCGGAAAGATCCCCGCCGCGGCTCAGCACCATCTTGATGCAGCCCAGCAGGTCTGGGGTTTCCAGCATTCTGCCCAGCCCGATAAGTCCGGATGCCAGCCTGCCGGTGGCCGGCCCTACAAATACGTAACCGCGGCTCTGCAGCGCAGCCACATTCTCCTGAGTGGCGGCGTTCTCATACATATGGGCGTCCATGGCCGGCGCGACGATGACAGGCGCCTGCGTGGCCAGGATAGTTGTCGTAATGGGATCGTCCGCAAGACCGTGGGCTAGCTTGGCGATGGTGTTTGCCGTCGCGGGAGCAACAATCACCACAGAGGCCCGCTCTGCCACCGCCACATGGTTGATGCCCAGTTCCGACTCCGGCGAAAAAATATCGGCGATAACGGGCCGGTGGGTGATGCTGCTAAACGTCAAAGGCGAAACGAATTTGACCGCCCCAGGCGTCATCAGCACGTCCACCAGTGCGCCGTTCTGCGTGAGCTTGCTGGCCAGGTCCACGGACTTGTAACAGGCTATACTGCCCGTCACACCCAGAACGATGTGCTTTTTTTCCAGGGGGTTTGGCATCTAATCAGGCATCCTTGTAGGCATAGGTGCAAGCGTTTTTTTCAGTTTCTGCGTAATTTTCCAGGCCTTGCGATCTGTCCCCGGCGCACCGCAGATGCCGGCGGGAGGCATCACAATGAATTCATCTCGTGAATGAGGCGCAGGCCAGTCAGCGTAAGGTCTGGATCGACGGCATCGAACAGACCTACCTCCTGCTCCACGATATGAGCAAGTCCTCCGGTGGCCACAACCTTGGCGCCACCACCCAGCTCTCGGTCGAACCGGGCCACCATGCCTTTGACCAGCTCGGCGTATCCCAACACCAGCCCCGACTGTATGGAGTGGACCGTGTTCTTGCCAATGGCTTCCTTCGGACTTACCAGCTCGACGCGCCTCAACTGTGACGTGCTGTGGAATAGAGCGTCGGCCGCGATGGCCATGCCCGGGGCGATGGCCCCTCCCAGGTAGTTGCCGTCCTTTGTGACGGCATCGAACACTGTCGCGGTGCCGATATCGACAACGATTACAGGCCCGCCATAGATCTTGAGCGCGGCGGCGGCGTCCACGATTCTGTCCGCGCCGACGTCCCGTGGATTATCGTAAAGGACTCGGATTCCCGTTTTCGTGCCCGCGCCGACCACAAGAGGCACGACATCGAAAAAGCCCTTGCAAAGCTCCAGAAAAACGGGCGTCAGGGGAGGGACTACACTGCACAGGGCAACGGCATCCACCTGCGCTGAGTCGATGCCTCGAAGGTCGAATAGCTGGCGCAACAGGACTCCGTATTCGTCCGGCATCTTCGACGCGTCAGTCGACACCCGCCATGTCGCGTAAATACTTTCACCCTGGAAAACTCCCAGGGTGATGTTGGTATTGCCTATGTCCAGAGCGAGAAGCATGTGTAGAAATCGCCATTTCGTCGGCCGCCATCTCGACCATCCAGGTGTCGGTCGTTCACGATAAAACTAATCCAAATCGTACCTATTCTAGATACCGGCGCGGCCGGCGCTATTTCTTGACTATGGTATTCCCCTCGCGTCGCCAATTAAGCTGTAGAAGTGTGCTGGCTCCGAGAAGCTTGTCCAATGACGGGTATCGTGACGAGCTGAGCTTTTCTACCTTCAGGGCCTTCGCAGCGTCGGTAGCAGCCGCCCGGCCCGAAATAGTGTTGCGTTGACGCCGCGTCCACGCCGCATCTACTTCGCGCTCCCAGTTCAGGTCCGATGACGCCAAGTTAGCGCCGTTCGTTGCAGCGGGTTCAGGAGTCTGATCGATTTCCGACGTGGCATCATCTTCGGGTATCTGGTCCGCCGCAGGGGCATGCTCCTGCTCCTTGTCCTTGGTAATCCGCTGGTCTCGGCCTGGGCGGCGCCCTCCGCGCCCCTCTTTAGAATCAGGCAGCTCTTGCCGCTCGGCGGCAGGCGATCCGGCCTGTTCCCTTCCCTGTTTCGTTGTGACCTTCACGTCGCCGCCGTTCTGGGGGCGAACTATCTCGATCTCATTAATGGATTCCAGCAACTGCGTGAACGTTCTGAATCCCAATACTCTGTAGTCGAAGCCGGGGTCAATGCGCCGCATGGCCTGGTACAGCTTGGAGCCGGCCACGTACCCCAGATCGCCCATTGAGGCTTCATATGCCCGCATTACCAGGGAGGAGGCCTCATCGCCCCGCACCACGGACGAATGCTCATCGCCATCTGTCGATCTTTTTTTGCCGCTACTACGCCTACGCGTTGGCTGTGCCTCTGCGGGCGCGCGTCGTTTGGTGGCGTCGTCCAGGAAGATGTACCTGTCGCAGCTTCGAATAAGCGTAGAGGACGTGGCATCCCTTCTGCCTGAGCCTATGACGGTCTTGCCCGAGGAGCGCAGTTTGCTCACCAGAGGAACGAAGTCGCTGTCGGAAGATACGATGACAAAGGTATCGATGGGAGAGGTGTGCAGAAGATCAGTTGCCTCGATGGCCATGCGTATGTCGCTGGAGTTTTTGCCCGACCTGGTGGACCGGTACTGGTGCACGGCCTCGATGCCCTGCTCGATGAGTTGCTCCTGTTTGCTTCGCTGGACGGACCAGTCGCCGTAAGCCCTTTTGATAATCACACGGCCGACATCGGATAGCTGGTCCAAAAGGTACTGGATCGCATCCAGGCCCACATTCTCGAAGTCGATCAATACCGCTACGTTAGCATCTGCCAATTTTTTCACTAAGGTCGATAGACCTTGCTTCAAATCCTCTTGTCACCCTCAAGGGCTCAACACAAATTATAGCACCAAGCACCTGGCTCCGCTGCGTCAGGCAACACAGGCAGACAGGTGTGAAAGGCCGGATATCGTCTTTTCACTACCGGGCGCCGTTTGGCGTATCAGCCTTCCGGTTGCTTCGCAGGTAGGCCAGCCGGCAGACACCTGCCGACAGCGGCGCGCCTCCCAGGAGCGGGGACACGCCGGAGCCGAGGAAAGATGCCGTCACCACGGCCACCGCGTCCGCTTTAATGAAGGCTCGGCGACAGCGCCAGCGAGCGGTGTCGCCCCGATATTGTCGAGGCGTCCGCGATAGCGGTTGCCGGCATGAGGATCGACGCCAATCGCTCACGCCCCCGACATCGCAGGGAAAGACGACAGGGGCGGATTTTAAATAAACCCCCGCATTTTTACGACTTTGGCAACTCGCCCAACGCCAATCATGAATGCGGCCTCCCGCATCGTAATTCGCTCGGCCGCTGACTTTTCCCTTACCGCAACGTACGCGCGGGTCATGATCTTGCCCAGCTCGTCATTCACCCTTTCCATGTCCCACTGATGCTGGTAAAAGTTCTGTGTCCACTCAAAGTAGGAGACGATCACGCCACCGGCGTTTACCAGGATGTCTGGAAGGATGGACACTCCGGCCTCGTTCAATATGTCGTCCGCCTCCGGTGTCAGGGGGTGGTTGGCCGCCTCCACGACGACTTTGGCCTTTAACTTGGCGGCGTTGCCCCCATGAATGACCTTATCGATGGCTGCCGGCACCAGAAACTCGCACTCCAATTCCAGCAGCTCCTCGTTGGTGACGCGGTCGCCATGAGGGAAATCGGAGACCGTTCCGCTAGACAGCTTGTGCTGCAAAAGGGCGTCAATGTCGATACCGCCGGAATTGTAGACGCCGCCTTCCACGTCGCTCACGCCAATAACCTTGCAGCCCATATCGGCAAGCAACCGCACCGTCCAGGATCCTACCTGCCCAAATCCCTGGACCACTATGCGCGCGCCGGCGGGCGAAATCCCGATGTCGTTTGCAGCCTCCCTCAATACGTAGACCGCACCCCTGCCGGTGGCGGAGTCGCGGCCTACGGAGCCTCCCAATTCAACAGGTTTTCCGGTGACGATGCCAGGCGTGTAGCCGTGCACCTGGCCGTAAGCATCCATCATCCACGCCATCGTCTGAGAATTGGTGCCCAGGTCCGGCGCTGGAATGTCCCGGTTGACCCCTAGCAGGTGCTCAATCTGCAAGGTGTAGCGCCGTGTGAGACGGTTCAGCTCCGTCTCGCTCATCGTGCGGGGGTCGCACTGAATGCCGCCCTTTGCGCCTCCGAACGGGATGTCCACCAGCGCGTTCTTCCAGGTCATCAAGGAAGCCAGGGCCCTGATCTCTTCAAGGTCGGCAAGCGGATGGTATCGAACGCCGCCCTTGTATGGGCCGCGGGCGCCGTTGTGCTGCACACGATAACCCGTGTACACCTTGATGGCGCCGTCATCTGTCCTGATGGGGACCGACACCTGAAGCTCCCTCCACGGCCGCCGCAGCATCTCTCTAACGCCGTCATCCAGGCCGAGGCGCTCTGCGGCGCGGTCGAAGAATACGTTTACCTCTTCGTAAACGGTCATTTCCTTGGTTCCCACCATCCATCGCCTCCAAAATCCACTTCGTAATCGTTCGCTTGGGCGCCCGACGACGCCACACAGTCATGGGATAAACCAACCGCCGCCTTTGCCAATCACGGCATTCCCGCAGGCTAGCCTGTCCGGCTCCTCAGTCCCGCAACGAGCAACGGTCTTACCCCATGCTACCAAGTTTGATTGCCGCGGCCGTCGCGGAGATTTGCCTTCGTGCGCACTTGGTAGGATTTGGCGCGGCGCTTGCCCCTAACGGGCGACAATCCACTCGCAAACACAAAACGCACGATTTTCTAACCGATCACACTACAAATATACCTTATGGTTTATATAGGAAAGACCTGATCGATGCATCGGCGGCAGGTCTGAGTTCGTCAGGTTAGGGGGCCTGGAATGTGGCGAATGTGGGCCAATAGCAGTGAGGCCAGTGTGGACCCCGCAGTATCTAACGCCCTGCTTCGTCGTGCGCCCGTGGCGGGCTTGCTGGCGCTGGCTGCGCTCGTGGCCGCGTGCGCGCCCTCCGCCGCTGGAGACGTAGTACGTGATCACGCCTTCAGCGTAGGGCAGTCCCCAAAACTGGTGGTTGAAAGCGACGGCGGACGCATCGACGTGACCGCAGGTCCACCTGGTGTCATCGTAGTACAGTCCTCCATTCAAAACCCCGACACGCTTATTTACGAGGTAAGGCGTGAGGGCGACACTATTATCGTAACCGCAAAACAGCAGCCGGGGCTCCGAAACCTGGCGAATGTGAACAGCCCCGTTGCAGACATTATCATCACCGCGCCCAGCACGACGTTCATCGACCTTACGACCAACAACGGCGACGTGGAAATAAAAGGCATGCTCGCCTCCGGCAATGTGGTCACATCTAACGGCGGCATAACGCTGGAGAACGTCCGCGGCAATTTCAATGGCGGCACGACGAACGGCGAGATTCGCATAAACTCGATGGTAGGCAATGCCTCTCTGGAAACAACGAACGGCACGGTCAGAGTGGAGCGGGGCAAGGGGGCCTTCGACCTCGCGACTAAAAACGGCACCATCTACTTTCAGGGTGAGTTAACGCCGGGAGGCAAGAACGGATTTCTCACGTCCAACGGCAGCATCGTCGTGAAGCTGGACGCCAACCCAAGCCTGCGGGTCCTGGCGTTGGCCGCCAATGGCAGTGTGAGCAGCAGCCTACCCTTCGCGGTGGGCTCTTCGGACGGTAACACACTCTCGGGCATCATCGGCGCGGGAGAGGCAGAGCTGGTTATTGAAGCTGCGAATGGCTCCGTCACGCTGGATTAACGCCTGATTTTCCCGCCCTTTACGGCCCGCGGACAGGCAGACCCGATTTCCGCCTGCAACTCTCGGTAGCAAAGCAGCCAACCGGGAGCAATAGATGGAAGATAAACCAATGAAACAGGGCGCCTGCTCATTTGACGCATAGACTCCGGCGATTTCTAAACCACGGAAACCTGGGCTGAATACACGCCAAGATCATGCAGAAACGACTCGCTCCATGCGGACGCATCGTGCTTGAGGACGCCTTCCATCAGCGATTTGGAACGAGATCGACGTTCGGCCAACGGCATTCGTAACGCCCGGTATGTGGCCTCTGCCGTTCCGTCCACGTCGTACGGATTCACGATGACGGCGTCGAGAAGCGAGCTGGCCGACCCCGAGAACTGGGACAGCACCAGCACGCCCGGGTTTTCCTCGCCCTGCGCCGCAACGAACTCCTTAGCCACAAGGTTCATCCCATCCCTTAACGGAGTGACCATTCCCACGTCGGCGTCGTGGTAAAAGCGGGCGAGGTCGTACTGCGGGTACGACCTGTAGAGGTATCTAATAGGGACCCAGTTTGCTTCAGAAAACCTGCCGTTGATCTGGCCTACCAGGCGCTCCACATGCTCCTTTTCCTGAACGTACTCCGGGACCCGCGTACGCGAAGGCGATGAAATCTGTACGTAGGTTACCTTGCCGCGAAGATGGTTGTGATGTTCCAGCATGCGTTCGAAAGCCCGGAGTCGGTGCGGAATGCCCTTGGTGTAGTCAAGTCTGTCGACGCCGATTATCAGCCGATGATTTGGGTCCGCATTCAACGAGATCTCCTCGGTCAGGCCGCGTCTGTCTTCAGTGTCCTTTCTTTGGAAAACCGACGGCTCTATGCCAATGCTGTATACGCCCAGCTTGGACGACAGGCCTTCAAACGAGTAGATGCCCCTGTCGTCCAGCGATCCGCCCAACTCCGAGTCCAGCGTATCAAGCAGGTTGCGCAGGTACCGGTCGGTATGAACACCAACCAGGTCGTAGTGCAGCAGAGCCTCCAAAGTTTCCTTGGACCATGGCAATATCGAGAAGATGTCGGCGGAAGGGAAGGGAACGTGCAGGAAGAAGCCTATACTGCCGGTCCAGCCCAATTGGCGCAACTCGAAGCCCACGTGGAACAGGTGGAAGTCGTGAATCCAGACCTGGTCTCCCGGCTTCAGGATGGAGAATACGGCCTCGGCGAATCGCCTGTTAATACGCCGGTAGAACCTGTAAGTGTCGTGGCGTATTACGACACGGCCCGGGAAGCTGTGCAGCAGAGGCCAGAGGGTGCGGTTGGAGTAGCCGGTGTAATACATGCTGGACTCGTCTTCGGAAAGGTCCAGCGTGGCCAACTGAAGGCGGCCAAGGTCGGTAATTGTGGGTTCGTTGCTGCCTCTGCGCTGCGTGCTCCTGCCGCTCCAGCCCAACCAGATGCCGCCGTATCGCTCCATGGTGGGCTTGACGGCGCTAACCAGGCCGCCCACCGACACCGAACCGCTTCCTCCCTGCGGAGCCACCGCCGACGCCGGCGGCACCCTGTTGGACACAACTACGAGTCTCTGACTTTGTTCCACCGTTACCTCTACGCTGTCTATCCCCAAAATCGGAAAATGAGGCATGGATAGCAAGTTCGCCCGGCAGGACGATTTATGCAGGGTTATTGGCTCTCAGCCAACTGACTCGGGCCTGGCCAAACACCGATTTTTAAGGAGTCAAAAGCGGTCAGGTCGAATATAGTCTGGGGAGATTAGCATAATTCAAGCGGCTTCAACAGCCGACCTGCTGCAAACGAGTCCGCCGTTTTTCGGTACGCCGTATGTTAACGGCGGCACCAGAGCATGTCAACGTGCAGACGGCCACCTGAGGACAGGCGGACGAAAGGGCGGACACAGGTGTAAAGACGAAATTCGTCAACCTCGGCCTGGCGCTCAACATAGTCCTGAGTTGATGTCAAAAGGGAGGCATGCTATACTTTTCAACGTTAGAGGACTCACCTCTTTTGGTACAAAAAACATCATGATTTGCATAGCTAGCTGCTTCTGTTGCTCCACCCAACATCAGGTGGTCTAATTAAGGGGAGTTGGCCCAGGGTAGGCCAACCAGGGTTTGCGTAAGGTCGGCCGGCGAGAACGAAAACCCAAATAGCCAATGACCAGACTAAACTCCTCTGAGACCTCCTTGCGGTTCGCGGCGGAGTTTTTTTCATGCCTAATCTTTCGCGCCTAGTGCGGGATGGACCGCTTGAAAGGCGCATCAATTGCTGGCGGTACGCATCTAAATAGTCAAAGACCACGGAGGAAACCGAAACATGACCCAAACCGAAACCAAGACCCAAGCACTAACGCCTTACCAGGTTCAAAGGTACAGCCGACACATCATCATGGCCCAGGTCGGAAGCGCGGGACAGCGTAAGCTTCTCGACGCCAAAGTCCTGATTGTTGGCGCGGGCGGCTTGGGCTCGCCAATCGCAATTTATCTGACGTTGGCAGGCGTGGGCACCATCGGCATCGTCGATTTCGACACCGTCGACGTCACCAACCTGCAACGCCAGATTCTGCACCAGAACGCCGACATAGGCAGGTCCAAGGCACAGTCGGCATATGAGACGCTGAAGGCGTACAACCCCGATGTAAATGTGATCCTGCACGAGGAGCCTATTACCTCGGCAAATGCCTTTGACATCATTCCCGAATACGACATAGTTGTTAACGGGGCCGACAACTTTCCGGCGCGTTACCTGGTGAACGACGCTTCGTACTTGAGCAACAAGCCTCTGGTGGACGGAAGTATTCTTCTGTTCGACGGCATGGCGTCGGTGTACCTGCCGGGCCAGGGCTGCTACCGCTGCCTGTTCCCGACGCCCCCGCCTCCGGGCGAGGTGCCTAGCTGCGCCGAGGCCGGTGTGCTGGGAATGCTGCCGGGAATGGTCGGCACCATCCAGGCCACCGAGACGGTAAAGCTGATTCTTGGAATAGGCCGGTCGCTGTCTGGCAGGCTTCTCCTCATCGACGCGCTGGACATGGATTTCCGCACGGTTAAGCTGCGCAGGAATCCCGAGTGCCCGCTATGCGGCGACAATCCCACCGTTACAGAGCTGATCGACTACGAGATGTTCTGCGGCATGCCGCAGGCGGCCGATTAGCCCGAAGCAAAATTCGAGTAGGAAAAGGGGGCGCAAATGAATGCGCCCCCTTTTTTTTGTAATTCGGTGACCATGAGTCGATCACGAATTGTTACCTAATTGGTATCCTGACCGATATCCGAAATCAACTTCACGATGATACTCGCTGTTTGAGCCTTTGATTTTCGTCCTTCAGCGAATGATTCTCCCCCTCCACGGTCTGCAGGCGCTCCAAAAGTTTCAAAACCACCTCCACGCCGGCGAGGTTAACGCCCAGGTCATCCATCAGCTTCCGTATGCGCTGGACCCGCTCGATGTCGCTGCGAGAGAATATGCGCTGGTTGCCCTGCGTACGATTCGGCTCGATTAACCCCAAGCGTTCGTAGTAGCGTAGCGTCTGGGTACGAACGCCCAACATCCGCGCTGCTACGCTAATGATAAATATCGGTTCCTCATGGCCGAACATCTCATCAATCGCCATACGCGACTACTCCGATTTCTCTGGCTTCGCAGACTTGGAGTCGGACCGCAGCGCCTTGAACTTGGCCAGCAGCTCCCGCTCCTCGTTCGCAAGACGTTTAGGTAGGACCGGACGAAGCGTCACGTACAGGTCGCCACGAGCGCCACTGTCGTCCAGAGAGGGCATGCCCTGACCTGCAAGACGGATCTTCTGCCCGGTCTGGCTCTCCGGCGGCACCTTTAACCGCAGCTTCCCCTTTAGAGTTCGCACATCAATGTCCCCGCCCAGAATGGCGTCCTCGAAGGGCACGTCTACATCGGTATAGAGATTGTCGCCCTCCCGCTGGAATCTGGGATGCGGAGTCACGGTGATACGAAGGAAAAGCTGCGTATCTTTGTCCACAGCAACGTGCACCCTGGAGCCTGTCTTGACGCCTGCGGGTATCGTGACCTCTATGCGCCGGGTGCCGGTACCCGAAGGCAGATTGACCTGGCGCCTGGCTCCGGCGAAGGCCTCCTCCAGGGTCACGTCTACCTGCACGTCCACGTGGGACCTGCCCGACCTCCGCCGGCGTCCACCGCCAAACACGCCACCCAGTCCTCCGACGACGTCGTCAACGCTGCCGAAGAGGCTGAAATCGGCATCATCGAATGAGCCTCCGCGGCCCGCGGACCACCTGAACGGCGCGCCGTTGGCGGATTTCTGAATCTGGTCGGCGTGCTTCCAGCTGTCCCCATACTGATCGTACCTGGCGCGGTTCTCCGAGTCCGACAGCACCTCGTTAGCCTCATTGATCTCCTTGAACTTCTTCTCGGCCTTCTTGTCGCCGGGATTAAGGTCAGGGTGGTACTGGCGGGCCAGCTTTCTGTAGGCCTTCTTTATGTCTTTTTGATCGGCGTTTCTGGAAACGCCCAGCACATCATAGTAGTTTGTCGGCATCTCTACTTGATGTTAGCATATATTATGTGAACAAACAATTAACCTTGTAGTAATTACTATAAGTTACTTGATTCTTTATACATAATAGTATTATAATGAACATGCAAGGTGACCAGGGTTCACCCGGTCTGCCAAGGCAGTTTGCAATTAGCAATACATGAAGGAGTAACTAATGGTTTTGATGAGATGGGACCCAATCAGGGAGATGCGAAGTCTGGACCTGGCGTTCAACCGGGCATGGCGCATCAGCGTCGACAGGCCAACGGAGGCAAAGCGGTGGGCCGTTCCGCTGGATGTGGTTGCGGAGGACGACAAGATCCTGGTAAAGGCGACGCTGCCCGGCATAAAGGCCGAAGACATCGACGTGACCGTAGAGGACGACCTCCTGACCATCAAGGGCGAGACGAAGGAGGAGCACGAAGAGCGCGGTGACAAGTACCTGCTGCGCGAACGCAGGGCCGGCAGCTTCTACCGGGCCATCAGGCTTCCGGACACCGTTGATACGGAAAATGTGGAGACTTCATTCGCGGATGGGGTCCTGACGATAGCCTTCCTGAAGGCCGAGGCCAAGAGGGCCAAGCGCCTTGAGATCAAGGCTGCCTAGCGTGACCAGTTGGTCCTGAAAGGTGTGTAGGCGCGCCTGATACGCCGCTAATTAGTAATCGGCCCGACGACGCAATGTCGTCGGGCCTTTCTTTGCGCCCTGTACCCGGCAATGAAGCCCGTCCAAATCCCTGTCAGGCGAAACCCTTAGCTGATATAATGCAGCCTGATACCGGAGGCCGATTAATATGAAAATTTACACCAAGTCCGGCGACGATGGGTCGACCGGCCTGCTGTTCGGTGGAAGGGTATCCAAGACCGATCCCAGGTGCGTTGCCTACGGTGAGGCGGACTTCGCGACCTCAGCAATGGGATTTGCACGGGCACTGGCCAAGGAGCCACGAGTCCAGGAAATATTGCTGCAGGTCCAGCGGGAGATGTTCACCCTGAGCGGCGAGCTTGCCACGGACAAGGCCAACTACGAGCAGTTCACATCTACATTTCAACCCATATCCGCCGCCAACGTGGCGCAACTCGAAAACTGGATAGACGAACTGGGCGCTGAGGTTGAGCTTCCGCCAAACTTTATCATACCCGGTGCGTCACCAACCTCCGGCGCGCTGGACGTGGCGAGGAGCGCCCTGCGCGGCGCCGAACGGCGCGTAGTCGCCCTGGCGGAATCGGGGATGCTGCCCAACCCCGAGATACTGCGGTATGTGAATCGGCTGGCAGACCTGCTGTTCATGATGGCGAGGTACGTGGACAGGGAATTGCCGGTGGAGATCGTAACGGGCACCCGGATCGAGGCAGACTAAGTTGGCGGAAAGGCCGCAAATCGCCATAGTCGACTACCAGGCCGGAAACCTTCGCAGCGTGCAAAAGGCCCTGGAAAAGACCGGCGCGTCGGCCGTCGCGACATCAGACCCGGACGCCATCGCAAAGGCGGATGGCGTCGTATTCCCAGGGCAGGGCGCCTGCGACTCGTCTATGCGCCACATTCGTGAGCTGGGCCTTGAGACGCCCATCAAGGAGTCCATCGCCAGCGGGAAGCCGTTCCTGGGCGTGTGCCTGGGCCTGCAGCTTCTGCTGGAGGAATCGGACGAAGGCAACGAGCCTTGTCTCGGAATACTGAAGGGCCGGGTACGCAGGCTCCCCGGCGGCCAGAAGATTCCTCACATGGGCTGGAACCAGGTGGACATCCAACTGGAGCACCCGGTCCTGAAGGGCATTCCAGCCGGTTCGTACTTCTATTTCGTGCACAGCTACTATGCGGACCCGGAGGAACGATCCGTTGTCGCAGGTACTACGGAGTACGGATTGAACTTCTGTAGCGCCGTCGCCTGGGACAATGTGGCTGCGGTGCAGTTTCACCCCGAGAAAAGCGGGGACGTGGGCCTGATAATTTACGAGAATTTCGTTCAGCTAGTGGAGCAGACCAAGGCGGCGGGCGTATGGAGATAATACCCGCCATAGACCTGCGTGGCGGCAGATGCGTGCGCCTTTACCAGGGAGATTACGCCCGCGAGACTGTGTACTCCGACAATCCTGCCGAGATGGCTGGCCGCTGGGTGGAAATGGGCGCGACCCGGCTACACGTGGTGGACCTTGACGGCGCCAAAATCGGCAAGCCCACAAACCTGAACGCAATCAGGGCCATAGCTTCGTCCGTGAATGTGCCAATCCAGGTAGGGGGCGGAATACGCTCCATGGGGTCGGCAGAGGAGCTTGTTTCGGCAGGCGCGGCGCGTATCATGATTGGGACCGCCGCCATAGAAGATCCTGATTTGATTGAACACCTGATGGAACGGCTGGGCTCGGACAGAATTATCGTCACTGTGGATGCGAAGGATGGCCTTGTAGCCCTGCGCGGATGGACTGAGAGCAGTAAGGTACATGCGTCGGAGGTATTCAAGAACATGGCCGAGAGAGGTGTGACTCACTTCCTGTACACGGACATCTCCCGGGACGGTACGCTTACGGAGCCTAACTTCCAGGCGATCGAGCAGCTCATGGATGAGCGGGTCGCGGGACTGATAGCCGCCGGGGGCATATCGACTGGCGAACACATAATGCGGCTTGCATCCATAGGCGTCGAGGGGGCCGTGGTTGGCACGGCGCTGTATACGGGCGATATCTCGTTGCCCACGGCTATAGAGGCCCTGAACAATCTCGGACATAAAGTGAACTAGAGGTAGGTGTTAATGCCGGAAGATAAGACCGTAGCGACCCCAGCCGCACACTACGACGAGATAGATCCTCAGCGAGTGCTGGCTATCCTTCCCATGCTGCCGTACCAGGCCATCGTGGACATAGGGTGCGGCACAGGATACTTTACGGTGCCTTTCGCCAAGTACGTGTTCAGCGGCAAGGTTTATGCGGTGGATGCAGACCAGGCGATGCTGGACGCCACTACGAAGGCGATCAAGAAAGTCAACCTCACGAACACGGAAACCAGGCTATTCGAGGACGGCAAACTGCCTCTAGAAGACAATATCCTGGACGGCGCGTTTGCGGCGTTTTCCGTGGCCGAGGCGAAAGACTCCAAAGGCACTTTGCAGGAGGCTTTTCGATGTATGCGCCGCAGCGCCTGGCTAACGCTGATCGAGTGGAACAAGGCGGACAGAAATGCCGGTCCGCCGCTACGTCAGCGCATAGATGAGGCCGAACTCCTCAAGATGGCCAAAGATATCGGATTCCGCCTGACTTCACGGCATAGCCTGAACGACAACCAGTACATGCTGATCATGCGCAAGTAGGGCACCCATGCTAACGAAGCGGGTCATCCCATGTCTTGACGTCGACAGGGGACGGGTGGTCAAGGGCGTTAGCTTCGTCAACATCAGAGACGCCGGCGACCCCAGGGAGTTGGCTGCCTTCTACGACAGCGAGGGCGCTGATGAGCTCGTCTTCCTTGACATCACGGCCAGCGTAGACGCTCGCGACATCATGATAGAGGTTGTGAAGCAGGTGTCGGAGCAGGTGTTCATACCGCTGACCGTCGGGGGAGGTCTGCGCAGCGTGGCCGATATCCGCCGCATGTTGGAGGCGGGCGCCGACAAGGTCTCATTAAACACGGCGGCTATTGAAAATCCTCAGTTAGTGTCAGAGGCCTCCGAGTTTTTCGGGGCCCAGTGCATAGTTGTTGCCATAGACGCCAAGCGTTGCTCCGACGATGACCGCATCGAGCACCTGGAACGGGACGTTGATTCCGGCCTGGCGCTGGACGAGCAATCGGGATGGCAGGTATATACCCGCGGCGGGCGCACGCCCATGGGCATCGACGCCGTGAAGTGGGCCAAGAGGGCCGCGGACCTGGGCGCCGGCGAACTGCTGGTCACCAGCATGGACACCGACGGACAGCTCTCAGGCTACGATCTGGACCTGCTGCGGACGATATCCGAGGGAGTGACAATTCCCGTGATTGCCAGCGGCGGTGCGGGTACACCGCAGCACCTGTTGGAGGCGCTGGAGGAGGGCAAGGCCGATGCCGTGTTGGCCGCCAGCATATTCCACTACGGGACTCACCCCATCGGCGAGGTAAAGGAATATCTCGCGAAGCACGGCATGCCGATACGAGGCAAACCGACGGCGTAAGCTCTGTTGCAGGTGACGCATGGTAGACGTGAAACTCGACGAAAAAGGCCTGGTGCCGGCCATCGCCCAGGACGTTAACACGGGCGACGTGCTGATGCTGGGCTACATGAACCCCGGCTCCCTCAAGCGGACCATGGAGGGAGGCGATGTCTGGTTCTACAGCCGCAGCCGTTCCGATCTGTGGCACAAGGGCGAGGTTTCCGGCAACTACATGCGCTACAAGTCGGCTTCCGTGGACTGCGATGGCGACACCATCATCCTCAAGGTCGAGCCTGACGGGCCTATTTGCCACACCGGCAACCCCACATGCTTCTTCACAGACCTGGACGAATTTCCGGAATTCTTCCGCGAGGAGACCGGCCCGGGCGTATTGGAGGACCTGTTCGCCGTCATCCAGGACAGAAAAGAAGCCATGCCCGAGGGCAGCTACACGACTAAACTGTTCCAGGCGGGCACGGAACGCATCAGCCAGAAGGTTATCGAGGAGGGTGGGGAGACGGCCCTGGCCGGCATGTCCGGGGACAAGGAGCACCTGGTGAGCGAGACAGCCGACCTGCTTTATCATGTCCTGGTGCTGCTGTCCGCCAATGGTGTCCGCCCGGAAGATGTGTGGGCTGAGCTTAGGCGGAGACAGGGCTAGATCTGCCGAGCCAACCTGTCTGCCTGCCTCAGTCGGAGGCGACCGGAGAGACCTCGGCGTCGGCTTCCAGGGCGGCCCTCATCGCGGCCATGGCAATCTCGATCTGATCGTCGTCAGGCTCTTTTGTGGTGAGCGCCTGCAAGGCCAGGCTAGGCCCTGTAATCAGCCTTACCAGCGGATTATCGGAGTAACGGCCGCTCCACCGGATTACCTCGTAGCTCACAGCGGCGATTAGCGGTATCAACACTATCCTGGATGTGAACAGCCACCACAGCGGATCTCTGCCGACGAACACGAACGCCACTATGGCCAGCACCATCACTACCAGCAGAAACGCCGTGCCGCAACGCGGATGGGCCGTTGAGTACTTTCGGATATGCTCCAGTTCCAGCGGGTCGCCCCGCTCCTGCGCATGCACCGTCATATGCTCGGCCCCGTGGTACATGAACACGCGCTTGATGTCTTTCATTCGGCCAATCAGCAGGATGTAACCGACGAACAACGCCAGCCGAATAACTCCCTCGGCTATGTTGGTGGCGAAGTCGGAACCAAGCACTCCTTCCAGGGAGCGGCTCGCAAGCACCGGCAGCACGAAGAACAAACCAATGGCAATGGATAGGGAAATGAACAGCATGAAGGCCATGGAGCCCTTGCTGATTTCCTCTCCTTCCGCCTCCATGCCTACGTTCGCCGAATAGCTCAGCGCCCGCATTCCTAGCATAAGGGTTTCGGCAAGCGTAATTATGCCGCGCACCAGGGGAATCCTGCGAAGGCTCCCGGTAAAAAAAGCGCTTAGGGGCTGGGATTTTATGGCGATGGACCCGTCCGGACGGCGTACCGCTATGGCCATGTTACGCTGGCCGCGAATCATCACGCCCTCGAGGACTGCCTGTCCTCCATAATTATGTCCCTGCTGAGCGCTCATAAGTTTTCGCAAACACCTCGATGTTTACAGATTTTCGATTGTGGCTACGATCCTGCCGGATCCCGGCGCTTCAATGATTTTAGCCAATGCGCCATATAAAAAACAGGGGCGGGCAAGCCCACCCCCGTCTTTGTGTTCGCAAATCACAGCCGACTACTGCTGCAAGTTGAACCTGCGCCTTAGCCTCTCTACACGGCCCTCGGTATCGATGATTCGCTGCTCTCCCGTGAAAAAGGGATGGCACTTGTTGCAAATTTCAACCCGAAGCTCGGGCTTCGTTGAACCCGTGATGTATGTAGACCCGCAGGAGCAGGTTACTACCGCCTCTGCGTGGTACTCTGGATGTATGCCTGTTTTCATTGGTATGTCCTCTCTAGACGGGGTAGACGCTTGCACGCTTGCGGTCTCGCGTCGCGTACTCGAACTTGACCACTCCGTCTATCAGCGCGAACAGGGTATGATCCCTGCCTACTCCTACGTTGTTGCCGGGGCGGATTCTCGTTCCGCGCTGACGCACGAGAATTGAGCCGGCAGTGACGATTTCAGTATCGTAGCGTTTAACGCCCAATCGTTTGGCGTTGCTATCTCGACCGTTTTTGGTGCTTCCGCCACCTTTTTTATGTGCCATGGATTCACCTCGTCCTTATTCTACCGCTACAGTGAGATGTCAGTTACCCTAAGATCGGTGTAGTTTTGCCGATGTCCGTTCTTTCGGCGGTAACGCGTCTTGGCCTTGTACTTGAAAACGATGACCTTTTTGCCCCGGCCGTTGCCGATGATTTCAGCGGTTACCTTGGCTCCGGCGATGGATGGCGTTCCCAACTTAACGTCGCCGTCTTCAGAGACCATACGAACGTCTTCCAGCTCAATCAGGTCGCCCTCGTCGCCAGGCAAAGACTCCACCCGGAAAGTGTCGCCGGTGTGGACGCGGTACTGCTTACCGCCGGTCTGAACGATCGCATATGTGGCCATAGTTAAATACCTCAGCTACATATTCTAAGTTGCGTGCAGCTTCGTGGTCAAGAGAATTGTGGGATACCTTCTGGTTGGGCGTACTGCAGGGCGAATACCTTGTCCGGATGCCATTGGCCGGAGGTCGAATCGAAGGTGAGTATGGCCAAAAAACGTCCGTCGACTGAATAGGCCCGGCATCGGTCGTCCGCCTTTCCTCGGGGAAGACTCAACGCCAGAGGCAACGAGCATCCGTTTCGAATAAGGTCTTCGGTCTGCTTTCCAACAACTATGGCCTTCATGGCGGACAGCACCACGTCCGGCGAGTGCAGAATGTCTTGCCATTCGCCGTCCTGTAATTTCTGCTCTGCATGTTCCAGAGAGAGCGCGGCGTCCAGAGAGAACACGCCGCTTTGTAGCCGGACCAGGCTCTTCATGTGACCGCCACACCCGAGGGCGTTGCCCAGATCGTATGCCAGCGAGCGCATGTAGAAGCCCCGGCCACAAGAGACCTCGATGGTGATTGCCGGGCTGTCCCAGGCCACGATCTTGATATCCTGCACCGTTACGGAGCGCGCATCACGCTCCACCTCTACGCCTTCACGGGCGAGTTGGTACAGGCGACGGCCATTTTTTTTCAGGGCGCTGTACATCGGCGGCACCTGCTGGATAACACCGATGAACCCGTTTATTGCTTCCTCAATGTCCGCGAGTGTAACCGCTGAGGCGTCTCTGGTCTCCACAATTTCCCCGAGGGCGTCGTACGTGTCGGTGACAACCCCCAATTCGACTGCGGCCCTGTACCGCTTGGGGCCGTTGATGAGGTCCTCCATCATGCGTGTGGCCTGGCCAAAGCATATGGGGATGACGCCAGTGGCTATTGGGTCCAGCGTGCCGCCATGGCCAACCCGCTTCTGTCCGCTGGCCCGCTTCAAACGGCGCACCACGTCCATTGAGGTCAGGCCGTAGGGCTTGTCCACGTTCAGTATGCCGTCATACTTTGGCCTAGTCACCGGCTGTGTCCGTCCCTTCGTCGGAGTCTGTCTCCGGCGGCAGGTTCGAGACTATCCTGTCGATCATCTCAATCATCTCGGCACCCTTCTCGATGGACTCGTCCAACTGGAAGGAGAGGAAGGGTATGTGTTTGAGTGAGGATAGATTGCGCTTCAACACCCTGTGGATGAACCCGCCCGCACTGGTCAACGCCTCCATATTGCGCCTCTTCGCCTCGGCGTCACCCAACACGCTTATGTACACCTTGGCGCTGCGCAGGTCCGGCGCCGTGTCGACGCGGGTTACGCTGACGACGCCCGACAGCCGAGGGTCATTGAGATCAGCGAACATGATCTGGCTAATCTCCTGGCGCACGAGTACATTTACGCGTTCCATGCGGCGGCTCATTAGGGAAACCTCATTGGAATTGGATAATCCGGAAATCAAATCCAGGCAGCTTGCGCCCGACAGCCAAAAGCGGATAAACGGTTAACTCACTCTTTCAGTGCGGTGTGCTTCTATCACGTCCCCCTCCTCAAAGCTGTTGAATCCGTCAAGCATGAGGCCGCCTTCGAGGCCAGTGCCAACTTCCCGGACGTCGTCTTTGAAGTGCTTCAGGCTGGTGATGGCGCCGACGTGTAGCTCCTCGCCACCGCGCATCACGTGCACGGTGGAATCGCGGGCGATTCGCCCCTCGTTCACGTAGAAGCCGGCGACTTCCTGCCTTCTGCCGGTACGGAAGACCGCTCTGACCGTGGCCTGACCCTCTATGACGTCCCGATAGACCGGCTCCAGAATACCGCTGAGGGCCAATTCTACGTCGTCGAGCAGGTTGTAGATGATGCTATAGTTCCGAATCTCCACGCCTTCCTGATTGGCGAAGGCCTGGGCTGCCTGCTCCGGAACGCTGTTGAACCCGATGACTATGGCCTTGGATGCCACCGCCAGCAGTATGTCGCTCTCCGTAATGGAACCGCTGGCCGCGTGCACCAGGTTTACCCTGGCCCTGTCGGTATTCAGAGTGTTCAGGGCGCTTTTGATTGCCTCGACGCTACCCTGAACGTCCGTTTTCACTATCAGATTTAAAGCCTTCACTTCACCGGACTCGATACGGGTGTGCACATCGTCCAGCGTCGGCCCGGATGACCGCTGGATGTCGGCCTGCCTTTGCCGCATTTCCACGATTTGACGCGCCTCTTTTTCGTCAGCGGTCACTTCGAATATGTCCCCTGCCTCCGGCAGTCCGTTCACGCCCAGGACCTCCACCGGCTGGGAAGGCCCGGCGGAGTCAATCGGCTCCCCTCGGTCAGTAAACATGGCGCGTATTCGGCCCCGTAACGCGCCAACCACAAGATTGTCTCCGATTCTAAGGGTGCCGTTTTGCACTAGCACTGTTGTCTCCGTGCCACGACTCTTGTCTCGTCGCGCCTCGACGACCACGCCCCTGGCTAATGCATTTGGGTTGGCCTTAAACTCACCGATCTCGGCGACAATGATGAGGTTTTCCAGAAGCTCGGGCACCCCATCGCCAGTGAGTGCGGAGACTGGCGCGGCAATAACGTCGCCGCCCCACTCCTCGATTAGCAGGTCGTGCTCTGCCAGCTGCCGCTTTACCCGTTCGGGGTCGGCGTCGGGACGGTCAATCTTGTTGATGGCCACTACTATGGGCACGCCTGCCGCCTTTACATGGTTGATGGCCTCTTCCGTCTGCGGCATAATGCCGTCATCCGCTGCCACCACGATCACCGCTATGTCGGTCACCTGGGCCCCTCGCGCCCGCATGGCCGTGAACGCAGCGTGGCCCGGCGTGTCGAGGAAAGTGATTACGTTGCCGTTGGTCTCCACCTGGTAGGCGCCAATGTGTTGGGTTATGCCTCCGGCCTCGCTTGATACAACATTGCTCTTTCGTATTGTATCCAGAAGCGTCGTTTTCCCGTGGTCAACGTGACCCAGGATGGTCACCACCGGCGGGCGGGTCTCCAACTGGCTGGGGTCTTCTTTTTCCATGGATAGAACGATCGACCCTGGTCCGGTCTCATCTTCCAAGGACAGCACTTCGAATCCGAACGCCGGGGCGATTTTGGTCACGATGTCGTGCTCCACCACATCATTGATAGCGAACATGTGGCCATTTCGCATGAATTCCTTGATGACTTCCACAGGCGTGGTCATCATCAGCTCGGCAAGATCGTGTACCGATATCGCGGCCGGCACCTCTAACGGTTCAATTTCGTACTCTTCTTCCACCTCTGCGCCGTCGCCACCGACCTGCCGGCCCCTGTCATCTATCTTGTTAGTCATATTCCCCCGTTGCGAATGCCGCTTGTGTTTACCGGTTCAGATGGAGCCTTCCAAAGTCACAAGCATGATAACATTTTTAACACTTCAAATCAGTGGGAGCGGATACTTCCGACAATATCCGCTCCCAATTATCTTCATCCAATTTCGTGCGCAGTACGTGCTCCAGCCGCCCTCTATTCAACCCTTTCCCGGCGCATTGGCCTTCGCTGCATACGTAAGCTCCTCTGCCTGGGGATTTCCCCGTCGGGTCTACTGTGACCGAGCCGTCCGGGTTGGCGCAAAGCCGCGTGAGCTCTCGCTTCGACGTTTTGCGACCGCATATCACGCAGCTTCTTTGCGGATCGTGCCGCGTGCGTGTCGCCATCGGCCTAGCGGCGCCGCTTTCCCGCCTTGGTCTTGCGCTTGGGCGCCTCGGGTTGGGTCGTCGCGGCGGGATCGTCGCGTCGGCGGTTTCTTCTGGAGGCTGTCACCCCTCCACGCAGTCCGGCGATATCTTCCGCGAACCTTATCTGGCCAGGCTCGTCGGAGTCGGATACAGACCGGCGGGCACGTCTGATCGTCCAAATGGCCTCCGGCACGTCACGCAACGAAGCGGACTTCTCGGCAGCCGCCACAGGCTCACGCACAGGCGTCGGCTTGGGCGCCGCGACGGGCTCTTCTACCGGCGCCGGCTTTATCTCGGCGACCGGGGCTTCCTTGGTCTTGACCTTTGCTTCCTCGGCGACTGCCGGTTCGGCCTCAACTTTCTTCTCGACCTGTTCGGTCGCAACGGGCTCCTCGGCCACCGCTTCCGCCTCAACGGGCTCTTCCGCCACAGGCGGTTCTTCCACGGCAACCGCGCCGGTGGCAATGGCCTCAGCCTCTTTCACGGCGCGCTCAGCGACCTCCGCCTCGTACTCGACGTTGCTCTTGATGTCGACTCGCCAGCCCGTGAGACGGGCGGCCAGGCGAACGTTCTGGCCCTCTTTGCCAATGGCCAACGACAACTGACGCTCGGGAACCACGGCCGTCGCGGTCTGGTCATCAACATTCAGCTCCACCTTCATGACCTGAGCGGGGCTAAGCGCGTTGGCCAGGAATATGGCGGCCTCCTTATTCCACTCGACCACGTCAATCTTCTCGCCGTGAAGTTCGTTGACGATATTCTGTATTCGCACGCCGCGCAGTCCCACACATGAGCCCACGGGGTCAACGCCATCTTGCGTGGCTCTAACGGCGACCTTGCTGCGAGAACCCGGCTCGCGCGCGATGGAGTCGATCTCCACCGCACCGCTGAATATCTCCGGCACTTCCATCTCGAACAGCCGCCTGAGTAGCAGAGTATCCGCCCTGGAAACTATAAGCTCGGGGCCCTTGCTGGACCGCTCCACGGTCTTGAGCAACACCTTCATCTTGTTCCCGCTGCGATAACGCTCTATAGGCACCTGCTCACTTATCGGGAGCACGGCCTCGGCGCGGCCAAGAGCGACGATGACCTGCTTCGGCTCCACCCGTTGGATGTTTACCGAGAAGACCTCGCCCTCCTTGTCCTCGTACTCCATGAATACGATCTCGCGCTCAGCCTCCCGCAGCCTTTGCATGACGACCTGCTTGGCCGTCTGGGCAGCGATGCGTCCTGCTGTGTGCGGCATGCTTTCCGTGACTACAGTGCCGTCCATCTCAACTTCTGGATTGAATTTCTTGGCATCCTTCAGCGTGATCTCAGTCTGCTCATCGGTGACCTCTTCCACGACCGTTTTCAGGATATTGACGGTTACGTCACCGGTGCCGGGATCCAGCTTTACGGATACATTCTGATTAGCTGTTATGCTGTCCTTGCGATAGGCCGACACCAGCGCGGCCTCAATGGCTGATAGCACAATTTCCCTAGGAAGCCCGCGTTCGGCTGCCAACTGAGTTAGGGCGACGATGAAATCGCTCTTCATACCTTCAGCCTCCTTGTGCTGTAGCCAAAACCCTTATTAAAAAAGAAAGTGGGGACACCCCACTCTCAAACAAAAGGACATAATCTCGCTTGATTATAGCATTTAATCCTACCGCTGTTCAAGCTGGATTGGCTTCAAAATCTGGTCCCACAGCAGATTTAGCCGCAACGCGCACCTTGCGGGAAATTTAAGGCATAGCGGCATATAATATCTTACTTGCCCGCACGTGGTAGAGTTGAGCGCCGCGGTGCAAAGACAGACACATATCGGAGCCACACCTCGTAGCGAATAAGGGCAACGAATTTGGGAGAGCGAAGGTAGTACGACTTTTGGGACATGCCCTGAGGCAAACAATGGGGGCGAATTTATTACTGATCGCCTTGCTGTTCCCCATGTTTATTAGCGCCGGGTGCGGCGCGGGCGATAAAGATGTCCTGGTGTTTTCGGCCACCAGCCTTACTGACGCATTGGACGAGGTTATCTCTGAATTCGAGGCGACGGGCGGCGGCGAGGTGCTGGTGAGCTACGGCGGCTCCCAGACGCTGGCGCAGCAGATTGCCAACGGCGCGCCTGCTGATATCTTCATTTCTGCCGGCCGGTTTCCCGTTGATTTTCTAGACGACCGCGAGGTTGAATCGCAAAAGAGGGAGGACCTTCTGTCCAACCGGCTGGTGCTGGTGGTCGGCCGAAGCAGGCCGGAAATAATGGACTTGGCGGAGCTCGCGTCGGACGACGTAGGCCGAGTGGCATTAGCGGCTCCGGACCTGGCCCCGGCCGGCGGCTACGCCAAAGAATCACTGGTCAGCTTGGGCCTGTGGGATGCACTCCAGCGCAAGATGGTGTTTGGCGCAGACGTGCGCGCCACAATGGCGTATGTCGAGTCCGGCAACGCTGACGTGGCGTTTGTGTACCGGACCGACGCCGCCATCGCCGGAGGTCTGGAGGTAATTGATGTGGTGCCCGTCGATTCCTACCCCCAAATCGTCTACCCTGCCTTGCTGATGAACGGCGCCTCAAATACCGCAGCAGAGTTTTTTAGATTCTTGAGCGGCGAAAGGGCGTCAGCTATATTTGACGCTCGCGGATTTATCGTATTGGATGAGGGGCCGGAAGATGAACGAAATTAGCAGCGAGGCCGGCAGCTTCTAATGGAAGTCCTGCCAATCATAGCCCTGACTCTGCAAATAGCCCTGGTGGCCACGGTCATCGATGTGCCCTTCGCCATCGGACTCAGCTGGCTAATAATCAAGAAGCGAGTGCCGGGAAGCTTCGTCCTGGACATACTGGCGTCCCTGCCACTGGCGGTGCCCCCCGTGGTTGTGGGCTACCTTCTGCTCATCCTGCTGGGCAGAAACGGGCCCGTCGGCGGCATTATTCAGAGTCTATTCGGTACCGACATCGTATTCACCTGGCTGGCCGCGGCAATGGCCGCTTCCATAGTGTCGTTCCCCCTGATGGCCCGCACGATCATGGTGTCCATGAGAGGCGTGGACGAGGGTCTGGAGCGCTCCGCCAGAAGCCTTGGGGCAAGCGCCTGGAGGGTGCTTTTCACCATCACAATTCCCCTCGCATACCGGGGCATACTGGCGGGCGTCCTCCTCGGCTTCGTTCGAGCCATGAGCGAGTTCGGGGCCACGATTGTCGTTGCAGGCAACATTCCCGGCCGAACCCAAACGCTGCCGCTGGCCATTTTCTCCAGGGTACAGCTTGGCGACAACGAAGTGGCGCTGCGTCTGGTGGCCGTATCCATTGGGCTGGCCGTAATCACGCTGGCCCTGCACAACTGGCTTTTGGAGCGCTCCCAGGCCGGTCCCGAGGTCACGTAGAGCATATCTGATTATGATCAGCCCCATTGTAGATTTCCACATCGTCAAGAAATATCCAAATTTTACGTTGGACTGTCGGGCGTCATTCGAGTCAGGTGTCACGGCCGTATTCGGAGCTTCCGGCAGCGGCAAATCGACTCTCCTTAATTGCATCGCCGGCACGGTCCACCCGGATGAGGGTCACATTAATTTCCGGGGCCGACGGTTCTTTTCTTCCGAGAGCGGCGAGCAGTTGCCGCCGGATAAACGCCGTTTCGGGTACGTCTTTCAGCACCCGGCGCTGTTTCCGCACATGAACGTCAAAAGCAACATTATGTACGGGTTCAAGCTGACGCCTGAATCACAGCGAAAAATACGCATTGAGCAGGTGGTCGATCTTTTTCAGTTGTCCGACCTGATGGGACGACGGACAGACAACCTATCTGGGGGAGAGAAGCAGAGGGTGGCGCTGGCCAGGGCCCTGGCCACGTCTCCGGACCTTCTGCTTTTGGATGAGCCGCTGGCTTCGCTGGACGGCGCGTTTCGCGGGGTGATTATCGAGTACCTGAAGCGTGTACGCCGTGAGCTGGGCACGCCAATGATCTACGTCTCGCACTCGATATCGGAGGTGATGGCGCTGGCCGACCGTATGCTGGTGCTAAGGAATGGCCGGCCTGTGACATACGGCAACGTGTCGAGCGCCCTGGTCCACCCCGGCCTGGCCGACATAGCCGATTACACCACGCTCGAAAACCTGCTGGAGGCGGAGGTAATGGCGGTAGGGGGAAGCGGAGGACTGGCCGAACTCAGAGTCGGAGATGCGACGTTAGTCGCGCCCAAGACCCATCGCGAACCGGGAGAAAAGGTGATGGTGTCCATCCGCGCCGGCGACATTATTTTGGCCGGAGAGATACCGGCACGAATAAGCGCGCGCAACACAATAAGGTCCACCATCCGCGAAATACACATCCTGGACTCCAGCGTGCTGATCTACGCCGACATCGGTGTCCGGGTAATCGTGGAGATTACTCAGGCATCTCTGACTGAGCTTGACCTGAAGGTAGGCGAGGACATCTTCCTGATAATCAAGACCAACAGCGTGGTTGTGCTGGACGCCCCCGGTAGCTCATCATAACCGGCGGCCCTCGGGTCGTTATGTGGGCGATGGGGCAACGGCGGCCTGTCCCGTTGGGCAGACATCAAGTAAGCAACAGCCAGAGCACACCGGCCTCTTTTGGCAGGTCTCCCGGCCGTGACGAACGATGAGCGCGTGATACTCCGAATACATGTCCCTGTCCTCCGCAAGATGTCTGATGAACAGGTTTTGGTACAGGGCATAAGACCCGGCCTCCGGCGCGAGTCCCAGGCGATGAAGCAAACGTCTGGCGTATGTGTCTATGACGAAGACCGGCTTACCCAGTGGATAGAGCAGGATATCATCGGCCGTCTCCTCGCCGATGCCGTACACCTGCAGAAGCTGCGCCCTCATTATGCCGGTCTCGACATGCGCCATCGAGCCTATGTCGTCGTCGAACTTCGCTCCGATGAACTCGGCCAGCGCCTTCAGCTTGCGGGCCTTGGCGTTGTAGTAGCCGCTGGGGTAGACGAGCCGCGCCAGATCGTCGTCACCAAGCTCCCGTAATGCCTTCGGAGACAAAGCGTTGACGCCCTTCAAGTTGGCTATGGCCTTCTCCACGTTGGTCCAGGAGGCAGCCTGTGTCAGCACCGCGCCAACCATCATCTCGAAAGGCGAATCGCCGGGCCACCAGTCCTGCGGCCCGTAACGGCGCAGCAGTGCCTTGTAGACGGTAGTAAGCTTGTCGCCAATGGGCGTTTCGTCAACGCTCCCGTCGCGCGTCCTGTCAACGCATTCGTTAGCCAAGGCCGTCCAGCCTCACGGGAATGCGGTCGGTTATGGCGACCTCCTTCAGGCTCACCCGGCACCTGTAAGCGTAAATCTCAACGCCGTGGACGTTGGCCTCCACCAGCGCCTCGTAAAAGTCCGGGTCTGAGGCCACGTTAGGCACCAGAACGTCGGCGTCCGGCCTCTGCACTACAAACACCACGGCAGCCCGATACCCCTCCTTAACAGCGTTGCACAGGTTTAGCACGTGCTTCCGGCCCCGGCTGGTAGGCGCGTCTGGGAACAGGGCCACTCTTTCCCCACGCTCGTCACCTACGGGGTTTACCAGCGTTACCGACTTCGCCTCGACCAGGCAGGTGGAACTCCCACCAGTCAAAAGCAGGTCCAGGCGGCTGTCGCCGTGCGTCACCTCGCTCCGCACCTGGTCGAATCCGGCGAATTCAGGAAGCCGTCCGGACTCTATGGCCTCGCGCAGCAGGTGGTTGGGCAGTCGGGCGTCGGCGGACACCAGCACACCCTCGACATCCACAAGCCGCAGGTCGTGGGTCGTCTTGCGCTTCGTGGCCTTGGGATTCGTGGGAAGGGGAGCCGCCGAAAGCCAGAGCGTGTTCGCCGGCGAGAGCAGCTCCCGCAACCTGCCGGAGTTGGCCACGTGGCAGAGCACCCGCCGGCCATTTACATCGGCGAGCATGGCGAAGCGGTTTAGCCTTTCCACGAAGGCCGCCTTGACCATGTTTTCCGGCAACCTCAAGTCCGCTTTACCTCTCTGGATGTTTGAATGCAACGATTGGGCCTGATTCCAGCGGCGCCGGCGCACATCGGCCATTGAAAGGGCCGCGATTTCCAAATTGTCGCACAGCGCCTGGCCCTTGCCCCTGTCCAAGAAGCAGACTAAACTGAATCTACAGGTTCAGGGGCCAACGTCCCCGGCCAAACCAGAAGGGAAGCCCGGCATTGAATCCGTTTCTACAACGCCTCCGGAACGCCTGCGACGCCACCGGCAGCCTGGTAAGCATTGGGCTGGACCCCGACCAGGAGCGCATGCCAATAGACGTCCTCGACTTCAACAAAGAGATAATCGACGCCACCAGGGACCTGGTCTGCACCTACAAGCCCAACGTCGCATTTTACGAGGCGCTGGGCATGCCCGGTCTGGAGGCGCTCCGCAAGACCATTGAGCACATAAGGGATGTGGCCCCTCAGGTGATTATACTGGGCGACGCGAAACGGGGTGACATCGCCTCCACTAACGCCGCATATGCCAAGGCCCTGTTCGATGTGTGGGGATTCGACGCCATTACCGTGAACGGGTTCGCAGGCGGCGAGTCATTGGAGCCTTTCTTCAAATACGAGGAGAAAGGGGTGTTCGTGTGGTGCCGGTCGTCCAACCCGGGCTCACAAGAATTTCAGGACCTGCGAGTCAGCGCCAACGGACAGCAGCCCCTGTTTTACGAGTGGATGGCCGAGCGGTCCATGGACTGGAACACCCGGGGAAACGTCTGTCTGGTGGTTGGAGCAACCTACCCCGACCAGCTTGGCGAAGTGAGGGCCCGCTGCCCGGGCATGCCGATGCTCATCCCGGCGGTAGGGGCCCAGGGCGGAGATCTGGAAAGCTCCGTAAAGTATGGTATAGACTCCGAATACCCGAATATTATTATAAACTCTTCCAGAAGCATCATATATGCAAAACCAGGTAGGGACGACTTCGCACAGGCCGCCAGAACGGCTGCCCAGAATCTGCGGGACAAGATCAATCGTATCGTCAAGGAAGTAGGTATGGAGTGGCCATAGAGCTGCACATGGGCGACTCTGTGCGGCTAAAAAAGGTACACCCCTGCGGGTCCTACGAGTGGGAGGTGGTGCGCCTTGGTGCGGACATAGGCATACGCTGCCGAAGCTGCAAGCGCAAAGTGATGATGTCAAGGTCGGATCTCGCAAAAAGGATGAAAGGAAGCCCTTGGAAGACACGTCCGCAAGTTTGATGCCGTGCCGGATATGTTTATCCGTGAACTGTGGGTTAAACGGTTGTTTGAAGGGTAACAGACTGGTGGTTCGGATTCGGAAATAGCTGCCGTTGCAGAGCGATTTAGACGCCGCCGAGCCGTCAATCCCGTTGACACCGTATTTGCCACTACTTAGAATGAATTGGCGTTTCTCAGGGGAACCGATGCCGTCGAGCCCGAAAGCCCCGAAGATTTCCCGATTAGGATTCGCCGGGATTGCCCTGGGTTCCTATGAAGAAGGAGTGGGTCAATGCTGGAACTGGTCATTGACAGTATTAGAGTAAGCCTGATGAACTACCAGAGGGTTGTCATCCTCCGGGTCAAGGATTCAGACAAGTACCTGCCGATATGGATCGGCCCCTCGGAGGCGGACGCGATCGCCCTCAAACTCCAGGACGTCTCCGTGCCCAGGCCGCTAACCCACGACCTGCTGCGTTCCATCATCACCTCGCTGGGCGCAACCGTGGACCACATCGTTGTATCCGACCTGAGCAACGACACCTTTTTCGCCAAGATCGTGATCCAGCACAACGGCGACAAGATGGAGATAGACTCCCGCCCAAGTGACGCAATTGCGCTGGCAGTGCGAACGCATGCCCCCATATTCGCGGATGACAGCGTGGTGGAGAAGGCCGGCGTCCAGATGGACATGGAAACCGGCAAGCCCATTGTCGAAGAAGGCGACGACGGCAAGCCGCGCCCGCTCCGCGAGGAGGAACTGAAAAGCCTGTCGGCTTTCCAGGACTTCATAGGCACGTTGGACCTGGAAGACCTGGGAAAAACGGACAAGAGCTAAGCCACACAAACACTGCGCCCCGAGCGGGCCATAAATGCCACTTGAATAGTACCGTGCGCCCCGTCGTCACCTACAGGGCGCACTTTGTTTGAGACGCACGCGATTTCAATTGACCCTCCGAAAAAGCTTGTGATATACTACACAAGCTTTCGCGGAGGCCCCCTATGAACGCCAGCCTATGAACGCCACAAGGATGGGAACCGTACTCCAGCTTGTAGGCATTGGCTGGTACGTAGGAATCTGCATCGCCGGGGGCAGCTTTGGCGGCCTTTGGCTGGATAGGAAATTCGACACGGGGCCGCTGCTCACGCTTCTCGGTCTTGCCGCAGGAATTGCCATTGCTTTGGTAGGCATGTTCAGGATGCTCATGGCCGTGTTGTCCGACGACGCAGGACCAGACAATTCGCGCGGCTCACCGGCATAAGTTTGTCGATTCAGCCCGGTGTGAAATCTTTGCGACAAGGGGCCCGCGTGAAAGTTTTTGATACAGGAAGGTAGGAGATAGTGTCAGGACTCCTGGGGAATCCGAAGATGCTTGCCATACTGATTATCGTGGGCATCGTTTTTCTCATCAGTCTGGCCGGCGGGGCGCTTGGCAATGCCTTTGGATTCGGTTTCCTGAGCACCCCCATCGCGGCTATCCAAATTCCTGCAGAACCCTTCCTCCCCGGCGAACTGTTCCCTGGCTTTACCGTAATGAATACGATGGTCACGGCATGGATATCTATTATCGTTCTGGTCATCATCTCCTACTTTGCCACCCGCCGCATCAGCGAAGTGCCTCGCGGAATGCAAAACCTCATCGAAGTCTTCATCGAGTTTTTTCTGAACCTCTCGGAGAGCATCGCTGGCCCAGAGCGGGCGAGACGATTTTTCCCGCTGGTCATGACCATTTTCCTGTACATCATGATCTCCAACTGGACTGGCATCCTGCCTGGCTTTGGCACGATTGGCTGGATTGAGTCGGCCGACGATGTCATACACCACCGCGAGGTGGCCGAAGGAGGCCAAGCGAACCTGGACGAGATTAACCTGCAGGTGTTCGAAGGGGACAGTGGATTCGCTTACCTGGCGTTCGGCTCCCTGAACAGCCAGATTACTGCGGAGCAGTTCGAGCACGACGGCGCGGGCGAGGGCAAGACGGCCGGCGTTCTGATACCGTTCCTGCGCAGCGCCAACACCGATATCAATACTACGCTGGCTATCGCGCTGGTGGCGATGTTCATGGTGCACTTCTGGGGCTTCTCAGCCCTGGGGTTCCTTGGCCACGCCGGCAAATTTATCAACTTCAAAGAAGGGCCCATTGGATTCTTCGTAGGCATTCTGGAAATCATCAGCGAGCTAGCCCGGATAATCAGCTTCACGTTCCGTCTTTTCGGCAACATATTCGCCGGCGAGGTCCTGCTGGTTGCCATGGCGTTCCTGCTTCCGTTAATCGGTATCATACCGTTCCTGGGGCTGGAGCTTTTCGTCGGAATCATCCAGGCATTCATCTTTGCAATGCTAACCCTGGTATTCGCCGTCATGGCCACCACCCGCCATGGCGGCGAGGAACATCAATAACGTCTCGTAATGGGCAGCCCCCCATAGAGAGAGCGGCTGCCTTATAAATCTACGCAACTGAATGAATGAAGGAGTGAATGATGATCGAAGGGGATATAGCCAATATCGGGGCAGGACTGGCTATTGGACTCGGAGCCATTGGGCCGGGCATCGGCATCGGACTTCTGGCCGCGAAGGCTATGGAGTCACTTGGCAGGAACCCGGATGCGGCAGGACCGATTCAGCAAAACATGATTCTGGCCATCGCGTTCGCGGAAGCAATCGCCATTTACGCCCTTGTCGTCGCCGTAATCATCAAGTTCGTGTAACTGGCGCCTAATCCCGGCACACGAACGCAGCCGAATAGCAAATGAGGCCTGCGTAAAAAAGGAGAAGGCATGGAAGCCTTGGGAATCAATTTACCTGGCCTGATTACTCAGTTAGTCAGTTTCGCAATACTATTCGCCATCCTATACAAGCTGCTTTACAAGCCAATATTGGGAATGCTGGAGCAACGCACCAACCGTATCCAGGAGAGCCTGGAAACGGCGGAACGCGTTTCGCGGGAGGCCGCATCACAGCAGGAGCAAATGCAGCAGCAGATTGAAGCGGCGCGCAGCGAAGGCCAGCAGCTAATCGCCCAGGCCCGGGAGGTTGCCGAAAGGTTCCGCGAAGAGGAGCTTGCCAAGGCCCGTCAGGACATCGAAGGCGAGCGCACCAGGGCCACGGCGAACATCCAGCGCGAACGGGACGCGGCGATTGAGGACCTGCGGCGCGAGTTCGCGGGGCTAGCTATCACCGCGGCCGAGAGGGTGATCGAGAGGTCACTGGATGAGTCAGCGCATCAGGACATTATTAACCGGGTGCTTGAAGAGGGCCGGTCGCAAGCCAGCCTCAACTAAGCAGCAGATTTGCAGGCACGGCGCGAATCACGCGCCGACCTTAATCGATAGAAAGAGAAATTAGATGCCGAAGGGTGCGTCAGCCCGCAGATATGCCCAGGCCGCATTCGAGATAGCCCTGGAGAACGACGAATTCGACGCGTGGCTCGAAGACCTGGGCTACCTTGCTGCCGCGTTGCAAAGCGATGAGTTTTCAGGGTTTCTAGACGCCCCGCAGGTCGCGGTCAGGCGGAAGATCAGCCTGATTGATGAGACTGTTGCCGGCACGATAAGCCCGCTGAGCCGCAATCTCCTGGCCCTGCTTGCGAGCCGCAACTCGGCACATTTGGTGCCCAGCATAACGGGGGCTTATCAGGAGATGCTTGACGCCCACCGCGGCATCGAGCGTGCGGAGATCGTGTCGGCGGTCCCGCTATCGGACGAGCAGCAAAGCAGGGTATCCAATATGCTAAAAGATATGGTGGGCAAGGAGATAGCCCTCACTGTGCGGGTCGACCCGCAAATCCTTGGCGGCATCGTGGCCCGCGTAGGCGACAGCCTGATTGACGGAAGCACCCGAACCAAGCTGGAGGGTCTCCGGCGAGAGCTTTTACAGCAGGCATAAACTAATTAAATCCGCATAATCCACGGAGGCTGGAATGGCAGTCAGAGGACAGGACATTGCGTCGGTAATCAAGCGGCAAATCGAAGGATTTGGCCAAGAGCTTGGCATGGTAGACGTGGGCACCGTGATAGAAGTCGGTGACGGCATCGCGCAGATTCACGGGCTTTCCGGCGTAGCATACGGCGAGCTGCTGTCCTTCGTGGGAGGCGTTATGGGAATGGCGCTAAACCTCGAGGAGGACAGCGTCGGTGCGGTCATCATGGGTGATCCCCTGGGCATAAAAGAGGGCAGCGAGGTCCGCAGCACCGGACGAGTAGTTGTCGTGCCCGTAGGCGACGCACTGTTGGGGCGCGTCGTGGATGCCCTGGGTCAGCCCATCGACGGCAAGGGGCCGATCAACACCAGCAACACACGCGAGGTAGAGATCGTAGCGCCTGGCGTAGCCATACGCAGCCCGGTAAACACACCGGTGCAGACGGGCATCAAGGCAATCGACTCCATGATACCGGTGGGCCGCGGACAGCGAGAGCTGATCATCGGTGACCGTTCCACAGGCAAGACCGCCATCGCAATCGACGCGATCATCAACCAGAAGGGTGGCGACCTGGTCTGCATCTACGTGGCCATTGGCCAGAAGGCCAGCAAGGTGGCGCAGGTGGTAGGCCTCCTGGAGGAGCGCGGCGCACTGGACCATACGATCATCGTTGCCGCCAACGCCTCCGACCCGGCCCCAATGCAGTACATTGCCCCATACGCCGGGTGCGCCATGGCTGAGGAGTTCATGTGGCAGGGCAAGGACGCCCTCATTATTTACGACGACCTCTCCAAGCACGCGTGGGCATACAGGCAGATGTCCCTGCTGCTGAAACGGCCTCCCGGACGCGAGGCCTACCCGGGCGACGTCTTCTACCTGCACAGCCGACTTCTGGAGCGCGCGGCCAAGCTTGATGATGCCCACGGCGGAGGTTCGATAACGGCGTTGCCGATCATCGAGACGCTGGCCGGCGACGTGTCGGCGTACGTGCCCACCAATGTTATCTCCATAACCGACGGCCAAATTTACCTGGAGCCGGAGCTGTTCAACGCCGGCATCAGGCCTGCCGTCAACGCTGGTCTGTCCGTGTCCCGGGTGGGCAGCGCCGCGCAAACAAAGGCAATGAGGGGAGTCGCCGGACGGCTGCGGTTGGACCTGGCCCAGTATCGAGAGCTGGTTACCTTCGCCCAGTTCGGTACCGCAGACCTGGACGCGGCCACCAGACAGCAGTTGGAGCGAGGGCAGAGAGCCACTGAGGTGCTGAAACAAGGCCAGAACTCTCCGTTGCCAGTGGAGCAGCAGGTGGCAATCCTGTTCGCGCTTAACAACGGGCATCTGGACGACGTAGATATCCCGCGAGTCACTGCGTTTGAGGCCGGATTCCACAGCTACATGACCTCCAGTCAGAAGGAACTTCTCGGCAAGATCGCCGAAGCGGGAGATATTGACGACGACACTGCCGAGGCGCTGACGGCGGCAATAACCGAATTCAAGGCCAGCGTGCCTTACTAACAGGGCCAAGCACATATGCCTAGTGTAAGACAGATAAGGCGACGCATACGAAGCGTCCAGAACACGGCCAAGATAACCAAGGCCATGTCCATGATCGCGGCCTCGAAGATGCGCCGCGCCCAGGAGTCGGCACTGCAGGGCAGGCCGTACTCCGAGCAAATACGGCACCTGCTGGCAAACTTGTCGGCACAGCCTCAGGACGATGACGAGATTCACCCTCTGCTGCAGCACAGGCCCGTGAGCAATATTGGGCTGGTGGTCATCACCCCTGACCGAGGCCTGACGGGCGGACTGAATTCCAATATCAACAGGACTGCGGGGCAGTTCATACAGGCCCAAGATTCTCATGTAAAGGTTATCGCCGTGGGCCGTAAGGGTAGGGACTTCATGGCTAGGACCGGCCAGGACCTGAAAGCGGTATTCACAGACCTGCCCGACAGGCCGAATTTGATCGATATATCGCCGGCAGCCCACATCGTTATAGACGACTTCACAAATGGCGAGGTGGACGCAGTTTTCGTAGCCTATGCCGAGTTCGTAAGCACCACATCGCAGAGGCCCAAGGTGGAACCACTGCTTCCCGTTGTCCCGGCTGCGCTGGAACCCACGCAGGCGGTAGGCTACATATACGAGCCCGATGCCCTGACCGTGCTGTCGGAACTGCTTCCCCGTTTCGTGGAAATGCAGCTTTACCACGCGCTGTTGGAGGGCATAGCCAGTGAGCAGTCGGCACGAATGGTGGCAATGAGAAACGCCACCGACAACGCAGACATTATGGCTGACGACCTCACGCTGGCCATGAACAAAATAAGACAAGAAGCGATCACCAGCGATCTGCTGGATATTGTTGGCGGAGTAGCCGCCGTACAAGGCTGATCCGCCGGCCCAGCCATTTTCAGGAGGCATTATGGCAACCGGAAAGATTACCCAGGTCATCGGCACAGTGGTGGACGTAGAGTTCCCGCCAGATGAGATGCCTGGTATTTACAACGCCCTCGAAACCAGAATTGGCGACAAGAAACTGGTGCTCGAGGTACAGCAGCACATCGGCAATAACTGGGTCAGGTGTCTGGCTCTTGGCGCGACCGAGGGCCTGGTTCGCGGCGAAGGTACCCTGGATACGGGCGGGCCAATCTCCGTACCAGTAGGCGACGCCACGTTGGGTAGGCTGTTCAACACCCTGGGGGAGCCTCTGGACAATCTTGAGGAGATAGAAGGCGCCGAAAAGTGGCCCATTCACCGCAAGCCACCACGCTTTGATGAGCAGACCACCCAGGTCGAGGTGCTGGAGACGGGCCTCAAGGTCATGGACCTGATTACTCCGTTTACCAAGGGCGGGAAGATCGGCGCATATGGCGGAGCGGGTGTGGGCAAAACGGTCATCATTCAAGAGCTCATCCACAACATCGGGACGGTCCACAAGGGCGTCTCCGTGTTCGCCGGCGTGGGCGAGCGCTCCCGCGAGGGCAACGACCTCTGGAACGAAATGAAGCAGTCAGGTGTACTTGCCAACACGGTGCTCGTGTTCGGCCAGATGAACGAACCTCCAGGAATTCGGGCCCGCGTCGCCCTGACCGGCCTGACCATGGCCGAGTACTTCAGAGAGGAGCGCCACCAGGACGTCCTCCTGTTCATAGACAACATCTATCGGTACATTCTGGCCGGCATGGAGGTCTCGGCGCTGCTGGGCAGAATGCCATCCGCCGTCGGATACCAGCCCACACTGGGCACCGAAATGGGCGACCTGGAGGAGCGGATCACATCTACCAAGGATGGCTCCATAACGTCGTTCCAGGCGATTTACGTACCTGCGGACGACTACACCGACCCCGGCATCGTGACGACATTCGGACACCTGGACGCCGTGGTTGCCCTGGAGCGGTCGCTGGCGGCACAGGCGCTATTCCCCGCGGTGGACCCGCTGACCTCGTTCTCAAGAATACTGGAGCCGTCCATCGTCGGTCAGGAGCATTACGACGTCGCACGAAACGTGCAGCAGGTGCTCCAACGTTACACAGACCTGCAGGACATTATCGCCATTCTCGGTATCGAGGAGCTCTCCGACGAGGACCGTCTCACGGTCGTGCGAGCCCGCAAGATCCAGCGTTTTCTTACTCAGCCCCTCACGGTGGCGGAGGCGTTCACGGGTCAGGAAGGCCGGTACGTTCCGGTGCGCGAGACCGTTCGCGGCTTCAAGGAGATCCTGGAGGGCCAGCACGATTCAATGCCTGAGCAGGCGTTCTACATGGTCGGCAACATAGACGAAGCTGTCGAGAAGGCCGAGAAAATCGCGGCAACAGTGTAAACCGAATAGCCCAAAAACACCAAGATCCGCAAAGGGATTACGAATGGCCCCCATGAAATTGGAAATAGTAACCGCCGAGCGGTTGGTCTACTCCGAAGACGTAGACATGCTGGTTGCGCCGGGCATCGACGGTGAGCTGGGCATATTGCCCCGACACGCGCCGCTGCTGACCGTCCTGAAACCTGGCGAAATCCGTGTAACCAGAGACGGCGACGTGAGCTACCTGGCCGTAAGCGGAGGCTTCCTCGAGGTGATGTCCGACACCGTAACTATCTTGGCGGACACGGCAGAACAGGCTGAAGAGATCAACGCCGAGCGGGCCGAGGCTGCCTTGGCCAGAGCGCAGGAGCGCATCGAATCTTCGGCATCCGACATGGACTTGCAGATGGCTATGGCATCGATGAGGCGGTCGCAGGCGCGCCTTGCAGTCGCGACGCGGCGGCGGCGCAGGCAGCAGCCACCTTCGTAACAAGCTCAATTCCCGAGAACCCGATTCCAGCAAAAAGGCCGGTGATTTTGAACCCCGGCCTTTTTGCTTCTTTACATCGGACCTGAAAAAACGCCGCGAGGCTACCTTAGGTAGAAGGTCATCGACTGCAGGGACAGCACAGGATCGATATTGCGAATTACCGTGTTCATCGGCACCTGAGGCGCAACAGGGGCATAGTTCAGTATGCCCTTGACGTTGTTTTCGATAAGGTTCTCGATGACTCCCTGCGCCTCCGACGCCGGAACAGCCACGATTCCGATAGATATCTTCATCTCTTTGACAGTCTCGGCGAGGTCGGACATGGGTCTAACGGTGAAGCCGCCAATCTGGGTGCCAACCTGTTTCGGGTCGCCATCGAAGGCCGCTACAATCTTGAAGCCCTCAGGCGAGAAGCCGGGGTAGTTGATGATGGCGTGCCCCAGGCGCCCGACGCCAATTAGGCAGGCCCTCCATTCGCGGTCAAGTCCCAGGATCTCCCGGAGCTCCCGCAGCAGAAATCGTACGTTGTAGCCCCGTCCCTGCTTGCCGAACCTCCCAAAGTAGCTAAGGTCCTTCCTTATCTGCGCCGGCGTCATCTGCAATAGACTGCCAAGCTGCTGTGAACTGACCACGTCGGTCCCGCCATCCCTGAGCTGGCTGAGCGCCCTTACGTACAGTGGGAGCCGAAGGACCACGACCTCTGGGACTTCAAATGAGTCCATACACCTTCCTAGTTTCACAGAATTTCATAGGGGCGCAAGATTTGAAGCCGGCGAATCAAAGACGCCGTTCACACCAAGCGAAACAACACTACCGAACGCCGCTATTCTATTAATACCCCAATAGTTCGTCAATTAGTTTGTGAATGGAATCACTACCAACATCCTGATGAACGCTCCCATGTTACTGGAATAGATACCCGCCTTTGGACCCTGATAACAATGACCTCGGCACCCAAACAGTTTGAGGCCCTGCACGCGGTATTTGACTGCTCTACGGGACATTCAGAACCGATTAACGATTCTTGACACCAAATATACTGAATGCTAGAATTGGCTTGCCCTCGCGGGCGAAGGCACCCACTGCGAGAGTTCGTTCGCCGTCAGTCGAACATTTCCCTGGAGGATTTGGCATGGCATCTGAAGAGAAGGTCGAGCTCAAAAGAGGCCTTCGTGATGTTTACATAGATCGGACCAAGTCCAGCTTCATCGACGGCAAAGTCGGAAAGCTGCTTTACCGGGGCATCAATATCGACGACTTGGCCCAGAAATCCACGTTTGAGGAGACCATATACCTCCTTCTTTACACCGAGCTTCCCACCGAGAGCCAACTGAAGGCCTTTCAAGCCGAGTTGATCGCCAATAGGGCGCTGCCGGAAGACATTCTCTCCATTATTGAGATCGTTAAAGACTCGCACCCCATGGACGTGCTTCGAACAGGCGTGTCGGCGCTTTCGGCCTTCGATCCCGAGACGGAAGACATCTCCACGGAAGCGACCATTCGGAAGGGGGTTCGCCTCACAGCACAGGCGCCGACCATAGTGGCGGCCCACGCGCGCATCCGGAAAGGCAAGGACCCAATCGCGCCAAGCACCAGCCTTAACCAGGCCGCTAACTTCCTGTACATGCTTTTCGGTGAAGAGCCCGATCCGCGGGACGCCCGTCTTATAGATAAGGACTTCATTCTGCACGCGGAACACGGCATAAACGCCTCCTCGTTTGGCGCCAGGGTGACCGCCTCCACTCAGGCAGACCTGCACTGCGCCGTCACCACGGGCATCGGCGTACTCAAAGGGCCCGCCCATGGCGGGGCGGCCGAAGAGGTCATGAAGATGGCCCTGGACATCGGCGATGAGGATAAGGCCGAGGACTACGTTCGAAACTTGCTGAAAGATGGCGGGCGCGTGATGGGCTTCGGCCATCGGGTATACCGCGCCACCGACCCACGCGCATTCCACTTGAAGGATGATGCCAAAGAGTTGGGTGAGCGTAAGGGCCAACCCAAGTGGTTTTCAATTCTGGAATCCGTGACCAAAGTGATGGAGCCATATACCAGGCGGGGCATCTGCCAAAACGTAGACTTCTTCTCCGGCGCGATTTACTATCTACTGGGAATACCGGACGACCTGTTCATCTCCATATTCGCGATGGGTAGAATCCCTGGCTGGACGGTTCAGGTCGTGGAGCAGTTCGAAAACAATATTCTGCTCCGGCCCCGGTTGCAGTACGTGGGTGAAATGGACGTGCCGTACGTGCCCATAGAGGACCGCTAAGAAAAATTCAACACTCTCCGGAAACCGCGGGGAACACATCTGGGGTGAGCATGGAAGGATTGGACTGTGACTGAAGAGGAGCAACCAGCAGAATCGGAATGCCAGCATTACTGGCTTATCGAGAGTCCCAACGGCCCGGTCAGTATTGGCGTGTGCAAGCACTGTGGGGAGAAATCGGAGTTCAAGAACTCTATTCAGGGGTCCGGTTGGGACAGAGAGAACCCACAGGGCAGGCGAGCGAAACAGGCAAAAACGACCACCTAGCTCTGCCGACACATCATGAAGTCCGGGGAGGCATCTGCGAGGATGCCTCCCTTTTTGTTTAGGCCCATGCCATGAGTGACAGCGGTCCGGAGCCCATAAAGGAGATAAGGCGCAGGATAGCGAGGGATGGCAGGATCACCTTCGAGGCGTTCATGCGGCTGGCGCTGTACCACAGCGATGGCGGGTATTACTCAACGCCGGCGCCCTTCGGGGAGTCTGGCGACTACTACACGGGCCCTGCCGTCCACCCTGCGTTTGGCGCGTGCATCGCCAATCAGCTTCACCGCATGTGGGAGCTGCTGGACCGGCCAAGTCCCTTCCACGCCGTCGAGCTTGGGGCCGGCGCCGGCATCCTCAGCCGCGACGTTTTCGCCTACGCCGCCAACCTTCCGGACGACTTCCAAACGGCCGTCCGGTACATCACGCTGGACAGGTACAAGGGCCCCGCCGGCCCTGGCTCCGGACAAAGGGTCCTTACCGAAAGTGTGCCGCTGCGAGGTATCACAGGATGCCTGTTTTCCAACGAGCTGCCCGACGCATTCCCCGTACACAGGTTTCGCATGGAGGCCGGCCGCCTGCGCGAGATATACGTCTCTGTTGACGCAAGCGGCAACATGATTGAGGTGACAGGGGAGCTATCAACTCCCGACATCGAAGGGCGTCTTGCCGGGTTGGACTGGGGGTGGCCGGACGGCTACGAGGGCGAGGTCAATCTTCAGGCGGGACCCTGGATGAGAGAGCTGGCGTCTTCGCTGGATCAGGGGTTCGTCATCACCATCGACTACGGCTACCTGGCCGAAGAGCTTTACTCGCCGGCCAGGACCAGGGGGACGCTCCAGACCTACTACAGACACGTGGATGGCTCCAGTCCGTACCAGCGCATCGGTAGGCAGGACCTTACGGCGCACGTCGACTTCTCAATGCTGATGTCTGAGGGAGAATCGGCCGGCCTGAAGCAGGTCGCATACCTGACCCAGGGCGTTTACCTGCGGCGACTGGGGTTGGATTCCATGATGGAAGGCCTGCGACGGCTGGAACTTCCCCTGCGCGAACGGACGGCCAACCTGAGAGCAATGCGCGAATTGGCGGATTCCGACGGCTTCGGAGAGTTCAAAGTCCTGGTGCAGTCCAAGGGCGTTGCAGGCGTAAAGGCCGAGGACATCTTTCCCACCAAAGAATTTCTGATTGACGCGACGCCACCGCTGAAGACCGACCATCACATGCCGGCGACCGAGTCCACGTACCCGCGGTCCAACTTTACGCTGGACGTGCTGTGGCCGATTGACGGCGGAAAAGACAGCTAAATTGCTGCGTCGCTCTCTTCAGTCTCGTCCTTCGACACGGATGTGTTGGGTCGTGGCGCGCACCGGCGGGCGGTTGTGATGAAGCCCGTGTGCCCGACCATTCTGTGGGATGGCCTGACGCTGCGACCGCTCACGGACCACGGCCTCATGAGGATCTCGAAGGTCTCGATCATCTCGAACGTGCGTTGGCTTCGCAGGGCTTTGGTCAACTCGTGAAATTGCAGCACGGTTGGAAGGAAGCTGACGAACATACCGCCGCGAACCAGCTTATCCGAGGCGTGCGGCACAACTTGCCACGGCTCCGGAAGGTCCAGGACAATGCGGTCCAACTCATATTCGTCGATGCCCTCGTACACATCCGCCTGCTTGAATTCGACGTTGGGGACTTCGCCCAGCATGGACCTGACGTTAGTGCCCGCCCTGTCCAGCATGTCCTCTCGCACGTCGTATGAGTACACCTGTCCACGCTCTCCCACAGCCCGAATCAGGTTCATGGTCAATGCGCCTGAGCCGCAGCCGGCCTCCAGCACCCGAGCGCCCGAAAATATGTCGCCATACACCAGAATAGCGCCCACGTCCTTGGGGTAGATAACAGTCGCGATACGCGGCATCTCCAGGGTGTAGTCTGCCATGGTGGGTTTCACCGCGAACAGAACATGCCCCTTATTGGTGGTCACCCACGTCCCGTCCTCCTGGCCAATAAGGTCCTCGTGTGGGAAGGCCCCGATGTGCGACTCGAATTTTTTGGATGGGGTCAGCGTAATCAGGTAATGCCTGCCCTTTTTGTCCTGCATAAGGACGTTGTCACCCTGGCCAAAAAGCCGAGAGGGCGCCTTTGTGTCCACCATAGTGCTGCTCCATGAGTTACCCTAATACCGGCATGGCAACCCAACTAATTTGGAGAATGAGAGAGGGCCGGTCTGCAACGCTATCCAGCCGGCCCTCAATACCTGTATTTGCCCGCGGACCCTTACAGCTTGTCAATCTCCGCCAGGATATCTTTGGGGTCCAGGTCGGCCGAGCTGTCGTAAACCCGCTTGAAGCGGATAACGCCTTCCTTATCGATAACGAAGACAGCACGACTGGCCGCGCCGCGCTGCTCGTTCCATATCCCGTAGGCGTGCGTCACCTGTCCCTTGGGATGGAAATCCGACAGAATCGGGTAGGGAATGGTGCCTAGAGACATTGAGTAGGCGGTCTGAGTGGGCCTGGCGTCGTTGCTAATACCCAGAACCTGGGTATCCTTCTCCTCGAACAGCGCGTTTGACCTGCGGAACAAGGAGACCTGGTCCGTTCAACCGCCTGTGAACGAGAAAATGTGGAAGGAGAGAACGACGTTCTTCTTTCCCTTGTAGCCGCTGAGCGTAACCGTGCTCAGGTCTTGCGCCGGCAGGGAAAAATCCGGCGCCTGCTGTCCTACATCTACCATGCCTAACTCCTGGTTCAGAGTGGTCCTGGATTTACGCTCCGCTGAGACAGACGGAGATTAAGCCCGCCGCCTCCAACGTAGGTCGGGTTGACGGGCCGCCCTGGCCTCGTCCAGTCGTGTATTTGGGCTATCATGGGGCGCGTCATGTAGAAGGCTGGGCTCCTCCCGGGCTTCCCGCGCTATAGTCTTCATCACCTCAATGAAATAGTCAAGCGTCTCCTTGGATTCGGTCTCCGTGGGCTCGACCATAAGGGCCTCCTCAACGATGAGGGGGAAGTACATGGTCGGCGGGTGAATACCGTAATCAATGAGGCGTTTGGCCACGTCAAGCGCGCTGACGCCGTGTTGTCGTTTCAAGGTGGCCGCCGAAAGTACGACCTCGTGCATGCAGACTCTGTCGTAGGGCAGGTCAAAGTCATTCTTTAGCTGGCTTTGCAGGTAGTTGGCGTTCAGCACCGCGTCATTGCTTATGGCGGCGATGCCGTCCTTGCCGAGGCTGCTTATGTAGGCATGCGCTCTCACAAGCGCGCCGAAGTTTCCGTGGAAGGCAGCCATGCGTCCTATGCTCTTCTCCGGCGTCGTGAAGCCAAAGGTCTCCTTTTTCTTGCCATCCGGGGCACTATTTGGGCCGCCGTCTACCTGCCGCGTCACCCAGGGCGTTGGCAGGTACGGCAGGAGCCTGGGGCCGACAAGAACAGGGCCGGAGCCGGGGCCGCCTCCGCCATGTGGTTGGGTGAAGGTCTTGTGCAGATTGGAGTGCATCACGTCGAAGCCCAGGTCGCCCATTCGCACCCGGCCCAGCAGCGCGTTCAAGTTGGCGCCGTCGCCGTAAACTATGCCTCCCGCGTCTCGGACAATCTTCACCACCTGTTCGATGTTGCTGTCGAAGAGACCGAGGGTGCTGGGCAGGGTAATCATCAGACCGGCGAGATCGTCGCCGGCACTCTCGCGCAACGCGTCCAGGTCCGTGTCTCCCCGCGCATCCGATGGCAGAGTGACCACCTCGAATCCAGACATTGTGGCGGTGGCGGGATTGGTGCCGTGGGCGCTATCCGGAATCAGCACCTTGGTCCGCTGGGTGTCCCCCCGGTCCAGGTGATAGGCCCGCGCCATGAGCATACCGGCCAGCTCGCCGTCGGCGCCGGCCATAGGCGCCAGGGATACGCCGGGCATTCCGGTTATCGCCGCCAGGTACTCCTGAAGCTCCCACATGAGCTTTAGAGCGCCCTGCACAGTGGACTCCGGTTGCAGCGGATGGATCTCAGTGAAGCCCCGCATGGCGGCGACCTCGTCGTTGACCTTGGGGTTGTACTTCATGGTGCAGCTGCCCAGCGGGTAAAAATTGTGGTCTATGGAAAAGTTAAGCTGGCTCAACTGGGAAAAGTAGCGGACAATCTCGCCCTCAGTGACCTCGGGAAAGTCGATCTCGTCCCGCAGCATATCAGATGGCGGCAACGGCCCCTCAGGCACGTCGTTGGGAGGCAGGCTGACGCCCATCCTACCTGGAACGCTACGGTCCATTAGCAGCCGGCGGCGACTGTCCTCGTACTTTTGCTGAAGGGAATTCCGCTTCCCCATCAGGCAGCAGCCTCGGCCAACGCCTGCGCGAAGGCTTCGATCTCTTGCCGGGAGTTAACCTCCGTGGCGCAGACCAGCATGCCGTTGGGCAGGAGATCGCTGATATCCAGGCCGCCAATGATTTTTCGGGCGAGCAGCTTTTCGTTGATTTCAGAGGGAGAGCCCGGACATTTTACGACGAACTCCTGGAAGAACGTCCCGTCCATGGGCAAGGAGTAGCCAGGTATTTTCTCGATGAGCGACGCCAGGTAATGGGCTTTATGATAAGTCAGCTCCGCCATGTGACGCATGCCCTTCTTGCCGTTGGCCGCCATGTACACAGTGGACATAAGCGCTATCAGAGCTACTGATGTGCATATGTTGGAGGTGGCCCGCTCCCGCCTGATGTGCTGCTCCCGCGTCTGCAACGTGAGGACGTAGGCAAGCTTGCCTTCCGTGTCCACGGTGCGGCCCACGATGCGGCCGGGCATCTGCCGAATGTACCGCTGCTTGCAGGCGAAGATACCCACGTAGGGGCCTCCGAAGGTCGGCGCGACGCCCAGGGCCTGACCCTCCGATGCGACAATGTCCGCGTCATACTCGCCGGGGGGCTTGAACAAGGCCATCGCCAGAGGGTCCGCATATACAACGAACAGGGCGCCTTGGGCGTGGACCTTTTCGGCCACGGCCTGCATATCCGCCACGTATCCGTAGAAGTCCGGCTGCTGCGCCAGGAGACACGCGGTACCCTCCGCCAACGTAATGCCGTCGCCGGAGACGATGTCGATATCGATGCCCTGGGACCTGGTGTAAGTTTCCAGCACCTTGAGGTAAGTGGGCGACACGCCGTCCAGCACGGCGACACGCCGTCCCCCCTGGATTCGCACGGCCATCAGCGCGGCTTCGGCCAGCGACGTGGCGCCGTCGTACATGCCGGCGTTGGCCACATCCATGCCCGTCAGTTGAGCGCAAAGAGTTTGAAACTCGAACTCGGTCTGCAGCGTTCCCTGAGACACCTCAGGCTGGTATGGGGTATACGACGTGACGAACTCACTGCGGCCGGTCAGTTGCCGCACTATGGCCGGTACGTAATGCCTGTATGCGCCCGCGCCAAGAAAACAGGCGTATTCGCCCGGAATGAAATTGGCGGACGCCAGCTCCTCGGCATATCGAAGGAGCTCCATTTCCGACTTGGGCGGGGGTAAGTCCAGAGGCGGGTTTCGGTAGGCTTCGGGAATGTCTAGAAATAGCTCTTCGACGGAATCCACGCCGATGGCGTGCAGCATATCTCGTCTGTCGCTATCCGTGTTGGGGCTGTACGGAGACACGAATCCGTGGGAGTCCATAAGCTTCTCCCCAGCTCAGTCTTGGGAGGCCAGGAAGGACTCGTACTGTTCGGCGGACAGTAGCTTATCCAACTGGGAGGGGTCGCTGAGCTCCACCCGAATCATCCAACCGGCCTCGAATGGGGCGTCATTTACGAGTTGCGGATTATCCAAAACCTGCTCGTTGCGCTCGGTGATCTTGCCGCTGACTGGGGAATACAGGTCGGACACAGCCTTCACTGATTCGATCTCGCCCATCTTTTCAGCCCGACCGACCTCAGCGCCAACCTCGGGCAGCTCTACAAAGACCACGTCGCCCAGGCTTTCGGCCGCGAACTCGGTTATTCCCACCAGCACCACCGTGGCCGATTCCACCTGCACCCATTCGTGCTCTTCCGAGTACTTAAGCTCTGTAGGATTCATCCGTTTCTTCTCCGTGAATAAAAGGGCAGTTCCGTTACCTCTGCGTCCACCGGCCTGCCTCGGACGTCAATCCGAATGACGGTGCCCGGCACGGCATATTCGATGCCAACGTAGCCCAGTCCGATGCCGGCTTCCAAAGTTGGAGAGTGCCCGCCGCTCGATACCAGCCCGATGTTTTCAGCGCCACTCATTATAGCGTAACCATGCCGGGGGATGCCTCTGCCGGTAATAGTAAATCCAATCAATTTTCTGGCCAACGCGGCGTCCCTGATTCGTGTCAAGGAAGGGCCGGCTACGTACCCGTCGCGGTCCGGATCAACGAAGCGGTCCAGCCCCGCCTCGTACGGGTTTATGTTCACATCCATGTCGTTGCCGTGCAAGAGAAGCCCGGCCTCCAGGCGCAGCACGTCCCGAGCGCCCAGACCGCAGGGCACGGCGCCGGCCGCAATAAGCTTTCGCCATATTTCGACTGCCGCTGAAGCAGGCACGATGATCTCGAAGCCGTCCTCGCCTGTGTAGCCCGTGCGGGCCAGCCACACTTCGATCGACGCAATAGACACCCTTTTGGTGGCGAAGGGCCTTATCGCCGACACGCCCGCGTCATCCAAGTCGCATAGACCGTCTACCATTTCCACGGCGTCGGGCCCCTGTACAGCGATCATGGCGTATTCGGATGTCACGTCAACAACGGTCACTTCGGAGCCAGACTGGTCCCAGCGCTTCAGCCACTGGAGCACGACGTCGGTGTTGGAGGCATTGGGTACCAGCAGGAACATCTCGTTGGACCGCCGATACACGATGCAGTCGTCTATGATTCCGCCGGACTCGTCGCAAATGACGTTGTAGCGGGCGCGGCCGAGCCTGAGAGCTGACGCACTTATGCTAAGAACCCCGTCGAGGAGAGACGCAGCGCCGGGTCCGGATATCTCCAATCGTCCCATGTGCGACACATCGAATATACCGGCGGCAGTGCGGACGGACCGTGCCTCGTCGAGGATGCCGGAATATTGCACGGGCATCTCCCAACCAGAGAAGGGCACCAGCCTACCGCCCTGCGCGACGTGGGCCTCGTATAGTGGAGTTCGTTGTAATTGCGCCTTATCGGCCATGCGTACCTCGCCCCATTTTTGGCGTCCCCATGCCGATTTTTGAAAAATTCTTGCAAGGGAGAGTTGGCCCGCGAGATCCATGCCAGACCCGGCGGAATGTTATTGGGCCTCGCAAAGGATGTCAACATTCGACGACCGCCACGGGTTTTTTGTACATCAGCGAAGGAAGACGGCACTTGCGAATCAGGTCGGTGAGCGATATTTTCAGGAGTCGTTCTGGTATAATACAAGTAGCGTCGGCTTGCAAGCGCCCATGCCGCCTTAGGCTCGTTTAGCAACCAGCCACGCATTAATCGCGCACCGACGGGTGTATAGGAAACCTAAATGAATTCCCGGCTCATGCGGAACAGCTTCATATACCTGCTGATCATAGTAGCTGTGCTCGCCATCTTCTTTACTTTGTTCTCGGACCCTCTTGGCGGCTCGCGAGAGCTTCCCATCAGCGACATCGTCACCATGGCCGCCAGGGGAGACGTGGACAGGATAGAGGTCAGGGGAGACAAGCTGACGGTGTTTACGACGTCGGGCGAGACGGTCACATCCCGCAAGGAGCAGGACTCCTCCATCGTCAAGATTTTGGAGAACGCCGGCATAGACCCGCTGGCCTCCAATGTGCAGATCGAGGTCAGGGGGTCCAGCGGCCTTGGCAGCCTATTTGGTATTTTGATCAATTTCCTTCCCCTTATCTTTTTTGGGGCCATACTGCTGTTCATGATGCGGCAGGCCCAGGGCAACAGCAATCAGACTTTCAGCTTTGGCCGCAGTCGGGCCCGCATGTTCGTGGGCAACAGCCCGTCGGTCAGCTTCGATGATGTCGCCGGCGTGCAGGAGGCCAAGGAAGAGCTGGAAGAGGTCGTCGAGTTCCTGAAGTTTCCGGAGCGTTTCACCAGCCTGGGCGCCAAGATTCCCAAGGGCGTGCTGCTGGTGGGCCCTCCAGGAACCGGCAAGACCCTGCTGGCCCGTGCTGTGGCCGGAGAGGCGGAGGTCCCCTTCTTCTCCATATCTGGCTCAGAGTTCGTGGAGATGTTCGTGGGCGTGGGCGCGGCCCGAGTACGCGACCTGTTCGACCAGGCCAAACGCAACTCCCCCTGCATCGTTTTCATTGACGAGATCGACGCCGTGGGAAGGCACCGCGGCGCTGGACTTGGCGGCGGCCACGATGAACGCGAGCAAACACTGAACCAGATCCTCGTGGAGATGGACGGATTCGACGTGACCACCAACGTCATCGTCCTGGCGGCTACCAACCGGCCGGATATCCTGGACCCGGCGCTGCTTCGGCCCGGCCGTTTCGACCGGCGCGTGGTGCTGGACAATCCAGACATTCGCGGCAGGCTTCAGATTCTCGAGGTCCACTCAAAAGGTAAGCCACTGGCCGACGACCTGGATCTGGCGCATGTCGCCAAGCAGACGGTGGGTTTCAGCGGCGCGGACCTGGCCAATCTTGCCAACGAAGCTGCCATTCTGGCAGCCCGCAGACACCTGACGAAGATCACTAACGAGGAGTTCGCGGAGTCAATCGACCGGGTAATTGCGGGTCCGGCCCGTAAGAGCAGGGTGGTGAGCGAACGCGAGAAGCGCATCACCGCATTCCACGAGGCAGGTCACGCCCTTGTTGGCTTCCTCATTCCAGAGGCGGACAACGTTACGAAGATATCCATTGTCGCCAGGGGGCAAATGGGGGGATACACCAGGTTCTCCCCTGAGGAAGAGCACAACCTGGTCTCCAAAAAGGAGTTGCAGGCGAAACTGGCCGTGGCCTTGGGAGGACGGACGGCAGAGGAGATCGTGTTCAGTGAGATTACCACCGGAGCCAGCAACGACCTGGAACAGGCAACCCAGATAGCCCGTGCCATGGTTACCCAGCTCGGCATGAGCGAAAAGATGGGGCCGCGCACCTTCGGCAAACGGGAGGAGATGGTATTCCTGGGCCGCGAGATTCACGAGCAGGTGGACTACAGCGATCACTTTGCGGAGGAGATCGACGCCGAAGTGCGGCGTTTCATTCAGGAAGCTCACGACACCGCCACCGAGCGACTTACAGAAAACCGCGAAACCTTGGATAAGGTCGCTGAATACCTGCTGGAATTTGAAACTGCGGAGGAAAGCGTGCTGGACGAACTTTTCTCCGGCGCAGGCCACGATGACGAGCCTGAGGCCATCTCGGCGGACGATTAGCTGTCCGTTTACTAATTGACCTCATTGATGAACAGGGCGGCCCTGATTGGACCGCCCTGTTCGCTTTTGGAGCCCTGCGGTTAGAGGGCGGAAACGATATCCCTCGCGCGTGCTATGGCATCAATGTGGGCCTGCGGGGTTTCAAGACCGCTGTTCATTGTGTTGAAGGACAGGTGCGTAGCGCCCATCTCCTTCCAGGCCAAAGCATCCTGAACGCAGTCCTCGATCGACCGATCGCCGACGGTCACCCAGCCTTCCAGGCCTATCGAGCCCGGGTCCCGCCCGCTCTCAACAGCGGAGGCCCGCATTTTTTCCACCAGCGCCTTCCTGGAATCGTCCGGGCTACCGGTCAGGATCCATCCGTCGGCGATACGGCCCACCCGCCGCGCCACTGCGTCTACTCCGCCTCCCAGCCAGATTGGGATCGGCCTCTGCACCGGCAGCGGATTCAGCCCCGCATCGTCAATCTTGTGCCAACGCCCTTCAAAAGTCACAAGAGGCTCGGTCCACAGCCTACGAAGTACGTCAATCTGCTCCTCCGAGCGCCTGCCCCTGTTTTGGAAGTTCTGTCCCAGCGCTTCGTACTCCACTGGATTCCAGCCCGTGCCTATGCCAAGCCGCAGCCTGCCTCGTGACAGAACGTCGGCCGCCGCCGCCTGCTTGGCCACGAGAACGGTCTGTCGCTGGGGAAGTATGACGATGCCCGACGCCAGCCCAATCGTCTCCGTGACGCCTGCCAAGAAGCCGAACAGCACGAAGGGTTCGTGGAACATGTGGGTGTGCCTGTACGGTCCGGTTAGGTCTGGGTGGGTGTCCGGATTCGCTCCCACTACGTGATCATATGCCAGTATGTGGTCGTACCCCAACGACTCGGCCGCCTGGGCGTAGGCCTTAATGGCGCCGGGGTCATCTCCGATTTCCGTCTGGGGAAAGGTAACTCCAATTTTCATCAGCGTCCTCCGTGTAGGTGTGCGTTTCCATATTCCTGAGCTGGCTCCCTGAGCCGGGGCGGTCCAAGCCTCAAGTTAGTGTAATATATATGCTATTCGGCGCGGCGGTGTCCATATTTGACCCCAAGCGCGCCACAGGTGTTGACTTCTTTTTATGGCAAGATTTGATCTGATTCTGGCCGGGGGCAGGGTGCTGGACCCGGCGAACGCTATGGACGGCGTCGCTGATATCGGCATTAAGTCCGGCAAGATCGAGGCCGTGGCGCCTGAGCTAGACCCGTTCGACACCGAGAAGACCGTGGACGTGACCGGCAAGTGGGTCATGCCGGGGCAGATAGACACCCACGCCCACGTAGCCGGCCTTTCCAGAAACTGGGACCCGGCCATAGGCTACGGCATGCTGGCGAGAGCCGGAACGACCACTGTGCTGGATATGGGTGGCACCGGTCCCAGCCTCATAGACGGCATCAAGCGCAAGGGAGCGGGCCTCAACGTGGCCGGCCTCTTCGCCATGATACCCGGTTCGACGATACCCGGCAGGGACCCTACAACGGAGCAGTTGCCCGACATCGTTGCACTTGCCTTGCAGCAGGGGTGCATCGGTGTAAAGATGCTGGGCGGCTACCATCCGTTTACTCCAGAAATCACCGCGGAAATTATCCGAGCATGCAACAACCAGATGGCTTACATCGCATTTCATCTGGGCACCAAAGAGTCCGGCAGTCACCTGAACGGCCTGCGGGAGATTCCCGGCCTTGTGGGCAAGGGCCGTCTTCACGTCTGCCACGTGAACTCCTACTGCCGGGGGGTCATAGAAGCCGCCGACGACGAGTGCGACGAGGCCCTGGACATACTGGAAAACATGCGTGGCCAGCTCAACTCCGAGGCATACCACGCGGTCCAGAACGGGACCAGCGGCTCCTGCGACAAGGACGGCAACGTGTTGGCCAATGTGCCGCAGAACTGCCTGCGTATGAGAGGTTACCCGACAACTCGCGACGGCATGCGCCAGGCCATTCTGGACGGCTACGCATCAGTGGTAGGTCAGAAGGGCGGTCAGATAATGTACATGCGTGGCCGGGAGGCTCTGGACATTTTTGAGAAGCTCAATACCCAGGTGGGCATGAGCTTCCCGGTAAACCTGCCTTCCTCGGCGTTCAAATTGGCGACCTCGAAGAACACAAAGGGCGAGTTCATCGTCGACGCAGTCAGCACCGACGGCGGATCACACCCCAGGAACGTGGCCATCCAGAGCACCATGGCCCTGGTGCAGTTCGGCGCTCTAACGAGGCTGGAGTTGGCGTGCAAGCTTTCGCTGACGCCGGCGCGAATGCTGGGCCTGCACGACAAAGGCCACTTCTCCGAAGGAGCCGACGCCGATATCACGGTATTGGATCCGGCGCTCAACGAGCCCGTAATGAGCTTCGTGGCCGGCGAGCCAATCATGATAGGCGGCCAGGTCGTCGGCACCGGGGGACGTCTAATGGTGACTCCGCAGGGAGAGGCAACAGCCAGAGACAGCGGTTTGCCGTATCAGGTGCTTGACCTGTCCCAAAGCAAGCTCTACGCAGGATATTAGTATCGGTCCTAGCTGATTTCGGCCCGCGCCACCGCCCATCCAGTCAAGTATTGACTAAATATATACTAGGCATTAATATTCTTTATCATCAACGCGTGATAAAGAATACGGCCTTATTTGAAAAACTCGAAACCCCTTCTGCTCGCTGTTGGAATCCTGCTGTGCTTGGCGGCGGTGGCGTGCGGCGCCGGTGCTGACGCGCCTACCCTAAAGATTGCGGGCATTCCAGACCAGAACTCCTCGGAAATTGCCCGCCGTTACGAGGTGCTGACCACGTACCTCAGCAGTGAATTGGGCGTTGAGGTCGAGTTCGTGCCAACGGTGAATTACGCCGCGACTGTAATCGGATTCAAGCAGGGCGGGATTCAGTTGGCATGGTTTGGTGGGCTAACAGGCGTGCAGGCCCGCAAGGCGGTACCCGGGTCAAAGGCTATAGCGCAGAGGCCACGAGATGCGGAGTTCCACTCCAAGTTTATCGTGGCGGCGGACTCGGAAGCCGGCGACATTCGCGACCTCAAGGACCTGACCTTTACATTCGGAAGCGAAAGCTCCACATCCGGGCATCTAATGCCGAGGCATTTCCTGCTGAAGATCGGCATAGATCCGGACAAAGACTTCCGAGGTCCGCCGAACTACTCCGGCTCCCACGACAAGACCTGGAAGCTGGTGGAAAGCGGCGCGTTTCAGGCGGGCGCGCTGAACGAAGCTGTGTGGGACCAGGCTGTTTCCGAGGGCAAAGTAGACTTGAAAAAGGTCCGGGAGCTGTGGGTCACGCCGCCATATTACGACTACAACTGGACGGTGCGCGGCGACCTGGACGACAAGTTTGGCCAGGGTTTTACCGACCGGGTGCAGGAAGCCTTGCTTGGCATTAACGGCAAGCATGGAGAGATTCGCGAGATGTTCCAGACGGATTCCTTTGAGGTGTCCGAAAACGCCAACTATCGGTTTATCGAAGAAATCGCCAGGAACCTGGGCATATTAAATTGAAGCGCAACGAAGTCGAAACCGCCGTCTTCCTCGCGCTGAATGCAGTGCAGAAGAGCTACAACGGGCAGACTGCGCTGGAACCACTATCACTTTCTGTAAATGCAGGTGAGTCCATCGCCGTAATCGGGCCCAGCGGCAGCGGAAAGACCACCTTGCTTAACCTGATGGCCGGCGTCATTCAACCAGACTCGGGCGCGATCATGCTGGGTGGCAGGGAGCTTTCCGGCCTAAGACCCGGCGGCGAATTGTCCCGCCTTGTAGGCGTTATCCACCAGCAGTTCGACCTGGTGCCGCAACTCAGCGTTCTCCACAACGTGCTGGCCGGTCGGTTGGGAGATTGGGGCTTGGTCCAGTCCCTGCTGTCTCTGGTCTGGCCCCGTGAGAGGCACGTCGCGTTGCAGGCGCTGGAGCGCGTAGGCATACAGGAAAAGGCCGCGGAGAGGGCGGCCAGGCTTTCCGGAGGGGAGAAGCAGAGGGTCGCGATAGCCCGCTTGCTGGTGCAAGACCCGCAGATGATAATCGCCGACGAGCCCGTATCGTCGCTGGACCCCGCTCGGGCCGAGGATATTCTGGACATGCTGACCGGCATAGCAAAGGAGCGCGGGAAAACGCTTATCGCCAGTATTCACACCCTGGATATCTCGTCCACAGATATCTCATCCAGCTATTTCAGCAGGGTAATCGGTCTGCGCGAAGGTAGGGTGCAGTTCGACCTGCCCATGCATGAACTGAGTCAACGTCGGCTAACCAGCCTTTACCGGTTGCCCTTGCGAGTCGAGAAAGAGACAAGCGTTGGGGTCCCGGCTGACTCCTAACGGCTTTCTCGAAAGTCGGCGGCTCCTGACCTATCTGCTGGTGGCAGCCGTTGCATTGAGCGCGTTGTCAGTGGACTGGCGGGCAGGGCTGGTCCACCCTGGCGGGGCGGCCTCCGCCGCGCAGATATTCTCGGCGCTCTTCACCCCCAAACTCGCCCCTGACTTTCTTGCCATAGCCTTGTCGGCAAGCTGGACGACTGTGACCTTCGCGGTGGCGGGCCTTACGCTGGCCATAGCAGTCGGTCTGCCGCTGGGGGTGCTGGGGTCCGGTGTGCTACTGGCGCCTGGTGTACGCAGAGTAACCACCATCGCCTTCGTAAGAGTGTTGCTGGGTCTCTTGCGGTCCATCCACGAACTGGTGTGGGCATGGCTGTTCGTGGTTGCCATTGGGCTCTCGCCCATCGCGGGGATATTCGCCCTGGCGATACCCTACGCGGGAATACTGGGGCGCATCTACTCGGAGATACTGGTGGACGTGCCCGAACAACCTCTGAACGCCCTCAGGACAACCGGGGCGTCGGAGTTCAAGGTATTCCTGTACGGACGCCTGCCCATGGCCTTGCCCGACATGCTCAGCTACACATTCTATCGGCTGGAGTGTGGCATACGGTCGGCGGCCATCCTTAGCTTCGTCGGCATTGCGGGCTTGGGCTACCAGATTCAGCTATCCCTGGACGACCTGCTCTACAACGAGGTATGGACGCTGCTGTTCTTCCTGGTGGGTCTGGTGGCGCTGGTGGACCTGTGGAGCAGCGTAGTTCGAAAGAGCGTGACGCCTTGAATCCTGGGAGCAGTGGATTCGCGTCACGACCCCGGCAGAGACGTTCTGCCTTCAGACCGGGTGTAGCCCAGGCGTCGCTGGTGGGTTTCCTGCTGTTGGCCGCCATTTCATGGGGACACATCATCCTGGGCGACGACAGCGGCATATCAGAGCTGTTCACCCTTCAGACCTGGCAGCGCATCTCCGAATTCCTGGGACAGCTCGCCG
>JACZVF010000243.1 GCA_022572805.1 Chloroflexota bacterium
CGATTGCTCTACCACTGAGCTACTGCGGAGCGTTGCCGGTTAATCCGCCGCGGCGGAATTGCTCTACCACTGAGCTACTGCAGAGCGTGGTCAGGAAAAGAGGTTATGTAGTCGGAGCCTCCGACGAGGCCTGTATAATAATATCATCCCTGGCGGTCAAATAGTAGACAGCAATAAGCGAAATTCGCACCAGATAACTTGTCACCTACAGGATGAAAAAGCGCTCCGAACCCCATCCCATAAGCATTGGCGGAAGGGCCCGCAGCATAGCTCACGCCCTGCGCGGAATCCGCGTGCTCATAGCGACTCAGCCCAACGCCATGCTGCACGTGGCAGTCGCCGTTGCAGTGGTGGCGCTTGGCCTGTTCCTCGGCCTGTCGCTGATGGAGTGGGCGCTTGTAGCCGTTAGCATCGCCACGGTACTGGCTTCTGAGGCCTTCAACACGGCGCTGGAGTTTCTGGCGGACGCGGTGCAGCCCAACCACGACCCATTGATTGGCAGGGCCAAGGACGTTGCCGCAGGCGCGGTGCTGCTGACGTCGTTGGGCGCCGCCGCCGTCGGCCTGCTGATATTCCTCCCCCACGTGCTGCGAATGGTCCGGGGCTAGGCCGGCAGGTCTACTGCAGCCGGCGCATTCTGGGCAACCCCAACGCGGCCGCGATGCTCACCGCGGTCAGCACGGAGCCGTTGAACAGCAGCGCCGCCGGCGCGCCCAGGCTCCCAGCGATGGCTCCCACCCCCAGGTGGCCTATGGGCGCTACACCTATACTCAGCACCCAGGACCCGGTAGCGCGGCCTCGCTGCTCATTGGTGACGCTAAGCTGCATGAGAGTCTTGTAAAGCGTGTCCACCATGGAACCGCAGGCATTAATGAAACCCAGGACCAGAATGAAGGCCACCAGGCTCTTCGACCAGAAAAAGGCGACCTGACCCAGTCCGAAGCCTGTTGCAGTGGCGAACATGATGCGGCCCTTGCCCCTTGTGTTCCCCATAAATGCCAGAATCAGCAGCCCCACGGCTCCCCCGCCCTGACGCACCGCCGTTATGATGCCGAAGCCCAGCGCGCTTACGCCCAGGACATCCCGAGCGTAAACCGGCAGGACGCTCTGGTGGGTGAAACCGAAAATCTCCGTGGCCCCGGTAAGAAGCATCAGAGTCATCAGAATACGGTTCTCGCGCAGCAGTTGGAAGTAGCCGACAAAGTTGGTTAGCACCGACTCTCGTTCTCTGGGCGCGGCCTGCCCAACATCGCGGGCGCCCAGAAGAAATATTACTGCTGCGATGTTCACGGCGCCGATCGCCACGTACTGCGCGCCCATGCCTGCCAGGGATATTATGACTCCGGCAGCGAGCGATCCGATCACTCCCCCAATCCTCTGCCCCATGGCATTGAGAGACAGGCCATTGAGCGCATTTGTCGGCCCGACGATGTCGAAAGTGTACGAGTTGCGAATCGTCATTACGAAGGCCCACATGCACCCTGTGGCAACGGCCAGGCCTATGACGTACCAGACCTCTTCTATACCGGACAGGAGCATGGCGGCCATGAGGAAGGCGATAACGCTTCCGCCAACGGTGACGATCCGAAGAAATATCCGGCGGTCTACTCTGTCGGTGATTGCGCCTGACAGGATGCCGAGAAAGAAGAAAGGGGCCATCCGCGCCGCTGCGGAGACGCCGACCATGAACGGGGAATCCGTTAGCTGCAGCACCAGCCAACCCAGCGCCACCTGCTCCATACCCATGGCCAGGGAGTGCAGCAGCGTAGCGCCCCACAGAAACCGAAAATCGCGGTACTGAAATGATGCCGCCCAGGAGGCGTGTGGCCCAAGAAACGATCTTATTGCCATATAGGCGACTGGAGCGTGGGAAGCATGATGGGCGAGATTATATCAGCCAGAGGGCGCTACAGGGGCTCCAGTGGGCTCGCCGCTCGGGCTAGTTCTGCCCTGTGAAGTCCCTGGAGCTAAGCAGAAGCGATCTCGTCACCGCGACGTCGATCACGAAAATGGTGGACTTGTCCGGGGTCTTCGCGAAGAACGACGTGTCGTCCCTGGGGAGGAAACGCACCCTGGTAGTGGGGAAGCCCGTGTCCGCCAGAGGGGTGACGCGCACCGAGATGCCGTCCGCGCCGGTGAAGTCGAGGCCCTCCGTATCTTCCGGGCCAGCGAAGTCCCTGGCCACCAGCACCTCTATGTTGGATAGCACGGCGTTCACGGCGAATATGTCGGCGGGCTCATCGCCTGACCCGCTGTCGATGGTCCACCCACGGCCGGCTCGTCGGAGAACGAACGCCTCATTGGGGTAGCTGAACTCCACCATTTCCACCGCATCCCTGGGTATGCTCACGACAACAGGGTTGCGCCAGCCATTGGGATCGGTATCGAATATGTTGGTCAGCGGGCAGGGTATGCCGTAAACCTGGTCGCGCTTCGGCCTGCGGAGGTAACACAGGCGCACATCCGGAGACCACTTGCCGACAATGAACTCCTCCTGCTTGAAGTCCCCCAACCAGAAGGCCACGCGAATGCCCTGGCCATCGCCTACGCCCATACGAGAATGGTTGGCAGGGTTTTCGGCGACAAGCTGTGCGCCATCAATGTCTACCGTAGCTGTCCAAAGGGCCTGCAGCTTGGGTCCAAACGCCGGGTCGCGGCCGATCAGCCAAACGCCTGCCACCTTCTCCAGCTCCGTCTCGTTGTCCGACGAAGTTATGGTTACCCTGTCGATGACCTCGGGAGCAATTGGCAGAATGCCCTCCAGCACAAGCTCGTTGGAACCGGCCGCCACCAGGCGTACCACTAGCCCCGCCAGGCCGATGACGATGAGCGCTATGAGAACGTACCCTACCTGCTTACTCTTCACGTTTGTACACCCTGAGGCCGGTGCTGCGGCGTTTCAAGTACCGGAGCAGGCCCAGGACAATGAACGCTAGCGGCACGCCGGCGATATTGGCGTACTGCACGGCGTTCCTATGCGACGGAGAGCTGAATATCAGCGCTCTGCTGGTGATGACTTTGGACCGAATCTCGGCCAGGGCATCCTCTTGCGCCAGCCAGTCGATGAGATTGAGACCCAGCGCCATGTTCTCCTGAGCGCGATTCACTATGACATCGGTAAGCCAGTCCGAGTCGCCGACCACCACCAGTCTGGAGGACTCGCCACTACCGTTCCCAATCTTGGTTTCCACCGCTATGGCCAGATCGTTCGCGAAAAGCTGTATGCCGGAAATGTCCAGCTGCGGCGAGTTGGGACGGACGTCGCCATACGCATAATCAGCGGCCGCAAAAGGAGAGGTGCGCACGATTGGTATGAACTCGGCCTCCCCCACCTGGGACTCGGTCGTGCCCACGGAGCTTGGCCACGGGATCAAGACCGACTCCACGTCGCCTGTCACCTTCCGGTCCGCAGTCGGCGAACGCACCCAGTAAGGGTACGGCAGCAAAACGCTGCCAAACCGCAGCGTCTCATGTGACCGAACGTCGAATACCAGGTTATCTTCCACGACGATGCCATACTTTTCCGCGAAGTCGCCAAAGTTGAACTGGTTCGGAACGGCCACCATGTTCTGAACATCAACGGTGACCGGGTCCACCATTAGCATCACCTTGCCGCCGGACGCCAGAAACTCATCCAATGCTTGATATACCTCTTGGGGCATGCGCCGCGTCGGACCTGCCACGATGAGCACGTCCAGTTCGCTCAGAGCTTGCAGGCCCTCTGCATCCCCCGCGACCTCCGAGAGGTTGTACTGCTGCGCCAGGAGCCCGCCAAGGCTGTTAAAGTGTTCTCCGATCGTCTTCTCGCCGTGGCCCACCAGGAAGCCAACGCTCTTCCGGTTGACGTCATCCTGCAACATGTTGTAGGCAAGCGTAGCAACGCGGTACTCGAAGCCGTCTATCGTGCGTATGAATGGAATAGTCTCGCGGCGGTCGGCGTAGGTCAGCACCAGCCCAAGGTATCCGTTCTTGATCTCAAGGCCGCTCGATGTTTGCACGTTGAACTGCACCGGCGGGACACCCGCGAGCTGCGCCCTGCGAGCGGAGGCCGCGTCGGCGTCCGGGAAGCGCTGGATGAGCTTGACCCTCCCGCCGGACTTTCCTGCAAAGTCCTCGAGGAAGTCCCGTACATCTCGGGATACCAGGCCAACCTGCACCGGCGGATCCTTGGACTGGTACAGCTCAACCGTAAGAATGTCGTCCAGACCGGACAGAATATTCTCCGTTCCCTGGCTCAACGTGAAAATCTTGTCAGCCGTAAGGTCCAGCCGGCCCTGCACGGAGGTTCCGAACCAGCCAACGAGCACGCTCAGCACGATGAGGGCCGCGGTCCCCAGCTGCAGGTTGCGGTACTGG
>JACZVF010000244.1 GCA_022572805.1 Chloroflexota bacterium
GGTGCCGTTTTCCCGCCCGCCCACCCGATGGGTGTTGTGCGCCTGGGGGCACATCCCCCAGGCCCTCTGCCAGAGGGGGCTACCCCCCTCTGGGCTCCCCCATCAGCATTTTTAGGTAGACACTTATCCCTTGGCGTCGGAGATATGCCTCACGAGGTCGCTGGCGATGCCGGTGTACGTCTCGGGCGTGAGGGCAAGCAGGCGCTTCTTGTCATCCTCCGGCAGGTGCAGGCTTTTTATGAAATCGCGCATGCCGTCTCGGTCTATGGCCGCGCCTCTCGAAAAATCCTTGAGCTGCTCGTAGGCGTCGCCTGCGCCATGCTTGCGCATAACCGTCTGCACGGCCTCCGTGAGCACCTCCCATGAGCCGTCCAGCTCCGCCTTCACCATCGCTTCGTCCACGGCGATCTGCCGCAGACCGCGCATTGCAGATTTCAGGCCAACCAGGCTATGGCCTATCGCCGGGCCCATGTTGCGCAGCGCAGATGAGTCGGTGAGGTCACGCTGCAGACGGGATACCAGCAGCTTGGTCGCAAGGTGCTCCAACAGCGCGTTGCTGATGCCCATGTTGGCCTCGGAGTTTTCGAAGTTTATGGGGTTGACCTTATGGGGCATGGTGGACGAGCCGACCTCGCCCTCGACGGCTGTCTGCCTGAAGACGCCTGACGAGATGTAGGACCAGACATCTTTGTCGAAGTCCATGGTGACTGTGTTGAAGCGCACCAGCGCATGGAATATCTCCGCCAGGAAGTCGTGGGTCTCGATCTGGGTCGTCAGCGGGTTGTGCTTCAGGCCCAGACGCTCCACGAACTGCCGGGAGATATCCTCCCACGGGGCGTCGGGGTAGGCGATGACGTGGGCGTTGTAGCTGCCCACCGCACCGTTGAATTTCCCCCGATACTCAGCGTCGCCGATCTGCGCTAGCTGACGCCGCCAGCGATGCACGAAAACCGCCAACTCCTTACCCAGCGTTGTGGGCGACGCCGGCTGTCCATGGGTGCGCGCCAGCACCGGGGTCTCCCTGGTCTCACGGGCCAGGGAGGCTACGGCATCCACAAAGTCTCGCGCCGCGGGCAGCCAGACCTGCTCCAGGGAACCCTTCAGCATCAGCGCATACGACAGGTTGTTGATGTCCTCCGACGTGCAGCAGAAGTGAATCCACCCGGAAACGTCTTCCAACGATGTGCCCTTTAGCCGCTCCCGGACCAGGTACTCGACGGCCTTTACGTCGTGACGCGTTGTAGCCTCGATCTCCTTGGCTCTCAGAGCAGCGTCGTCGTCGAACTTTTCGGGTATGGCGCGAAGGGCAATTATTTCGGCGGCGGTCAGTGGCCTGAGGTCAGGTATCTCCGGGCGGGAGGCCATCTCGATGAGCCACTCCACCTCCACCAGCACCCGGTATTTGATGAGCGCCCATTCCGACAGGTAGTCCGCCAGCTCCGTGACCAGAGAGGCGTAACGTCCATCCAACGGAGTCAAAGCGCGAATCGACATTCTTTACATATCCAACAGAGGTCTGAGATTTGCTCGTGGGCAGCTTCGTCGGCCAACACAGTGAGCCGTCAGTCGCCGACGCGCATGCCTACGCCTTGGGCCACGGCCTTATCATACACGGCCTTGGCCACCGCAACATCCCATATCGCCATGCCCAGCGACTTGAACAAGGTCACCTCGTCATCGCCGCGCCGGCCGGGAACGGACCCGCCGACAACCTCCCAGAGCTCCCGTACCTGCTCCCAAAGGACCAGTCCGCGAGAGGCGGGCATGAGCAGTTCGCCGCATTCCTTCCGGGCCTGCGCGATGCTGTCAACGACCAGGACCTCTGGCCGCAGGATGGCATCGTCGTCCAACTCCGTTACGTACTCGTTGGCGCCGCCCACCGCTGCGACGTGCATGCCCGGCGTGAGCCACCGGCCTTCGAACACAGGCGTGCGGGACGAGGTAATGGTAATCAGGATGTCGGCCGCGTCCACAACGTCCCTGGCCGAATCCGCTTTTACGACGGTCAGCCCTAGCTCCCCGGTCATTCTTTCGGCAAACGCAGCCCGGTTTGTGGCGCTGCGGCTGTAGACTGCTACGGACTCAACGTCGCGGACTTGGCAAACGGCCTCCAACTGGGTCTCCGCCTGAAATCCACTGCCCAGTATGCCAACCACCTGCCGGCCATGCCTGGCCATATGCCTGACGCTTACCCCGGTGGCCGCGCCTGTCCTGAGTTGGCCCAGGCGATTGGCCTCGATAATGGCGAGAAGTCGGCCCGATTCAGCGCTTATGAGGTAGACAAGAAACCTGTAGCCTTGCGAGGCGGCGGTGTAGGCCTTGAAGCCGGCGACGCCCTGTTCGTGAAGGGCGGCCTGCATGTGAGCAACGTAAACACCGGGGCCGGCGATGCTGTGTGCGCGAGGTAGGTTGACGGCGGTGCCGCGAGCCTGCTGCAGCAGAGATTCTTCGACAACGGCTAAGGCGTCCTCCATTGTCAGGAGGCCGTTAACGTCGTCGTCTGTAAGAAGAAGGGGCGTGGTCGTGTCCCTCAGGTCTGGCCGCCGACTCCGTTAGGCCCGCACCGCCACGACACCGAGCCAGCTACGGGAGACGTAGGTCAGCTTCATCTCTTCGAAGGTCTGACGGACGGCTTCCTGCAGCGAGGCGCTGGCCTTGTCCAGTGGCACGCCGGGCATTACGCCCGTAACAAAGTCTTCGAAGGCAGAGATGTCCAGCCAACCATCGATAGGGACATCGACGGTCTCGATCTCCTGCTTTACGATCTTTAGGCCATGAGTTTCAAGCAGGTCCTTGTACTGTTCGGGAGTCAGGTGCTTGCGGGACTCAACCTTCTTTTCCCGAGAGGGCGAAAGGCCGTACTCCCGCCTCAGGATACGCATGGCCTTGAACATCCACTTTCGGTAGTAATGCAGCGTTTCCGGGGGGTGGCTGCCCTCGAAGAACGAGGTGTTGAAGGCGAACTTGCCCCCAGGCTTGAGGGACTTGGATATGTCCTTCACCAGGGCGTCCTTGTCGGGGATGTAGTGAATTGCGTTGCAGAAGACGATGGTATCCACCGACTCCTTTAGGGACTCGGAAAGCTGCTCCACCTGGCTTTGAACAAACTGAACCGCAGCATCCTTGCTGCCCTTCAATTCCTCCATGGCCTGTTTCAGCGCGGACGCGGAATGGTCCACGGCGATAACGACGAAGTCACGGGCATCTCTGAGATGGTCCAGAATTAGCTTCGTAACGCCCCCAGTCCCGCAAGCCAGGTCAACGATACGTTGACCGGAGTCTAACTCCGCCATTTCAACCAGGTGGGAGTTCAGCTTCTCGTAGAAATCGTTCCTCGAGAACTTGGAGAACGAATGCTCTTGGGATGTCACGATGTCCCTCCTTGAGCCGCTTGCCTTCAGCATTGTCTGCGGCCATTTTGCCGAAGGCGAAGAAGTAAACCATTACGGGTACCGGGGACTACGAAGCATAATAATGCGACTACGTTATTATAGCTGCACACGAAGAGAAAGGCTACACGAATCATGTTGTGCGCCAATCGTTCGTATTTGCGCGAGGGTTTGACAGCCCCACGCAGCATGCATAAACTTCAGCTATTAGGGCACGGGGCACTCACATAAATCATCGTGTAACGCAATGAACGCTTGAGTTCCGGGGGTTTCCAGCAGGAGGAAGCCATGAACGAGAAGAGGCCGAAAGGATGGGACTGGCGGGCAGAGCTGGGACGGCACGAAGGTAGGGCGGCCCACGAGGCCTTTAACGACCAGATGTCGGTCCTCAGGTTCGTGATCAAGTTGGTGACGCTGCCGGTCAGAGTTCCCCTGTACGTGCGCAGGATAATACTGAGACGAAGGGACATGATTCGATTCGCCCAGGAGCGGTCGATGGACCGGCTGGTGTCCGATGAACTGGCCCGAGAGGTCTCACTGCAATGGGTGAAGGCCCATCCACGGCGGTACCCGTTGGGCGAGTACGACCCCAGACTTCCCAAGCTCCAGCGGACGTTCGAAGGCATGATGCGCCGGCAGAGATAAGGCACAGCCTAACCATCGCCGCCGGCCGTGATCGACAATGTGTACCTCGCGGGCATATAGGTGCCCCTGGTTAGCGGCGTGACCACTAACACGACGTTCTCCAGGGCCTTCCCGAACCCGGCCAAGCGGGCTTCTCCCACGTTGTCATCGTCCAGGTTAACCTCCCGCACGGCGCTGCTGCCATCCATGCCAAACTCGATAAGCTGAAGGGCGAATTTCTGGGCAAGTTCGTTGTTGATAAGCTGAAAGCCCGCAGCCGTCCAATCGCCAACAGTCTCGGCGTCATCGAACAGCCCCAGTTCAGGCACCGCAATGTCGTC
>JACZVF010000042.1 GCA_022572805.1 Chloroflexota bacterium
GACGGCGGCTCCAGGCCTTCGACTGCGGAGCGGACAGTAGCGGATGTAAGCCCCGTTTCGACATTGGCGAGAGTAGTCCGACGCTCCGTGAGCGCGGTCTCCCGCGCGCCGCGGATGGTCTTCCGCAAGGAGTCGACTGACTCTCCCCACGCTGCGGCCGAGTCTGAGACCGGTCCCTCCCTCGCCACGGACGCCACGCCTCTGTATGCTCGGAGCCGCACGGCCGACGAATCGGCAACACCTCCTGCCCCGGGCGTCCGGACAACTACACGTAAAATCATGCGGGGTATTGGCAGGGCCGTCGGTTCGGTATCGCGCCTTGCCGTGAAAAGAAAAACGACCTCAGTGGCCAGTCGCCGCATTGCTCCCGATACGCAGCGAAGCCCGACCCAACCTGCTGACACTTCGCTCACTCAGACAGCCACATCCGGCCTGGCGACAAGCGCGGCTGACGGCGGAGGCAAGGTAGCCAGAGCTACGCGATTCAGGCGTTCGCGCGGCATCATGTCCCGTGCTCGCGGCCTGATTTTAAGAAGTTCTCAAAGACCTCATACATATGCTTTTTCCATGGGAGATGCAGGCGTAGAGGGAGAGCCAAAGAATTTGGAACGCGCCCAGGCGGTGGGTGAACCCGACGACAGGGCAGATGCGGAGAAAGCGACAGTCCATCGCAAGGCAAGGGGCGACGGTTCGGCTCCAGTGGTGGCGTTCGATGAAGCAACGACAATCCACCGCAAGTCAAGGGACGGCAATTCGGAGCCGGCGGCGCCCGATGACGCAACTACTATCCGTCGCAAGGCAAGGGACGGCATTTCAGAGTCGGCGTCGCCCTCTGGTGACGCAACGACAATCCATCGCAAGGCAGGGGATTGGAACACCGCTCCGATGGCGGCGCCCGATGAAGCAACGACAATCCGTCGCAAGGCAAGGGGCGGCATTTCAGAGTCGGCGTCGCCCTCTGGTGACGCAACTACTATCCATCGCAAGGCAAGGGATGGGAACACCGCTCCTGTAACGCCATCTGATGAAGCAACGACAATTCATCGCAAGGCAAGCGCCGGCATTTCAGAGTCGGCGTTGCCCTCTGGTGACGCAACTACTATCCGTCGTAAGGCAAGGGGCGACGGTTCGGCTCCGGTGGCGGCGCCCGATGAAGCAACAACAATCCATCGCAAGGCAAACGACGGCATTTCAGAGTCGGCGTCGTCCTCCGATGACGCAACAACAATCCATCGCAAGTCAAGGGACCGGAGGACGGCTCCGATGGCGCCGCCCGATGACGCAACGGCTATCCGACGTAAGCCGAAGCCATCGGTGCCGGCGGCGGAGCCTATGGCACACGCGAACGCAGGTACCAAAACACATCCGGACTTTTCGGAAAACCAGGTTCGGCTCGAAGGTGCGCAGGCGAGCCGGCTGCCAGTGCCGGACCTCCCGAACAAACGGGAGAATGGCCCACAGCCGCAGACGAGGCCAAAGAGGTCATCACTAATGCGTCGGGCATCCGAGAGGGACGCATCCGACGCCAACGGCCCGTCCACCGCCGGCGCTCCGACGCTACCCGTGCGGCGCGATCTGGATCGTCAGGAGCTGACCCACTCCCTCATTCATGCGGCGAACGTGCGGCAGACCGACGTAACCGCGCCGGGGTTCCATGGAATTCCTCTCATGCCGGGCATTGAGCCCACGCCTGGCGGGGAGTCTGCGGCTCTTATCTCGCAGACCGCTGCTAGCCCTGACCTCAAACGCACCCTCCGGGGCGTGGACCGAAGCGCCGAACCAGGGAACGCAGCGATTCCAATGCCGAGGGCTGAGCGCACCAGGCTGGGTGGCGCGAAAACCATTGTGCACCGTATGTCCTCTCCAGATGTGCAAAGAAATATACAGGCCGGCATCGCCATGAACGGCATCGTCAGCGGCGTTCAGAGAACTACCGGCTCAACAGGAACGGACCGGGAAAAGCTGAACGTGGCCTCAAATGGCCGTAGGAATAATTCACGAGATGAGAGAGTTCAACGAGTTGTCGCCCCGGCCCCAGGCCCGGCCGCCGTCCTATCAATGAGCCCGCTGGCTGATTCTATTACAGGCTCGGCAAAATCTACTCCTGCCGTTGCCGGTTCCCGAAAATTCACCGGGGAAGAGATCGATTACCTGTCGTCCAAGGTCTACATCTACATCAAACGGAGGCTGATGCTGGACCGCGAACGCAGTGGCAATCCCGGATTCGCCCTGTGGCGATAGGGTCGTAACGTCCGTTATGGGCATAGATAACATGACGGCTAGGGAGTAAGCACATGACAATGTCAACAACCCAGAGGAGCGCAGGGGCGACGGCCGGCGGAGGGCTTGCCAAGGCCACGCTGACCAACCTGGACGACGCCCCTCGCAAACCGATCGAAATTATGTTCAACCCCGGCCAATACTCCATTAGCAAGAGCAACACCTGGACAGAGGCGCAGATTACAGGCTCCAACGTTCCGAGGCTCGAATTCACGTCGGGCGGCGCCATGACGCTCACATTGAGCGATCTGATATTCGACACGTACGAGGATGGCGGGGACGTCCGGAAATACACGGACAAGTTCTTGGCCCTCACCAAGATCTCGCCCAAGACGGTGGACCGTGTTACGGGAATTGGCCGGCCTCCCCGCGTGCTCTTTAGCTGGGGCAAAGACGTGAAGTTCGAGTCCGTAGTAACAAGCTTCTCCATCGACTTTACCTTGTTTAGCTCGGACGGTGTGCCTGTTCGGGCCAAGATGAGCTTGACGCTGCAGGAATCCAAGGATGAGGGCGTGAAGCCTGGCCAGAACCCGACGTCACAGGGCACCATGGGACAGAAGGTGCACATAGTAAAGCCTGGCGACACCCTGGACCGCATCGCCTACGACGAGCTGGGCGACTCGGGCCTGTGGCGAGAGATTGCGGACAACAACAGGCTCGACAATCCCATGGCCCTGAAGCCGGGCATGCTTTTGGCCATCCCCTCGACCAGTCCGAAGGAGAGTTGAATTGACGAACCAATTGACTATAACCCAGCCAGAGATAATAGTAGACGGGAGTGATCTGGGTATCGGTGGCGATTTCGAACTGGTGGAGTTTACAGTCGAGAACGACCTGCATCAGCCGGACACTGCAACGATTCAATTTCTCCTTCGCACCTTCGAAAAGCACGCAACTGACATTTTGGACGAGAATCTCGCCAAGTATTTCAGGAAAGGCGCCAGCGTGGAGATCGCCATCCTGCAGAACGGACTCCGGAGCGACGCCCCAATCTTCATTGGCGAAGTGAGCTCAATTGGGACCGAATACCGTCGAACGACTTCTTACGACCCGCTGCTGGTCACATTAAGGTGCTACGACAAGGCCCAGCACCTCACCCGCGTTCGAGAGTCGCAAACATATCTGAAACAAACGTACAGCGACATTGTCAAGAAGGTAGCTCAATCTCGCGGACTGAAATGCGAGGTAGACTCCACCAGTATTAAATACGACCATGTTGTGCAGGCGGACCAGACTCCCTGGGAGTTCGTGAGGTACATGGCAGCCCGCGTTGGGTACGACGTGTACGTGAATGGCGACAAGCTCTTCTTCAAGGAGCCGCAAAAGACAAAAGCATCCGGAATCGAGCTGAAGTGGGGCCACACCCTTTCGCAATTCAACGCGACAGCATCTGTAGCCTTTCAGGTCCGAAAGGTACAGGTACGCGGTTGGGACCCCAAGAATCAGAAGGCGATCGTGGGGAAGGCCTCCACCGGGAAGAACGGCTTTGAGGCGGACCTGGGCGAACAAAAGTCCGGCCCCGATATCGCGCACGCCACCGTGAAGGCGGACGAGACGTACATTGGCAATTGGCCTGTCGTCGACCAAAAGGAGGCGACCACTCTGGCCGAGGCGCTGGCCTACGATATGGAGCGCGATCACGTCCACGCCGAGGGAGTTACTACGATAGGTATGCCGGAAATTCTTCCCGGCAAGCTTATCGAGGTGGAAGGCGTAGGCAAACGCTTTGACGGCAAGTATCTGGTCACATCAACTACTCATCGGTACGACGGCACAGAGGGCTACACGACCTCGTTCACGGTGGGCGGCAGCCAGCCCAACACCCTTTCCGGACCATTAGGAGGCCGCGGCAACGTCAAGCCGGAGTACCCAGGAGTAGTCATTGCCGTCGTCACCAACAATAAGGACCCGGAAAACACCAACCGCGTCAAGGTCAAGTACCCCTGGCTATACGATGGCTCGGCGGAGGTAGAGTCGGACTGGGCGCGCATAGCCGTGCCGGACGCCGGAAAGGACAGGGGCTTCCAGTGGCTTCCGGAGATCAACGACGAGGTGCTGGTGGCGTTCGAGCATGGGGACATCAACAGACCGTTCGTACTTGGAAGCCTTTGGAGCGCCAAGAATACGCCGCCTGTGGCTGGCTCCGAAGCCGTTAAGTCGGACAAGGTCGTGCAGCGCGTTATCAAGTCCCGCTCCGGGCATACCATTATCCTCAATGATGAGCAGGGCAAGGAGCAGATAATCATCAGGGACAAGACGGGGAAGAACGAGATCATCATCGACTCCAAGGAAAACACGTTGACCATCAAGGTGGACAAGGACATCATGTTGGACGCGGGTGGAAAGATTGACATCAAGAGCGCACAGGCCATATCCATATCCAGCGCCGGGCAGGACGTGACCATCGATTGCGCAAACTTCAAGGTCAACGCCAAGCAGGGCGCGGAGATCACAGCGAATACCACCATGACTTTGAAAGCTAATGCACAGATGAACATAGAGGCGTCGGGCCAAACGGCCATCAAGGGCGCCATAGTCAACATAGGTTAGATTTAGATTAAGGACAGGAGGCTCATAATGGCACAGCTAGTAACAATGGGAGCCATGATGATGTGCACCTTCGGCGTGGCGCCCAGCACACTGATGGTAACGCCGGAGAACATGGTGAACGCGGGAAACAAGCCTGCCGCGACAATCATGGACAACATCCCCATGAAAAACATCATGCCATTCGGGATGTGCAGCTCGCCGTCCAATCCAACGGTTGCTTCGGCGACATCGGCGGCGTTGGGCGTTCTTACCCCTATGCCCTGCATTCCAGTGACATCTGCGCCCTGGATGCCACCTTCGCCCAAGGTAATGATCAAAAACAAGCCGGCGCTGCTTAGCACGGCCAAGCTCATGTGCAATTGGGGCGGCTCGATATCGATCACTATGGCCGGCCAGATGACCGTTCAGAGCTAGTACGGAAGAGGTCGAAAGTGGACATTAACGGAATGGAACGACACTTCCTGGGCCAGGGATGGCGTTACCCAATCAGGGTGGACGGCTCCGGCGGTATCGCCATGTCACGGGGTGAAGACGACATCGAGCACGCCATCATTGTGATCCTGGGCACGTCCAAGGGCGAGCGTGTCATGCGGCCGGAGTTCGGCTCTTCAATACACGACTTCGTGTTCGCGCCCAACAACGCCACCACCCACGGCCTTTTGGAGTACCACGTTCGGGACGCGCTCACCTACTGGGAGCCTCGCATCGACGTGGACGACGTGGACGTGAGGGCCGACGAGATGAATCCCAGCCGCGTGCTGATAGACATCGGCTACACCGTGAAGGCCACCAACGACAGCCGCAACCTGGTCTACCCTTACTATCTGATACCGCTGGAGGAGTAAGTCATGGGACTGCCCGTGCCTGACCTAGACGACCGCACTTTTCAAGATATAGTCAACGAGGCGAAGCGTAAGATACCCCTGTACTGCCCGGAGTGGACAGACCATAACCTGAGCGATCCCGGCATTACCCTTATCGAGCTCTTCTCCTGGATGACGGAGATGACCCTGTACAGGCTCAACCAGGTGCCGGACAAGAACTACGTCAAATTCCTCGAGCTGATCGGCGTCGAGCTGGCGCCTGCCGCTCCGGCCGGCACGGAGATTACCTTCCGGCTATCGGGAGCCCAGCCAAACGAGGTGACAATGCCCGCCGGGACCGAGGTCGCCACAGTGCGCACGGAAACGGACGAGGCTATTCTCTTCACCACGGTGGAAGACACCACCATATCGCCCGCAACGCTGGCCCACTTGCTGGTCAGCGAGGACGGCGAGAGCTTTGTGGACCGGCTGGCGCTCTTGACCGACTGGCGGGCGCTGCTTGGCACCCCTGGCCAGGAGGGCCGCGTAACGAACCTGTTCGCGGATACGCCCGCCCCCGGAAACGCGTTCTACATTGGCATCGAGGCCGATATAAGGCGAACCGTGATTAACCTGAACCTGGAATGCGCCGAGAGGGCCGCGCCGGGCATTGTTCCGACCAATCCACCCCTACGGTGGGAATACTGGGACTCCGAATTACAGGATTGGGCCGCCTTCGAGCGCAATCAAGACGAAGAGGCCTGGATTGAACAGGACGGCACCCGTGGTCTTAACACCGTGGGCGACGTGGTGTTGCACCTGCCGCGCACCGCCGGCGAGACCACGGTGGGCCTACGAAGCGCTTACTGGATAAGGTGCGTGGTGATTCCCGGCACCGCGCAGACCGGTGAGTACACGGCGTCGCCTCAGGTGGCGTGGGTGGAGGCTACGGCTGTTGGAGGAGTGGCGCCGGCGCACAACGTGACGTCGGTGGAGCACGAGGTGCTGGGGAGCAGCGACGGCAGTTCTGGCCAGACGTTCGGGGTAGGTATCCTGCCGGCACTGCCGTTGATAGACGGTGAGACCGTGGAGGTGGAGCTGGAGGACGAGAGCGGTTGGGAGCTCTGGGAGCCCGTGGCCGATTTCTCCGACTCTGGCCCGAACGACAAGCATTTCGTGTTCGACCCCGTGACTGGAGAAGTGAGGTTCGGTCCGGTTATTCGTTCCCCCCACGGAGAGGAGATCCAGTACGGCGCGATCCCACCTACCGGCATGCAGATCGGCCTTACCTCCTACAGGTACGGCGGCGGGCCCGAAGGCAACGTCGGCCAGAACACATTGACCGAACTACAGTCGTCCATCCCGTACGTGGACACGGTGACCAACAGGCGCGTGGCCAGCGGCGGCGTCGACCCGGAGAGCATCGAGAACGCCAAGATGCGCGGGCCTCAGACGCTGCGCACCCGCAATCGCGCAATCACGGCCGACGACTTCGAGCACCTGGCCAAAGAGGCTTCACCCTCCGTTGTGCGCGCCCGGTGCATTCAGCCCACGGAGGTCGGCACGGAGGGAGACCCGTTGCCCGGCGTGGTCCGGGTGCTGCTGGTGCCCACGCTGCCGGCCTCTTCCAGCAATACGGTGACGCCCGACGAGTTGAGAATACCGCGAGACCTGCTGGACCACGTGAGCGAATACCTGGACGAACGCCGGCTGCTTACCACCATGCTTATCGTGTCCGAACCCGAATACCACTGGGCCTCCGTGGAGGCGCGGGTCAAGGTATCGCCCAACGCGGACCCCGACCAGGTCCAGGAGGCGGTGGAGAGTCGGCTGTTTAAATTCATCCACCCGATTCACGGCGGCGCGGACGGGGAGGGCTGGACCTTCGGGCGAAGCCTGTTCGCCTCCGAGTTGTACTCGCAGATTCAGCCGGTGCCGGGTGTGGAGTACGTCGAAGGCATCAAGGTCTACCCCGTCGACCCGACCACCGGAGAGAGGGGCGAGGAGACGGACAATCTAACGGTCCCGCGAGCGGGGTTAATCTGCTCGTACCAGCACAACGCCGTGTGCAGCATCTAGTCGGTTGCCCGATAATTCGGAATTTGTTACCGGCATGACCAGCAAAGTCGTGGCAAAAGGAGAATGAGTTGGTAGTAGCCATCAGCGAAAGGGCGTCGTTAAGGCAGCGCAGCAGCTACCTGAGATATCTACCGGCCATCTACGCGGACAGCGATTTCATGGGCCGGTTCCTCATGATTTTCGAGAGTGTACTGGGGCCGATACAGAACGTCGTGGACAACATCCCGTACTACCTTGATCCCAAGCTGGCGCCACAGGAGGCTTTGCCCTGGCTGGCATCGTGGGTAGACGTGGTGTTGGATGACAGCTGGCCCGTGGAACGCAGGAGGGCGCTGGTTTCCTCTGCTGTGCAACTGTACCAGTGGCGCGGAACCCGACGGGGCATGCGTGAGTACCTGCGCGTCTACACCGGCGTGGAGCCTGAGATAACCGAGGAGTACGGTGGGTTCCCGCTGAACGGCAACTCCCGGCTAGGCCTGAACACTGCCCTGGGCTCCGGTCAGCACAACGTGTTCACGGTAACTCTGGAATTGGACGATCCGGAGTCGCTGAACGTGCAGCACATCAAGACGATTATCGAAGCCGAGAAGCCTGCCCACGCCGCGTACCGGCTGGAGATCAAACGGAAAGTATCCTAATTTTCACTCCTCTGCATCATTAAGGCAGAGGGTCGGGAGGTGCCGTATGGCCCTGACAGACATGATGGGAAATCCGCAGCAGCGGCTGGTGGCCCGGGAGGGTATGGTAGTCGACGTCTCCACCTGGAATGCGTCGCACGATTATCATGCCCTGCACAGCCTGCGCCACAACGTATCGCTGCACAGGCCTGGCGTAATCGCGGGACTGGAGGTGGTGGCCTGGGACCCGCCGGACAACTCGGTTGTAATAAACCCCGGCGTGGCGGTGGACTCCGAAGGCCACACGGTTATCGTGGGAGAGCCTCAGAGGTTCCAGTTGCAGACGGGCGACGCCGGGCTGCTTTACCTTATATTGCAGTACCGAGAGGTCCCTTCCGGGAACGGCGGTTCGTCGGCAAATGGGAACGCGGGCGCAGGCTACCTGCTGGAGGCCTACCGCATAGAGGAGCGAAGGGACCTGCCCGATGGGCCGTTTGTCGAGCTGTGCCGCATCCAGGTCTCGGGCGGCGGCGCGGTCGTATCCGACGCGGCCGATCAGGACAGCCCTCAGCCCGACGAGGTGGACCTGCGGTTCCGCGCGGCAGCGGGCCCCCTGGCGGCGGAGACCATCAAGGTCGGTATCGTTCCGCTGGAGATGACTGCCGAGGGCCAGGTCCTTCACTTCTCAGGGCTGATGGCCCTCCTGAAGGCCATAAATACGACAACGCCGTACCTGGGTGAATACATAGGGTCCGTCAATCTCAGCCAGGAGATCGCCGAGTGCCACCTGCTGGTTGTGGCCGGCCGGCAGTCCTTCACGTTGGCGCCGGAGTGGGTGCTGGTTGTGAAGTCTTTCCTGGACCGCGGCGGCGTCCTTCTGGGGGAGGCCTGCGGCGTTGGCGACAACGGCGGCGATGATTTCCGGCAGTCCTTCCTCCAACTGGCGGAGCGCCTGGAGGTTGAGATGACCACCATCGAGCGCGGTGACCGTCTCCTCAAGTCTCACCACCTGTTTTCGCAGCCGCCGGATGGGGCTGACGGGCCGGCCCTGGTCGCGACGGGGGTGGCAACTGGTACGGCAACGAGCGGCAACCTCATCTATACAAACGCAGATTACGGATGCCTGTGGGACGGGGGGAGACCCGATGCCCCTGCAACCAGAGACACGATCAGGTCCGCAACAGAGTTCGGCGTGAACATGTGCGTCTTCGCATCGGAAAGCGTGCGGCGGCAGTCCATCAGGATGGTTGCCCAGTAGTCAGACAGGCAACGCCAACCCCATATAGTCCACACCAAAAACGAAGCGGCCGCCATGTCTTTTACGACTGGCGGCCGCTTCATTCTTAATCAAGTGCAAAGTCCAGTTGCCCGGAATATGAAATATTACTCCCAGTACTGGGTCAGGTATCCAGCCTGGCTGCCCTCCACGAAGCTCCGGCTGACAAAGCAGCGGCTGGATTGACGGCTGGCCAACTGCAAAGCAGCCTGGGCATCCTCCTGACTATCCATGCGAATAAGCAGAGTGGAGCCGTCGGTCAGAATCCAGTCGCCGGTAGATGTGCTCCGAATCTGCGTATTGGAGGCGTTGTAAGCCTCGCAGTCCTCTGGGCTGATTTCGCCGCCTTCCACCCCGGAGCTGCCAATCCAGAACTCGATTTCAGACGCCTCGCGCTCCGAGACCGGCGCGTCCCTTCCGATGAAACAGCGGCCGTTGTGCCTGGATACCAGCGTCATGGCGTTCACCTGGTCGTCGCCAACGGAAAGCGTCAGGATATCATTGATGCCGTCCGTGATAACAAGTCGCGAATCTCCCGACACGCCGAACTTTACCGACGCTGGATCGTAGCGAACGCAGTCCGTTGACACCACGGTTGGCAGCACGGTGACCGTGGCGCTTCTTGGCTCGAACTCCTGGTCCACAAGTGTAGCGGTAATGACGACGGTGCCCGGCGCGATTGCCCGCACCTGGCCGCCCGTGGCCGAAACGAAGGCTACCGACGGGTCGCTGGTGGTCCAAGCCACCGGTTGGTCCGGCAGGCGGTTGCCGTCGCCATCCTTTGCCACGGCGGAGAGTTGGCTGGACTCGCCTTCGGTTAGCGCGACGCGCAGGGGCGCCACGTTCAACTCCGCGACCTCTATCGGAGCCCACAGGAACCGGTTAAGGGCCAGGTAAACGCCCACACCGATAATTACGGCGATGACGGATAGAGTAACCACACGCACCGTCCATCCGGGTATTCGCGGCGGCACTTCCAGTTGGGCGAAGCTGGATTTCGCATCCATCTCGCCATCTGAGGGCGTGGCGGTTATCTCGTACTGATACAGCGCCGGCATGCCTCGCAGGGGCCTCTTGCCTTTCGCCGTGACCGCTACCTCGATGGTTTCGCCTGGGGCAACCGTAGGAGCTTCGGGTTCGAATTCGAATGAACACAGCCCATCGGTGTCCCGGCCTTCCATGCCGAATGCAAGTTTGGCGTTGCCGGTGTTGGACAGCGTCAGCGTGTGGACGGCGCTGGCCCCCCTGGCGCGCTGCGGCTGGTAATCCAGCAGGAAGTCGTAGAACGCGTTCATCTTCAGCGTGAAGGGAAGGGTCTCCACGTCTTCCTCGTCGCGCTGAGAAGATACCCTGATAGTGAAGGGGTAGTCTTTGGCCAGCGATGTGCTTGTGCGAGGGGGCACGATCACCAGCGTGGTCGTAGTGCTGTCTCCCGGGAACAGGGACACGCTGTTGCTGGACAGGCTGTACCATGCAGCATCCAGGCCCTCGAGGTCGATGGTGAACACGCCCACCGCGGCGCTGAGGTTCTGCACAGTGATGACTGTATCCACGGCCTCCCCGGCGTTGACCTCCAGAGTGTTCTGTTCAGCCGCCACCCGTATCGTTTCAGCCATCTGAGCACCTATCCTTGATGATTACCTGATCTGAATAACACTTTTTCCGAATGCGCCGCACATCTTTTCGGCCTGCCGCCATTGATCAAGGTCTCAGGTACCTGGACAACCTGGGCTTCGGCATCCTGGGCAGTTGCAATCTGATCCCGAATTTGGACAACAACCCGGTGACGGGCTTGACCCAGCCGGATAGCCGTTCCCGTATAGGCTCCGACCAGGACACCAACACCCATAGTATGAGCAGCGCCAACACCAGGACAACCACCACTCCAATAACTAATTCAGGCCACACCCATGCAGGCACGATACGCCTTTCCACAATTGCCGGCGGGAACTCGGTCTCGAAGATGCCGTCGTTGTCGGCGTCGATGCGCCATAGCCAGCCGCTGTTCTGCTCCAGGTTGGGCCAGTCCACCGTATACCTGTGGACCTCGGAAGGTCCGATGACCACGCCCGTCCTTTGGAACGGCGTTTCACGGCCGGTGTTGTCCAGGAAGCTTATTTCGATACCGTACAGGCCCTCTTCGGTGCCCACTATCTCGTAGTGGTAGGCCAGGGCCTGCGCGTCCGTCGGCAGCATCACGAACACCTCGTCTCTGAAGAACGTCGAGTTCGGTATGTTGACCGTTATCTGTCCGTTCACCATTCCGGTTACCCGGCCTACCTCGTCGTAAACCCGCAGCTCGCCAGGGCTGCCAATAGCCGCGCGCAGCACCGATGCTCGTCGGGAATACACTGAGCCGGCGTCTGCGGCCACTAGCTGGTCGCCTACGCCCTCCACAGCCTCGACGCTCACAGGAATTACGCCGTCTATCTGGCCGGCTACGCCATCAAAGGTGTCGAAGTGGACCAGCAGCCCCTGCAGGGTCCGACTGTAGATCACGAACAGCTTCTCGTCGGCCGTTGCGCCTATCTGAATGAGGCCCAACTGGTCTGGGTCCCAGTCCTTCTGTCCGGACAGCACAGCGCTCATCTCGCCTGTCAGATCAAAGGTGAACTGGTCCACTGCCGCGAACTGGTCGGGATCGGCCACCTCGCCCTGACCGCTCCAGTTGCCCAGGGTCTCACTCAGCCTCGCCAGCGTGGTCAGAGAGGTATCGAAGTCTTGAGCCGGCCTGACGATGCTTCGGCGTATCGTCTCATCGGACTCCAGACGGCCGGCGAGGTTGGCGGCGGCGGTAAACCAGGGCTGCTGATCTGCGTCGACCTCCTCACGCTTGGCCTCGAAGAACGCCTGCACAAGCTCACTTATGCTCTGCAATTCCCACTGCTGCAGGTTTACTGAGGCCTGTTGCGGCCTGCCGATTGCCGGCAGCACCTTGAGTTCGACATCCACGGCCTGGCAGCCAAGGCCCGCGCTGAAGTCGCTGACCACGAAGCCGGCGTTATAGCTACCGGGAGCCAACGTAGAGATGTCTACTCCGATGCGAGCGTCGCCGTCTCCGACAACCGTGGAGCCGGGGGTCGGGTTCAGCAGCAGCCAGACGGGCAGTCCAGCCGATGGGTTGCTTGCATCGCAAGACCCGGCGACGGTCCAACGCAACTCCCCGCTGGTACCGGAGTTCGTTATGCTCAAGAGATGCGGTTGCGGCCGAGGGTTGCCTTCTATGGCCGTGATGCTGACCCTGTTTGAGGCCAGCGCCAGAGCCGGGTCCGTAACCGTCATGTTCACGGAAACGACGTTGTTTTCCTCCGCGCTGTCGAGGTTGTCGCTGGACACGCGGGTCTCGTACGGGAACGGCTCCGAAATGACTGTGGTGGTGCGCACCAGGAACTCCACGGACGCGCTCTCGCCTATTTGAAGCGACCGCAGGTTGCACTGTACGCCGTCGTCTATGTTGCAAACGCCCTTGCTGGGCGTGGCCGTTATCAGCTCGAATCCAGGGGGCAACGGCTGGTTCACCCTGACGTTGGCTGCTACGGCAGGCCCCTTGTTCAACACTGTAACCGTGTACCTTAGCGGCTGGGACAGAGTGCCCATCTCTCGAAGGCCATCGCTCGTCAACACCAGGTCCACGCGCCTGTCGTCGGCCGGGGCGCCCACGCTGACGATAGTCCCGTTGTCCGTAAGATCGTCGTCGCCACGCTGGCCGTCCACCAGGTGCATGACTATGCGGTTACCCAGAAACTCGACGCCCGTTTCGCCGTCATAAGTAAACTCATACCAGTGCGGCGCGGGATCGTCGGGCGTTGGTCCATATTTATAGAACTTGTTGGCGTCAAATCCGGAGTCGTCGGCCAGAGTGAACACCACTTCGGCGGACTCGCCCCGGCCTATGCCGACGACGTTGTATTCGTAGAAGCCCAGCGGGAAACTCACCCGGCTGGGCGCGTCTTCGGGCGACGGGTTCTCCAGGGCCCGCACGCCGGTGAGCAGGGTGCCGGCAGACGACTCCAGCGTCACAAAGGTGCCCGTCACGGCATCAGGCACGGAGGATACGTTACCCTGCCGGCTGTCCGGCACGTTGTCGTTGTTGGCGTCTCCGCCGTTAGGCCCGTCGTCCTCGATGATGTCGGGCACGCCGTCCCCGTCCGCGTCGTTGGGCACGTCGACCACCAACGTAATGGTGACAGTGTATGGACTGTTGGCGGCATCGGCGGCGGTTAATACAAGCGTCGCCTCGTAAGTGCCCAGCGTCAGCGAAGTGACGTCTGCCAGAAGTCCAAGCTCCGCCGGTTGGTCCGGGTCGGACACCCCCGATTCGATATCAAGCGTAAGCCAGGGCTGGTCGACGCCGGCGGTCCACTGCATCTCGCGGCCGCCTTCGTTCACCACCAGAACAACCCGTCGGGCGGGGTTGGGCCCGCTCTCAGGCGCGATTATGGTGTAGCTGCTCTGATCGCTACCAATCACCGGAGGAGGAGGCAAAACCACCAACTCCACGGCCATGGTCTGCGGGGCGTTCACGGCCACATCGGCGTTGATTGTGATGATGGCAGAGTACGTTCCCGCCACGAATGAGGCGGCGTTCGCGGTCGCCGTCACCAGAACGCGCTCGCCCTGGGATGTGCCGCCACCGGGGAGGAAGGAGAGCCAGTCCACGTCGGCCTCGACGGACCAGTCCAGCGTCAGGTCGCCCGCGTTCCATACCTCGAAAGACCCCAGTGAGGGAAAGGGGTCGCCTTCCACGGAGGTCAAGCGGAACACGTCCGGGCTAAAGGCTATCCGCTGGTCCTCCGGAGGAGGTGGCGCAATGGTAAGCACGACCTCGATGATCTGAGGCGAATTGTCTACCTCGCCCGCGACGATGCTTATGGTGCCTGTATATTCGCCAACCTCCAGGCCGGCCGCATCGACCGATACCTCTACATCTGTGGGGTGGTGTTCCTGGAATTGCCCGATCTGGGACTCATGGAAAGCCACTCCACGCTGCTGAGCAAAGACCACTGCAATGTCCCGCGGCCCGGGTTGAAAACGCCAAGGGTTTGTGGTGGGGGATTACCCTGGCCGAAACGCGCGGTGAAGCGCAAAGTTATGCCTTCGAGTGTATGGCCGATAGCCTTTGGGGTCACCCGGACCAGTCCGCCGCCGCCACCACTTGGACCCGCGCTGACAGGCACGCTGGCGGGTACCGCCGTCACGGTGACCGTCTTGTTCCCTGTGTTGTCGGAAGCATCCGAATCGAATTCGTTGGCGGAGACCACCGGCTGACTGGTGAAATCGCCTGCATCGCTGGTGTCGAATACAAAACCCAGTGACACTGTTGCGCCGTTGGCCAGCGCACCAATGGTCCACAGGTCGGCTCCGGCCTTGAAATCCCCTTTCGTCAGCGGTGTATTGACGATGGGCACACGAATTCCCGCAAGATTGGAATCGCCCCCAGTCGCGCACAAAAGCATGAAAAATCTGAATTTCTGCGAGTTTTTGCCCGATATTAAGGTTGACAATGTTGCCCGAACGTGCTAAGTTCTTACCTGATGTCAGGCTGCCCGGGGAAGGAAAGTCAGATTCAGGGAAAAGGTAGGTATTTCTTTTTCACTCCTTTCGTTCCGGGGCCTTGCGTGGAATTCCGGTGGTCTCGGGCGCAGTGATATGCCACCCAAAGCGATGCGCACATAGCGCTAGGGAGGGAAAACTGTCCGTACTGAGTCTGCATCCGGGATAGCGGGTGCGGTTTACAATACCTCCGGCTAAGAGATAGAGTTTGGAACGGGAAAATACGGGAAGGAAGAGTTTATGAGATCCGTAGCGATAGTTTTGACAATGGCGTTAGTCTGCGCGCCGGCCTTCGCGGGCACCGCGATTTACGTAGGATCGCACACAGCAGCCGATGCGCAAATCGGTGACGTCGGCCCCCCAGCGTTTGGGGCGATCACCATAACTTACGCGGGCGCAACCATCGACTTCGCCGGCGGCACGGCCGGCATCAGTGAAGCTCTTTTCCCGGACGGCGCGGGGGGGGCCCTTAGTTTTGGCACGGGCGATTTTACGATAACGATGGTTATCGAAAGCGCCAACCTTCCAGATTTCAACGCCGGCCCCGTCGCCTGGGCCATCTACGCGAACCAAGGGGCGCCGAACGCCGATACCGCGAACGGCCCTGGGGTATTGGACGGCTGGGGGTACGTGGCCAATGACGGCGGGACAGATGTCATCGTGGGCAGCAGGGAATTATACCCTGACCTGACCCTTGCCGGCGCGCAGGCGGTGACATTCCCTGTGACGCTAACGATCGCGCGTTCGGGCACGGCGTTGACGATTTCGGCC
>JACZVF010000043.1 GCA_022572805.1 Chloroflexota bacterium
ATCAGCACCACCACAGTGCCCACCACGGTGGCAACCAGCACTGCCTGGCCCCTGTCCTCGATATAGGAAATAGCCATGACGGTGATGACTGCGGAAAAGGCGATGTTAACCAGGTTGTTGCCCAGAAGTATGGTGGACAGTAGCTTTTCCGGATTGGCTATCATGTCCGATACGCGCTTGGCCCCCGGCACGCCGGTGCTTACCAGGTGCGTGATCGTTATGCGCTCCAGCGACAGGTAGGCTGCCTCCGAGCTTGAGAAGAAGGCCGAGAACACCAGGAGCACCACGATAACGATGAGATTGATCAACAGTCCTTCCGGCATCAATGTTCCTCCTGCGCCATGCGTAGTCGCGGGCGCACGTATTCCGCAGTTCGGACTTACGGAAGTCCGTGAAATGTACAGGGTAGGGGCTTACGGGGACCGGGAGGTTCGGATTTGTCGGAGGCGCTAATCATGGCCTCGGCCCTCCCATATCTCGGCGCCAGGTGGGTTTGTCATATCAGACTCGGCGGGGTCGCCGTGTTGCGGGCGGCTTTCAGACCAGAGCAGGGACACCGTGTCCCTGCTGATGGAGCCGTTGAAGCCCCGCCGGCGTAGGTGCCCCCACAGTCTGGTGCTGAATTTGTTGAAATCCAGGTTGTGCAGACGTCTGGCAAACTTTTGGCCCGCCCTGTACGCCGCATCGGACTCGTTTAGGTCGGCGACTGCCTGCGTGGCCACATCCCGAGCCACGCCCTTGGCTAAAAGCTCGCGTCTGATGAGGAACGCGCTGCGTGGCCGGTGGGCGTCACGGCTCTGTTTCCAGAGCGTGGCGAATTCGGAGTCATCTATCAGACTCTGGCGCGTGAGGTCGGCCAGTACCAGGTCAACAATTGGGATAGGGAATCGCCTAAGCAAGCGTGTCCTCACCTCTGCTTCGCTTCTGGCCCTGTAGGAGATGAAACGAAGAGCAGCGGAGGTAGCTAGTTTGAATGCCTCGCCGTCTTTCATGCAGCAGCAGTGACGTTTGGCCTGTTTCGCGTGGTTTGCCTGCGCGGTGCGGTCTTTGGGACGGGTCACTCAGGGCAACGACGCTTGGTGCGATGCCCCCGAGCGCGTGCCGTCCACGTATATCTTAATTGGTTTGGCCGGAAGAAACCACTGCCGCCAGTTCAGGCTCGTCCATTGCCTTCCCGTCTTTTTTGGCAGGGGGCTTTTCAGGGCTCACAGGCTGGGGGGAGAGCTTGGCCCGTACCAGCTTCTCGATCTGTTCGGCGAGCTCCGGGTTCTCCTTTAGGAACTGCTTGGAATTCTCGCGGCCCTGACCCAGTCGAATGTCGCCGAAGGAGTAGAAGGCGCCGCTCTTCTTCAACACCTCTTCATCGGCGCCGATGTCCAGCAGCTCGCCATTCTTGCTGATGCCCTCGCTGTACATGATGTCGAACTCGGCGACGCGGAAGGGGGGCGCCACCTTATTCTTGACCACGCGAGCGCGGACGCGGTTTCCCAGGACGTCCGTGCCCTGTTTGATGGACTCCAGCCGCCGCAGGTCGATGCGCACGGAGCTGTAGAACTTCAGTGCCCGCCCTCCGGGCGTGACCTCGGGATTGCCGAACACGACGCCTATCTTCTCGCGCAGTTGGTTTATGAAAATTACGCTGGTATGGGACCGGCTGATGGCAGCCGTTAGCTTTCGAAGCGCCTGGGACATTATCCGCGCCTGCAAGCCCATGTGGGTGTCCCCCATGTCGCCCTCCAACTCGGCCTTGGGCACCAGGGCGGCAACACTGTCTATGACCACTACGTCGACTGCGCCGCTGCGCACCAGGTATTCGCAGATCTCCAGGGCCTGCTCCGCCGTGTCTGGTTGGGACACGAGAAGCTCCCCGATGTCCAAGCCGCACTTGGCTGCGTAGCCGGGGTCCAGCGCATGCTCGGCGTCGATGTAAGCCGCCGTGCCGCCGTTTCGCTGTGCCGAGGACATAACGTGGTAGGCCAACGTTGTCTTGCCCGAAGACTCTGCGCCGAATACCTCTGTGACACGGCCTCTTGGCACGCCGCCTACGCCCAAAGCTATATCCAGGGCTATGGAACCGGTGGAGAGCGACTCCACCTGGGTGTTCAGAATGTCCTCTCCCAGCTTCATGACGGCGCCCGCGCCGAAATGGCGTTCAATCTGGCCCAGGGCTAGCTCCAGTGCCTTCGCTTTGTCGTCTTTCATGTCACTCCTCACGGCTCATCCTTTGGCGTATTGTTGTGGTGCAAATTCGTGCGTTCGTATTAGCTAAATCCGGTGTTTACGGCTTGTCTTGTGAGTAATCGGCAGGCGGGTTAGGCCATCGGCAAATCTCCACTGTTAGGCTTAATCCCATCGGCGTTATCGTTGACTGCTTTATCCCTGAATGCACCAGGGGACTGAGTGAGGGAATGTTAGCATCGGATAAGGCATTTGTAAATACATTTGTTCTAAAAATGCACCGGGTTTCCCCACCCGGCTAAATCACGTGGTTAGTAATGCCGTAATTTGGCCATTAAGTAACTATCTCAAAAAGGCGGTTGGCTTGTTCCCGCCCACCCATCCTGGGGGCGCTTGTTCCTGGGGGCACATCCCCCAGGCCCTCTGCCGGAAGGGGGGAAAGCCCCTCTGGACTCCCCCAAGACGATTTTGAGATAGTGATTAAATAGGAGTGCAGGTCATAGAATTGACAGCTAATTTGGACGCCGTCGGAGGACCCATCGGGATGTGGAAATTACAGACTATGCGGCGCCGGGGTTTGGCCCGGGCAGGTATATTTGTGGCGGCGCTGGTGTGTGCTGTGCTCCTGTTTGCCTGTTCGAATTCAAGGTATCAGGTCATGCTGGAGCCACCGGAGGGTTCAGATGAGCCTGCGCAAAGCTTATTCTCGGTGGAGTTGCCCTCCGGCTGGGAGGTCATCAATCCCCGCGCGGGCGGCGACTCCTGGAGCGGTGCGTTCACCGGAGACGGCATGACGCTCAATTTCTTGGGAGGCCCATTCGCTGTTAGCGATATATATAGAACAATGGCGGGCGGTGGAGACCCTCGGATGGAGTCCATGCACATCAATTTTAGTGTGGATATAAATGGTCAGCAGGCCACGCTGGTGAGACCCCGGCGGGACGGTGAAGGACTGACCGCCATGGTGCTGGATTTGCCTGGCCGCAGGCTGGTGTTCACCGCCGAAGGCCTTTCCGAGGATGAGCAAGAGGTAGCCTTCAACATTTACCGCAGCGTCCGGAAATAGAGAAGTGGCTCCGCGTAAAAGTTAATGGCTTTACGCCGGGCACGCCCCGCCCTACAGGCTGAGGCTAATCCGATACGATATCCCCGCTTGCACTTTGGGTCTCGATGAACCCCCTGTGTTACCATATCGCTCCGCTTAATTTGAAACCGATACACAGGCAAAAAGGAGCGTTAAATGCAGGGCGAACCTACGTCGTATCGAGTCGGGGACCCGGGCATCCGAGACCTGTTTTCGGAGGCCTCGCGCTTGCAGTCGTGGCTGGACGTGGAGGTGGCCCTGGCGCAGGCACAGGCCGAACTGGAGATCATACCCCAGTACGCCGCCGACGAGATTACCAGCAAGGCAAAGTTCGAGAATCTGGACCTGGACAACATCCACGCTGCGTTGGCCCGCACAGGTCACCCAATCGTACCTCTGGTTTGGGAGCTGGACCGCATCTGCGAGGGCGACTCCGGGGGCTACATCCACTGGGGCGCCACGACGCAGAACATCACGCAGACGGGCAAGCTGCTGGTCATCAAGCGGGCCCACGGCATCTTTTTGAAGCAGTTGGCTGACCTTCTTGCAGAGCTGGCTGATCTTGCCGAGCACACCAAGGACATGGTCCTGCCCGGACGCACCCACGGGCAGCATGCCGTGCCTGCGACCTTCGGCTACAAGGTGGCCGTCTGGATAGACGAGCTTTGCCGGCACGTGGGGCGTCTGCGTGGCTGTGAGGACCGAGTCTTCGTGACCATGCTTGGCGGGGGCGCGGGAACCCTGGCGTCACTGGGTGAAATCGGCCTGGAGATTCAGGACAGGATGGCCGTAAAGCTGGGCATGGCCTCCATGCCTCTGCCAAGCCGCACTGTCGGAGACCATATGGCGGAGTACGTCTGCCTACTGGGGCTGCTGGCTGCCACCTGCAGCAAGATAGGCCGCGAGGTCTACACACTCATGAAGGACGAGTTCGGCGAGGTTGAGGAGCCTGTGCCGGAGGGCACCGTGGGCAGCAGCACCATGCCTCAGAAGCGCAATCCCAAGCTGGCACAGGACATCGTCGCGGGGGCCGCGCAGGTCCGCGCCCTTGTCCCGCTGGCGCTTGAAGCCATGCAGACGGAGCACGAGGCCGACCGCACCACCAGCGTCATGATGAACAGCGCAATCACTCAGGCCTGTACGCTCACGGGGGATATCTTACAGCGGATGGTTAATCTCTTCGCGGGCATTCGGGTGTTCCCCGAGAGGATGCGCAAGAACCTGGACCTCTCCGGCGGCCTGATAATGGCTGAGGCCGTCATGCTGGAGCTAGGTCGCGAAATCGGCAGGCAGAAAGCCCACGACGCCGTTTACGACGCGGCACAGGCGGCTGTCCTGGAGAATAAGGCCTTCAGCGACACGCTGGCCGAGGTTGAGGAGGTGTCAAGCCGTCTTTCGCCTGAGCGCATAGACGAGCTTCTCGACCCGACTCGTTACACCGGTGTGTGCAGCGTTTTCGCGGAGCGAGGAGCCAAGCAGGCGAGAGAGGTGGCCGGCTCCCTGTCATAGACCGTAGCCGCGCTCTGAACATGGTTACTATTTGGCAAACCTGGTGTTCTCGTTCAGGCAGATGCGAATGCACAGGTCGCCGTACTGGCTTTTGAACTGCGCCATGATCTGTGTCCCGCGCAGGGTGGATATCCTGCTGCCGGAGGGCTCGATTATCAGGGGTGGGCTGATGTCGCAGACGTAGCCTTTGGCCGACAGCTGCGTGGCTGCGTTGCCCGTGATCATGTTGGCCAGTTCGCCCAGCGCAGACATGGACAAATCATCGATTACGGTAACTTTCTCACCTATCATCGCGCTGGCCACGGCCAGAGCAGTGCCGCCGCCGAAGCCGTAAAGAACGTTGCCTTCCAGCTGGCCGCTGACGCCAAGGATTGCCGTCAGGTCGTCCGTCGTGAACTGATGATCGACTGCCCTTGCCCCCACGAAGTCCAGGGAGGTCTGAAGCTCTTTTTCCCATACCATCTTGGCGGGCGCCAGGAAGGCGTTTACGTATTCCTCTTTCATAATTATAGCCCCTGAGAAGTTTGTGAGTTTCGCCGTCTGCCGTGTATCTGAAAGGAATCGCGGCTCAGGCATGCCTGGGCGACGAACGGCGCAAGATCAATGTTCTCATTATCCGAAAAGACGGGGAACATAGCCCTTACGGAATTAGGTGAGTACCGATACGTAGTGGATTCGCATACCTCAGGGCCTTGAGGTGGGGCGGCAGGGGAGCGTTGGGGCGGGCTATTGCCTTGCCGGGTTTCATGTAAACGGGGGCTGCCGGCAACCCCGGTGGGCAGCTTGGCGTAGCGAAGGGCATGCTCCATAACAGGCCGTCAATCAGAAGCCGCGACTGATGTGGATATCGTTGGCGGAGCGTTTGCGCTTGACGAGTCTCATTCCGACCCGCCCCGCGTGGCCCTGGTAATACGGAGGGGTTGTCAACACAGTCTGCGCTTTTTCAGGCACGAAAGTGATCTTTTGGGCCTTTTACAGACACGTAAACTCTGACCTCCGGCATCTCTAGAACGAATCTCCTGTCGGGGATTAAACCGTATAGGCGTGCAACCTTAGTTGGCAACACCCACGTGAAGGCTGTAGAGAATTCGGTAGTGTGTCCAGCTAGGTAGATTTAAGCTTATTTGCCATGCCTTTCTTCAGATTCTTTATCAGGTCTTCTGAAGCCCCATCAAGCGCGTTTTTAACATCCTCTGGCGTAGCAGTTATCAAACCTAGTAAGCCTTCCGGTTTCAGGTCCGCGATTAGCTTCGCGGCCTCCCTGTGCTCCTTGGCATCGCTACCTATTTTCCCCCTCGCCGTGTCCACGATTATTCCAGCATTCTCGGCTCTATTTACTCCTCGCGTACCCTTCGCCCATTTGAAAAGGCCCTTTAGCTTAGCTCCTATGGACAAACCGCGTTTAGCCAATTCCACTAGAATGTCAACCGCCTCTGCTCCCATCGCTACCCAGTGACCACCCGGAATAAGCAGTGCAATCGCCGACACGGTACGGGTTGTTGCTTGCATTATCGATGCAAAAATGTTTAGACCCCGCAGGACCAAGCTGCGCCCCACCTTTTTGGCGCCGTATTTCACCGCCCTGGAAAATTCGGTATCCCGTCCTTCTTTAAGCTGATTCCATCGAAGTTTCATCAAGGGCAAGACCGCCATGAACGCCTTTATTCCGTCGAATACCGAGGACCATACCTTTGCAAACCCTGAAATCGCTCCGGCGAAACGCCCGGCAAATTTAAGAATGTCACCGAGAAATTTGGCAATGTCTTTGAACCAACCATATTGTTGTCCGTAATTATTTTTACCTCCTGCCTTTAGCGTCAGGAATGATTCTAATGAGTCCTTAATACTTGAAAACCTCGATTTGATGTACTTGACAACATCCGTTATCCAATTAGCAATGGTGAGCTTTTTCGTTTCGTCTAGCACGGCTGACTTGGCCTGACGCTTCTTCTCTTCCGTTATCTCGGCCTGGCGCTTCTGTTCGTCCGGGGTCAAAGGAAGGGATTTTCCTTTCTTGGATCCTGCCCCGCTACTAAGCTTCTCAAGCGCCTCACTGGAGACGACCACTCTCTGGGCTCCGCCAACGTAAGCGGGATTCTGTTTATTGGAAGAAGGATGAGGGGTGATACGCTCGGTTTCTCCGCCCGTTTGCTGCACTACATTTAAGGCCTCGGCGGTCGAATCGAGCCTCTCGTGCTCAGAGTCCTCGCTCCGTCCCGGACGGGCGCCGCCGGTCTGTTGCACCACATGGGTCAACTCATGGGCAATGATCTCCTTGCCCGCAGACGTACCAGGATTGTATTCGCCTTTGCGGTAGAATATGTCCTGGCCCATAGTGAACGCACGAGCGTTCATCGAGCGATTAAGTTCGTCGGCCTGAGCATCTGTATGCACGCTTACGCCGCTGAAATCAGCCCCGAAGGCTGACTCCATCTGTGTTCGGAGGTTCTCCGGTAGCTGGGCGCCGCTGCCCTTGGCACGAAGAATGGCAGATTCTGTTGCCGGCTCGACATCGCCACCCTCGTGGCCTATATGAGGGCCGGCAGCCTTCATCTTAAGCTCCTCTTCCTCCTCCGCGTCTTGACGCTGAGCCAGAGGCTTCAACATCAACTCCTCTTCATCCAGTTCCGGTTGGCGCTGGAGGGGCTTTAGCTGCAGCTCCTCTTCATCCGGTTCCGGTTGGCGCTGGAGAGGCTTCAACAGCAACTCCTCTTCTTCGGGTTCCGGCTGGCGCTGGAGAGGCATTAGCTGCAGCTCGTCTTCTTCCGGTTCCGGTTGGCGCTGGAGAGACTTCAAATCGTCGGGCGTGAGCTCGCCAACCTCCACACCAACCTGAGGCCGTTCTTTTGAGGACTGGCGCCGGGCCAATTCAGCTTCATTACGTCGCTGTATCAAACTGTGCGCGTAAGCCAGGTTTTCATCCTGGACCCTCTGAATCCTTTCCTCCCTGGATTCAGAGGTTCCTATGCCCCTCACAACTTTACGTGCTACAGCATCCGCTTCCCGCTCATACCTATCACCTGCGGGTCCAACCCTGAGCCTGGTCTGAACCCCCTCGGTTCTCTTTTTCTGTATATGGTCTACCAACCTCTGCACATATCTGTTGCCATAGTCTCTTTGCAGCCTCTGTACAATTGCCGTTCGCTGTTGGGCGTACATGCGCTGAGACATGCGGGGATCGCCCAGAAGGGCGGCGTGACGTTCGAAGGTATCCCTACCTAAGCCGTTGCCCATCTTCGTTTCAATTGATGGGAGGAGCCCTTCCTTGCGAGCCTTGGAATGGAATGTCTCACTTGCAACGGAAGGAGTAGTACGATGCTTATCAGAGCCTCGTTTTGTTTTGGTCTTTGCAGACTGTGCTTTTGGCATTAGGTCACCCTTCTGTTCATTGGACAGCCCCCCTGTACCATGATGGAATATCAACCAGCGTCTATTTTGTGTCTGATCTGGGATACCATTCTTGAGACAGGCAGGCGGTACGAGGTTTGGCGACAGGAAACTCGCGACAGAAGCCCGGGACGTTTAGTGGCCGCGTCTGGCGCTGCACATAAATTCATTAGCGGGCTCTTGATGCGTTCCGTTGTTGAGGCGCCAATCCAATGAGGACAGCGGCTGCATGGTCTAGCTAGAAAAATCCCGGTGCATATTGTTGCGCCATGAATGTCTGGCTGACGACTACATCTCCACCTCGAAGGCACGCAGTATCTTTTGTTGAGAGCTCTGAGGATTTGCCTGCCCGTGCCCATTCCCCATGGTGGTGTAACGCAATAGGGTTTTGACGCAGGTCGGGTCCGTGGCTGCTTGAGCTTGAATCGATCTGTCCATTTTCTAATAAATGTCCTGAAAACTCCTTGTGCGCCCATCGTGACTGTGTTAAAGCTAATTCGTTACTATCCGAATATAGCGGGGAATAACGAGATTGTCATGCGGATTCTCATAGCGATATCCGGTATCTTGATTCTTGCCGCCGCCGCTTGCGGCGCTTCTACCCCCTCTATCATCTTCACGTCCGACAGGGATGGCAATCTTGAGATTTACTCCATCAGCGCCGGCGGTGGCGAGGCCGTTAATCTCACCAACTCCGACGAGGACGAGTCGCACCCCGTTATTTCGCCCAATGGGGCGCTGGTGGCTTTTCAGGCCGGCGCCGACGGCAACAATGCCATCGAGGTAATCACGGTCGATGGCGAGACCCGCACCCGCATGACGCATAGCGGCGGCGGTCACAGGGACCCGCGCTGGGCTCCCGACAGCAGCAGGCTGGCATACGTCTACGAAAATGGCACGGCCCCTACTATTTACATAGCGAACACCGACGGCTCCAATCCTCTGAAACTCTCCTCCGTGCCCGGCGACGAGGTGGGCGACTGGTCCCCCGATGGCAACTCCGTTGTATTCGTGGTGCGTGGCGGTGAGGGCCAGGGCCTGTACCTACGCAACCCGGATGGCGTCAACGAGCGCAGGCTCACCGACACACCGGACTACAGCCCCGTCTGGTCCCCCAACTCGCGCAAGCTGGCCTTCATGTCCACACGGGACGGCAACGCCGAGATATACGTCATGAACGCCGACGGCTCAGGGCAGGCGCGCCTCACGGAGACAGACGAGGACGAGTACGGTCCCGCCTGGTCGCCCGACGGCAGAAGGCTTCTGTTCGTATCCGAACGCGATGGCAACGCCGAGATATACGTCAGCGACGCCAGGGGCGGCGACCTCCAGCGCCTCACCCACAACGGCGTGCGAGACGTCCAGCCCGTCTGGTCCCCGGACGGCAGCCAGATCGCCTTCGTCTCCTACCTGGACGGCGACGCGGAAATAGTCGTCATGAACGACGATGGGACCCAGCAGGCTCGCCTGACCAACAACAGCGCTCAGGACACGGACCCGACGTGGTAGACGGGGCACACCCGGCAGGGATTTGGGCCGTCTGACCCGCGCCAAGCAAGCACGTTGGCTGAACTGGGACAATTCACCGCCTGTCCTCGATAATCTCGCCGCAGCCTCCCTACCCGTCCCTTGTTGGCGTCTGGCCCGCACTGATATAATGGGTTTCTGTGAAATGACCTGCATCCCCTTATATAGAGGCCCGTAAGTGTCGGCTCAGCGCCAAACCCCGTCAGCGGACAAGCCCGTGCCAGCGGAGGGACCCATCACACGGAGCCGTGCGCCCTATAATCGCGTCGTGGTCAAGGTGGGCACCAGCCTGCTCACTGGCGGCAGCGGGCGTCTCGATCTGGACTTTATGGCCGGCCTTGTGGGGCAGATCGTTACGCTTCACGCCCAGGGAAAGCAGGCGCTCCTGGTGTCGTCGGGGGCCGTCGCGGCCGGACGCCATGCGCTGGGCGTAACGCAGGCGGACAGGGACCTGCCCCTGCGGCAAGTGCTGGCTGCCGTCGGGCAAAGCCACCTGATGCACGCCTACGAGCAGCTATTCGCATCCCACGACATCGTTGTGGCGCAGGCCCTGCTTTCGCGGCGGGACCTGACCGACCGTCTGGGCTACCTGAACATCCGCAACACGCTGGAAGGCCTCCTGGAACACGGGGTTGTGCCCATCATCAACGAGAACGACGTCGTGGCCGTGGAGGAGCTGGCGGGTGAGTCGTTCGGCGACAACGACACGCTGTGCGCCCTGGTGGCCAACCTGGTGGATTCGGACCTGCTGGTCATGCTGGGCGAGGTGGAGGGGCTCTACACCGCCGACCCGTTTATGGACTCGTCGGCGTGTCACATCCCCGTCGTGGAGCAGCTCACTGAGGAGGATGTGGAGCGGCTAGGCGGTCCCTCCTGGGGCTCCCGCGGCCGCGGCGGCATGAAGACCAAGCTTGAGGCGGCGCGCCTGGCTACGGCTTCAGGTGTAGACGTTGTAATCGCCGGCGGACGCATTCCGGATGTCATCGTAGACCTGGCCGATGGGAAAAGTACGGGCACATACTTTCCGACGTCCACAACCAATCTGGAGAGCCGCAAACGCTGGATGTTGAGCGGCGTCTCCACCCGGGGCGAAATCGTGGTGGACCCGGGGGCCGTCCGAGCGCTGCGCATACACAACCGCAGCTTGCTTCCCGCCGGAGTTACGGGCGTAAAAGGGACCTTTGAACGGGGCGACATCGTATCGATACTGGACAGCGACCGGTCCCAAATGGCCTGTGGCATCAGCAATTATGCTTCGGAGGAGCTGCTGGCAATCAAGGGTGAGCACTCCCACAAGATATCGGAGATACTGGGCCACCACTACGGTGACGAGGTGGTCCACCGCAACAATATGGTTATTATTTAGTGGTTAGTAATTAGTTTTTAGTAGTCGGTAATTGGTGGTTAATTGTTGGTTAGCTAATTCGGGAGTGGCAGCAGCCAATACCTTCAGAACTAAAAACTAAAAACCAAGAACCAAGAACTAACAACTGTCCGAAGGACCTGACATGCAATCTGTTGCAGACGAGCTTGAAGTAAAGGCCGGAGCGGCGCGCAAGGCCGCCCGCACGTTGGCTAACGTGAACAGCGACGTGAAGGACCGCGCGCTTCGGAACATCGCGGACGGCCTGCGAGCCAATCAGCCCGAGATTCTGGAGGCCAACGCCAGGGATATCTCCGCAGGACACGACAACGGCCTGGCCGAGTCCTTCCTGGACAGACTGCTGCTGAATCCAGAGAGGCTTGAGGCCATAGCCGCCGACGTACGCAGTGTGGCCGCCCTGCCGGACCCCGTTGGCGAGGTGCTGGACATGCGCACCATGCCCAACGGCCTCAAGATCGGCAAGAGGCGAGTGCCGCTGGGCGTCATAGGCGTGATCTACGAGAGCCGACCCAACGTTACCATCGACATATCGGCGCTGTGCCTGAAATCCGGCAACGCGGTGGTCCTGCGTGGCGGCAGCGACGCCATCAACTCCAATACGGCGCTGGCCGCTGTGGTGAAGCGTGCCATTGCCGAGGCAGGCCTTCCCGGAGACGCTGTTCAGGTCATGGAGTCCACCGACCGGGACCTCGTTGGGCGCATGCTGAAGGCCAGAGGCCTGATTGATCTGCTCATACCCCGGGGAGGGCAGGACCTTATTCGCCGCGTGGCCGAGGAGGCCACGATGCCCGCCATTACCGGTGGAGTGGGCGTTTGCCACACCTACGTCGACAAGGCCGCCGACACGGAGATGGCCATCAGTATCGTAGACAACGCCAAGGTCTCCCGGCCCTCGGTGTGCAACGCGCTGGACACCGTTATCGTTCACTCCGCAATTGCGCCGTCGTTCTTGCCGGCGCTAGCCCGCAAATGGGCCGAGGCCGGCGTGCAGATGCGCTGCGACACCAGGGCGCTCAGCATCGTAGGGGCTGTCAGAGGCGTGTCCGCCGTGGCCGCCACCCCTGAAGACTGGGACACGGAGTATCTGTCCCTCACCGCCGGAGTTAAGGTTGTGGACTCGCTGGAGGAGGCTATGGAGCACATTCAGGAGCACGGGTCGGGTCACTCCGAGGCAATCGTCTCCGAGGACTACACCGCTGCCATGCGCTTCATGGACGAGGTGGACGCGGCAGCAGTATTCATCAACGCCTCAACGCGGTTCAACGATGGCGGTGAGTTTGGCCTGGGCGCGGAGGTGGCCATCAGCACCAACAAGATGCACGCCAGGGGACCGATGGGCCTCAAGGAGCTCACGTCCTATAAATGGACAGTTATGGGGACCGGTCAGGTGCGGTCTTAATAATTAGTAACTATCTCAATAAGGCGGATGCCTTGTTTCCGCCCGCCTACCCTGGCAGCTCTTGTTCTCGGGGGCACGTCCCCCAGGCCCTCTGCCAGAGGGGGGAAGCCCCTCTGGACTCCCTCATGACGATTTTAAGATAGTGACTTAGTGATAGCGAGCATGGCAGGTGATAGCTGATGGCTGAGTTCGACTTTGAGCGGGAGTGTCGGACTCCCAACTCGGAATGCTACACCGTGTTGGACGGCGAAGACCGCAACATAGGCAGGATAGATATTCACTTCGCCGAGGCCGTAATCCACGCGACGCTCAGCGTCGACGAAAGCCTGACAAACGACGAAATTCAAGAGCTCATAGACAGGATCGACGAGGACCTGTTGGACTCCGTCGGCATCGTGAGGCAAGAGGTCATCATACACGTCCACCAGGGCCGAGACCTGGGCGTTTACAGCACCCGGGACTTCGATGGCAACGGCGGCGGCTACCAGTTCATGAGCTAGGCCGCCGCGCCTCATACGTAGCTTACGTTGCTCAAATACCGCGCCTGGCACATTCCACACCCTTGGTCTCAGACAAGCAAACGATATCCCTGAAGCTCGGTAACTTTATGTCCCCTTGAGGCGGCGCGACCAATCCCTTGTCGCTCTGTGCCTGGCAAATACGCGCCATCCGGTGGGAGCCTCAGGATTGCGACGGCAAATAGTATTCCTGCAAAGGACCAATCAGTAAGTCACTGTAATATGGAGGTCCTTATTCGCCCAGATTTATTACGATATTATCGGGTCCGCGCGATAGGATTGCCTCCGCCGGCTCATCGTAGGGATTGCCCTCGATGTGAGGCATGTGTGCGGGTACGAAGATAAAGTCACCCGGCCCCGCCTCAGCATACTCCTTAAAGTCTTCGCCAAAGTAAACGCGGATTCGGCCCTTCAACACGTATGCCGCAGTCTCAGCCTCGCCATGGTGATGTGGCGGCCCCATAGTGTTGGGCACGCAGGTCACATGGCCCATCCAGATCTTGCTGGCGCCCGCAGTGTTCCCATCGATACCTGGCCGGCGCACCATGCCCCTTGTCTGAGTGGTCGTGTCGGCAGGCTGCGTGCCGTGCACCACCTTTACCTGCTTGCCTCCAACGGAAGTGCTCATGCTGTCCTCCTTCTTAGCGAACGCCCATTTCAACGGCCCCATTCGCGGGTATCCAGATAGACATGCGTCGGTAAACGGGGTGTCCCAGACTATATGACTGATTCTTGGTTGTGTCAATCGCCGGCTGAAATGCCCATTGTCACCCCCAGTGGCCCGCAACCACTCAATACTACCCTTTGAATGCGGCCGAATCGCAAAAACATGCCGGCTCTCGGATATCATGCTTTATCGGCGGGTGGTTGGACCTACGAGGGCTGAGGAGCTTGTTCGGATTCATCGATTGCAGTAGCATGGTGCCGACGATGACGATATCAATACCGCGACGGAGGCGACAATGGCTAAATCAGACTGGGGCGAAATCTACAAGGAGTTGGGGGCCCATCCGGTCATCAACGCCACGGGCAGCGTGACCATGCTGGGAGGTTCGACGCCAATCCCGGAGGTCCGAGAGGCCATGGATAGGGCCCACGAAGCATACATCCCCCTCATGGAGCTTCAGGAGAAGGCGGGCAAGTACATCGCCGATATGACCGACGTCCCGGCCGCATACCTCACATCCGGCGCCGGCTCAGCGCTCACGCTGGCAACCGCCGCCATAATGGCCGGCGACGACGACGATAAGATTCAACAGCTGCCGGACACCACGGGCATGAAGAACGAGATTCTCATCCAGCGAAGGCAGCGTTACTGGTACGACCGCTGCCTGGAGCTCGCCGGGGCCAAGCTGGTTGACTTCGGCACGGATGAGCGTACGACGGCACAGGACCTGGAGAACGCGATCGGGCCCAACACCGCTGCTGTACACTATTATGCGGTGGAGCAGACCCACGACCCCCAGGCGTTGTCGCTGGAGGAGACTATTGAGATCGCCCACGGCAAGGACGTGCCGGTGACGGTGGACGCTGCCGGGCAGATCTACCCTCTGGAGAACTTTGGCAAGTACGTGCGTATGGGCGCCGACTTCCAGTGCATAGCCGCCAAATACCTGGGCGCCTCCCAGTCCGTGGGCCTGGCGCTGGGCTCGGAGGAGATGATCCATAAGCTGGGCCTGCAGGCCTTCGCCTCCTACGAGGGCAGGCGAGTGCGCGGTGTTGGCAGGCCCCAGAAAGTGGACCGGCAGGAGATAATAGGCGCTGTGGCCGCAGTCAAGCACTGGATGACGATGAATCACGAGGAGCGTCTGGCCGACATCGAGAGCCGCTCCCACGCGGTCGTGTCTCGCCTGAAAAACATTCCAGGCTTGCGGGTCGAAGAGCTGGACAACATCATTGGCCACCAGCCCTTTGGGCTTAACATCTGGGTGGACGAAGGTGTAACCGGCATGACAGCGCCGGACCTGGTGAGCAGACTAAAGGCAGGCGACCCCCCCGTCTGGACTCGGGTGCGTGAAGGGGACGACTTCATCACCATTCACATGTTCGGCCTGAATGAGGGAGAGGAGCACATCGTTGGCGACAGGATAGCCGCCATTTTTGAATAGGGTGGGCGTCCTATGATGGACTGACAAAAAGGGCCTGGAGAAATCCAGGCCCTTTTATTTCGCCCGGTAATGATTCTCCCGGTACCCTCAAGTGATTGAGGATCCAAGAACCTGGTCACTATCTTAAAATCGTCATGGGGGTGTCCAGAGGGGCTGGGGGATGTGCCCCCAGGAACAAGAGCCCCGGGGTGGGTGGCCGGGAACAAGGCAGCCGCCTTTTTGAGGTAGTTACTTAGTAGCTCAGGAAGAGCTGGCCCCATTCGGTGTCCATGGCGTCCCTGACGCGCTTGCGGCCCTTGAACGGCATCCAGTAGGCGTTGTGATAGGCGTTTGACGCCGCTATGCCAACGTTGATTAGAGGGGACCGTGTCAGGGCGTTCTCCAGCGACTTGAAAGGGCCCCAGTAGACGGATTTCTGGCTGAGGCTGAAAAGAGTGTTCTCGGCCCCGGTGAAGTGCCAGTTCACGTTCTCGATGTCCTCGCCTACGACCTCGATGCTGCTCACGTCGGCGCAACCCAGACCCATCTCGTGGGCCATCCAGATGAACTTGATGCTCATGGGGTCGAAGCCCATCATCTTGGCGGCCACGGCGTCCACGGCCACCTGGTCTGCGCCCGCCAGGATAACGTTCTTGATGTGCCAACGCATGGCCCTGGGCCCCGCGCCGTCTCCCGCAAAAGTGCCGTCTGTGACGGCGAATATGCCCGGGTGAATCTCCTGTTGGATCTGCAGCAGGTCCACCAGCGTCTCGTGTATGACGGGGTGAGTCAAGTG
>JACZVF010000245.1 GCA_022572805.1 Chloroflexota bacterium
GGAAGATATCACCAAAACCAGGGAAGCCATCGACTCGCTGCCACGCAGGCCGGACAGCTCACGCGGGGGCATGATGGCGCAGGCGCCCACTGCCGGGTTCGCGGCTTTCGCTGCGAGCAGTGACCCCGACCCGGAGCAGGAGGAAGAAGAAGAGGAGGAATAACCTCCAGGAAAAATCGGGACTTACCTCAGGGCAAATTTCGCTGAGAAATACGAAGTCGGCGGCATCTCATAAGGGTGCCGCCGACTTGTTAATTGGGCAGACGGGTGGACGTCCACTATCCGCCTTTTACCGGCCCACTGCAAGCCGCTCCACCAGAGCGTCGGGAAGCTTGTGGCGGCGCATTTTTTCCTGCGTGGCGGGAATGTCGTAGGCCACGCGGTGATGTGCAATCGTAGACGATTCAGAGTCGAATACGGCATAGCTTGCCCGAGGGTCGCCGTCCCTTGGCTGACCAACCGAGCCGGGGTTGATGATGATCCTGTCGGTGGCCAGCGTGATCTCCGTGTCCAGAGGGAAGTCCACGAACGACGCGCCATCCTCGGTAGGACGGCAAAGGAACGGGATGTGGGAGTGTCCCAGCAGGCACCGGTAGGTATCAAAGTGCATGAAGCTGGCAACGGCTGCCCGCTCCGACATGACGTACTCCCATATAGGGTCACGAGGGCTGCCGTGAACGACCGTAAACTCGTCAAGCTCCAGCCTCAGCTCCTGCCCGCCAATGAAGTCCTTCTGCTCCTGGGAAAGCTGCATCGCGGTCCACTTATTGGCAGCGGCGGCGTGCGGGTTGAACGCCTCCAGGCTCAGCTTGCCTATGGACGCAAGGTCGTGATTGCCCGCTATGGCCTGGTGGGGACGACTCATCAGAAGTTCAACCACCTCGGCGGGATCGGGACCATAGCCGACCAGGTCGCCCAAAGACCAGATTGAGTCTACGTTTTCACGGGCCTCCGCATCTTCGATTACGCTGCGAAAGGCTTCCAGGTTGCTGTGCACGTCGGAAACGATAAGGGCCCGCAAGTTCCACCGCCAGTCAATCGTTGCGCCGTAGAAAACGGTAGCGTCGGACTCAGCCGCCCGCTATACTTTGGTTGCCTGTGAGGCAGCGCCACCGAGGCGACAGCTATGATACAACGGCAGGCCTTTGATTGAACATGTGAGCCCCTGATATTGGGTATTGAGCTAGTGAGTTTGGAGAGTCCCGAACAGGCCCGTAGCTTTGCGATTGAATCAAATGGCCCCGAGGATACTCAGGCCATAGGCCGTCTGTTGGGAGAATCGGCTGGGCCCGGCGACGTGTTTCTGCTGGTGGGAGACCTGGGGGCGGGCAAGACCTGCCTGACGCAGGGCATCCTGTTCGGGCTGGGCTCCGACGAGTTCGCGCGCAGCCCCACCTTCGTTCTCGTGTCACAGTACCCCGGCCGCCTTACCATGTACCACATGGACCTGTACCGATTGAACAGCTTCACAGAGGTGCTGGACCTGGGCCTGGACGAGTATCTGTTCGGCGATGGCGTTAGCGTGGTGGAGTGGGCGGACAAGGCGGCCGAGGCATTTCCGGAAAGCCACATGCTGGTGGAGATCCAGTACACAGGCGAAGACACCAGACGCTTGAGATTTACGGCCAGGGGAGCCCATTACCGGGATATTCTGAAGAAAATCAAAGCGATGGGCAGCGCCCATACCTGTAAGCAGGGCGGAGTAAGGTCGTGAGGCTGTCCCTGAGTTCCCGCCACACCAGGACCTTGAAAAGCCTGTAACCGAAAAGATTTGGAACTTTCTATCGACACGTCCACACGGTTCGCATCGGTCGCCATCTCCCGTCGGGGGGAGACAGTTGCCGAGCTTACGTGGCGCTCGGAGCGAAACCACTCGGTGGAGCTTGTGCCGGCTATACGCGAACTGACGGCCCGCGCCGGCATTGAAATAAGGGGCCTGGAGGCCATATTCATTGCCAGGGGTCCCGGCGGATTTAGCGCGCTTCGGGTGGGCATGAGTACGGCAAAGGCAATGGCGGCCTCGCTTGCCATACCGCTGGTGGCTGTCGGGACGCTGGACCTGGAAGTGGCGCCGTACCTGGGACTGGGATACCCCGTCTGCGGCGTCATTGGGGCGGGGCGGACCCGCGTTTACGTCGGCGGGTACGGCATAGGCGAAGAACCGAAATACGATGTCGTGAGCACCGAAGAGTTCTTGTCGACGGTCCAGCCCGACCATCTGTATTGTGGCGAGGGTGTGCACGAGTTGGCGTCGGAGCTGAGGCAACGTCTTGGCGACGGGCTGCTCATAGCCGACGTTCCACCGCCCACCAGAAGGGCGGGGGCCATGGCGGCCATGGCGTACCTCAAGTTGCAAGCCGGCGAGGTCGAGGACGCTCTTACGTCGGAGCCTCTTTACCTGCGGAGCTCGCAGGTGAATATGGCCAACAAGACGTGGTTGAAAACGGACATCTAAGGACGTTGCTGAACACGGACAGTTCCAGACATGGCTTGAGACGAATGGCCGGAAAATGGTAATTTTGGCGATGAAATATTCCACTTAGAAATCGATATTCCATACAGAATGTCATTCCGAATGAAGCGGAGAGAAATGAGGAATCCAAGGCGATCTGGGCCTGTTGAAGGCGTTAGCCATAGATTCCTCGCTACGGCTCTCCGAGGAATCGGAGTCCGACCTAATTCTATTTGAGGTGTCGGACGGAATGACATGACACGACACGTTCAGTTCGGATTCCAAGCAACCCTTATCAAGTACAAAGTCCCGGTAATTTTCATAGCAAACGTAATTTAGGAGTGATTGGCGCATGGAACGAACGCTGGTGCTGCTCAAGCCGGACTCGATTCAACGCGGCCTGGCCGGTGAGGTAATATCACGGCTGGAGCGGCGGGGACTAAAGTTCGTGGCGATGAAGCTGATGAAAGTTTCAGAGGATCTGGCCCACCGCCACTACGGCGAGCACGTCGGCAAGCCATTCTTCGACGGCCTGGTGAAGTTCATTACATCTTCGCCAATCGTTGCCATGGTGGTGGAAGGCGAGAACGCCGTGGAGGTTGTTCGGAGCACCATAGGCGCCACCAACCCGGCTCAGGCGGAACCCGGCACCATTCGCGGAGACCTGGCGCTGACAATCGGCATGAACCTCGTTCACGGGTCCGATTCACCTGAGTCGGCCAGGCGGGAGATCGACATCTTCTTCCAGCCCCAGGAGATCGTAGAGTACAGCCGGAACGTCGACGCCTGGATTATTGAAGCCTGACAATCTCTGTCCCGCCGTTCCAGACCGATTCGAGGTCGTAGAAGTCCCGCATCCCCGGTCCGAAGATATGTATAACGACGTCGCCGAAGTCCAGGAGCATCCATCCCGATTGAGGCGTGCCCTCCCGGTGGTGCCTTTGTGAGCCTTTGCGTTCCAGCTCGTGCTCCAGGTCTTCGGCGAGGCCGCCTAGCTGTCGGGCCGAATCCGTGCTAATGATGACGAAGTAATCGCAGAAGTCGCTCACCTTGCTGATGTCCAGCAGCAGGACGTCCGAGGCCAGCTTGTCCGAGGCAAAGTTCACGGCTATGTGTGCGTAGTCCAGGGGTTGCAGGGCTGTCTTTTCTACCATAGAAGCATTATAAGTTCGGGCCGGAATCAGGTCAACGAATCCCACACCGTTTTGAAGCTGCGACCAGGCTTTCGGCGAATTCAGGCCATTTCCCGATCAAGCGGGCAATCTCCATTGAACCGCCCTTGGCCTGTGTGTTAGGCTTTTTACTATGAGCGCCATGAGCAAGGGTAGAGTCATTGTGGCCATGAGCGGAGGCGTCGATTCCTCCGTGGCCGCCGTAATGCTGAAAGAAGATGGCTACGAGGTCATCGGCGTCACCATGCGCCTTTGGTCGGAAGACGACAGCAATGCGGCCCCGCTTAGCAAGCGATGCTGCTCGGTGGAGGACGTTAACGACGCCCGGCGCGTCTGCGACGTTATCGGAGCGCGGCACTACTTCCTCAACTTCGAGCGCGAGTTCCAGAAGCACGTGGTCGACTACTTCGTGCGGGAGTACGAGCGCGGGCGCACGCCTCACCCCTGCCTGGCCTGCAACGACAAGATGAAGTTCGACTTCCTGCTGCGACGGGCAAACTTCATGGATGCCGATTACATCGCTACTGGTCACTACGCCCGCATCCGGCACGACTCCAACGGCTACAGCCTGCTGAAGGGCGTGGACGGCGGCAAAGACCAGTCGTACGT
>JACZVF010000246.1 GCA_022572805.1 Chloroflexota bacterium
GGGAGAAGGTAGCCGACGATTGGCACCAGCCGCCCAGGCCGTTACACAGGCAAGACCGGTGGATACTTAGCCGCCTTAACCGCCTCGCCGCCGACGTGCAACGGCACATGGAGGAGTACAACTTCGGCGAGGCCCAACGCGCCGTCCACGACTTCATGTGGCACGAGTACGCCGACTGGTACATAGAGATGGCGAAGATCCGTCTGCGCAACGATCCGGACGGGCCTTCTCCAATGCCGTACCTGGCCTACGTACTGGAACAAATTCTCAGGCTTCTTCATCCTTTCATGCCCTTCATCACGGAGGAGCTGTGGCAGACGCTGCTGGAGTTCCTGCCGCCGGTGCCGGATGCCCCGGAGGCGCTGATCATCGCCGGCTATCCCAAGTCTGACCAGACGCTGATCGACGACAAAGCCGAGTCGGAGATCGATACCGTAATTGAGATAGTCCGGGCCATTCGCAATATGCGGGCGGAGTTTCGCATCCAGCCTAACCAGAGCGTCGAGGCCGTCGTGGAGACGCCTGAGATCGCCGCCATAGCGGAGGCAGAGGCGGACACAATCAGGATGCTGGCCAGGGTGGACCCGCTCACCTTTGATACCAGCGCGGGACCCAACGGCAAACCCGCGTCGTCGAATGACAGGGTTTCCCTTGTGCTGCAATCGGGAACGGTGACAATACCCCTTGGCGGCCTGGTCGATTTGGACAAGGAGCGCCAACGCCTGCGCGGCGAGATCGACGAAATCCAGACGAATCATGCCCGACTTTCGGCCCGGCTTCAAGACGATAACTTCACGTCGAAGGCACCCGAGGAGGTGGTTGACAGGGAACGGCAGAGGCTGGAAGGCATCGAGGAGCGCCGCGGCCGTGTCGAGGAGATTCTCTCACGACTGGGTGGCTAGTCCATTGGGCCTAGTCGTTTCCGCGGCATCCGCCAGTGCCGGTAATTTCCTGTCATGATTGGTTCGCGGAGTCTATCCAGGTTCGTCCCACGCATGGACCGCGACGGCAAGATAATTATCATCGCCTCGGCCATACGCACCCTGGATTACGGCTTCCTCAGCGTTTTTCTTGGTGTTTACCTGTCCCTGCTGGATTTCACGGCGCTGCAGGCAGGCATGGTCTTCAGCGGCATCATGGCCGGCAGCGCCCTCTCGAACCTTGTGGCCGGCTGGCAAGGCGATGCCATTGGCCGCAGAAGGCTTCTGGTTAGCCTGTCGGTGATGATGGTAGTGGGAGGGCTGCTCTTTCCGTGGGCGTCTTCAGTCTGGGTACTCATGCTCATCGGACTGTTCGCCGTCACCACGTCGTCCGGCGGCGACAGGACGGCCTTCATCTCCATGGACACAGCCATCCTGGCCCAGACATGCGAGCCCTCGCAGCGAACGCTGACGTTTAGCTGGTACAACCTGGTCAGCATATTCACCAAGGCCACAGGCGCCCTGCTGGTCTCGGTGCCAGTCATCCTGCAGGCTTGGGCCGGCATGGAGGAAGTCGCCTCCTTCAAGGTCATGTTCGCCGTGTACGCGGTGCTGGCGCTGAGTGGGGTAGCCCTCTACGGAAGGCTGTCGCCCAACGTCGAGCCGCCGGTCCAATCAGCAGGGAGTAACCGGCTGGGCGGAAGCAGCGCCGACCGCAAGCTCATAATGAAGATGACCGCCCTCTCGTCGTTGGACGCGTTCGGCGGCGGATTTGTCGCCCGGGGCTTCATCTCCTACTGGTTCGTCAGCAGATTCGGCATGGACGTGGTCTCGGTTTCAGGTGTGTTCTTCGCCGCGCAGATGCTGAACGTGGTGTCGGTGGCATTTGCATCGCCTGTAGCCTCGCGCATCGGGTTGGTGAACACGATGGCATTTTCCCAGGCTATCGCTAATGTGCTGTTCATCGCCATGGCCTTCGCCTCCAACCTCTGGATGGCCGTGCTGTTCTTTTTTCTGCACGAACTCTCCAACGACATGGACGTGCCCACGCGCCAGTCCTACACCATGGCCATAGTGCCGCAGGAGTCCAGAACAGCCATGGCCACGCTTAACAACCTGGGTCGAAACGCGGCGCAAGTAGTTAGTCCTACGATAGGCGGACTGGTGGCGCAGGTGGCGTTCATCGGAGCGCCCTTTCTGGCCGGGGCGGCGGTGAAGTTAGTGTACAACTACATGCTTTACCAGATGTTCAAGGGGATAAAGGCGCCGGAGGAATCGGAGGAAATAGCAACGGATACAGCAGGAGAGCCGGCAGGCGACTAACGATCAGGAGGCGTCAGCCCCCGGACGCCTGGACGAGGCCATCTCGTGGAGGGCGTCCAGGCCTTTCTTCGTGTCGCTGGCGATCTTGGCCTTGTCCGATGTCTTTATCCTGTACTTGAAAAGCCAGTAGGTGAACTCTTTCATCTGGGTGACGGACATGATTTCCACGCTGTCATAGCCGACCTCTTGCCTGAACTCCTCCGTCAGCGTCGCCTCGGACTCACGATAGACCTTCTGGAAGACCTCTTCCGAGAAGTCGTCCTGGTACTGGTTCCCATTGCTCACCTTTCGTTTGTGTACCTCTCGCTCCACGGCCAGTTGCAAGGCCTCCTCTACGACGACGCCGTAGTAGTAGTTGAGGTACCCCCTGCGCTTGTGGACGCCCAGAAGCTCCTTTACCTGTGATTCATCGAACGACGCCGGGAACTTACCTGTGAATAGAAGCTCTTCCATTTCATCCGCGGGAATAAGCTCGCCGACCTCCTGGCAAAGGCGTTCGGCCAACAGAAGCCAGTCGAAGGCCTCTCCGCCGATGAAGTATGAGTATTCACGCCCATTTACAATCTCCTCCGGAATCGTCCACAGCGCCATGGACTTTAGAAGGGCAACAGGCCAGTCCTCGCCGTCAATAAGCAACCTGCGAAGGAGCTCAATTGGATCGACGTCCGCCAAGACCTCGGTCTGCTGCTCCTCTTCGAGCAGTACTTCATGCAAGTCTTGCAAAGGCCTCAGTCCTCTCGGTCTTGTTCAGCGCCAGGTATTCCAGGAAGTCGTCCAGTGGCAGCGTATTCAGGATGTGCCTGGCCTCGCACCAGCCACGGCGGGCGATGCCCACTCCGTAGCGTGTGTTGCTTAACCCCTCGGTTGTGTGGGCGTCCGTGCTGATGACCAACGCCACGCCCAACTCCCGTGCTCTGTAAACGTGAGCGTCCCTAAGGTCCATTCGCTCCGGTGACGCGTTAATCTCCAGCGCGGTGCCTGTCTCCGCCGCCGCCTTGAATATGGCCTCGAAGTCTGCCTCTATGGGCTGACGTTCGCCTACAAGCCGCGTCGTCAGATGGCCAATTACGTCCACATGCGGATTGTGCATGGCCTTGATGATACGATCTGTCATCGTTTCTGAATCCTGCCCCATGGCAGAGTGCACAGAAGCGACCACCCAGTCTAATTGTTCCAGAACATCGTCCGAATAGTCTAGGGAACCATCGGCGCGAATATCCATTTCTGTGCCGGTAAAAAGCTTGATGCCACCGATGCTCTCATCAAGCTCTCTAACAAGTTTCTTATGGTTTTCCAGCCTATCGGTACTCAGACCGTTCGCTATGCCTCGCCCAACAGAGTGGTCCGTGATGGCCAGGTATTCCAGTCCCCGCTCTTTTGCAGAGAGTATCATAGTCTCCATAGGGTCGCGACCGTCGCTCCAGTCCGTGTGGTCGTGCAGGTCGCCCCTGATGTCGCTAATCTCCACCAGGGTAGGTATGCGATTCTCCCGCGCAGCCTGGACCTCCCAGACACCTTGGCGTAGCTCTGGTGGTATGTACTGCATACCCAATCTCTGGTATATGCCCTCTTCGTCGGCAAATACCTCGAGCTCATCTGTCTCTTTATTTGTCAGACCATATTCGTTAAGAGAAAGGCCCAAATCGTTAGCCCTGTCTCTTAGCTGAATGTTGTGCTGAAGATTGCCGGAGAAGTACTGAAGCAGTGCGCCGAAGTGGGTTCCCTCGACGACACGCAGGTCAATCTGTATGCCGTCGCTAAGGTAGACCGAGGCCTTGGTGTCGCCGTGACCAAGGACGTCTACGACGTTTGGCATGGCTACCAACGAGTCCAGCACAGCCCTGGGGTCGTCGGCAGTACACAACATATCTATGTCGCCAACGGTCTCTTCCATTCGGCGTACGCTGCCTGCGATGGTCAGGTTGCGAACTTCAGGGCACTTCTCCCTGATGGCTTCCATTACGCGCTGCGCTATCGGCAT
>JACZVF010000247.1 GCA_022572805.1 Chloroflexota bacterium
GTGGGTATGATAGCGCATCATGCTGTGGCTACGCGCTCGGCGATATAGTAACTATCTCAAAAAGGCGGATGCCTTGTTCCCGCCCACCTACTCTGGGGGCTCTTGTTCCTGGGCGGCACATGCCTCAGGCCCTCTGGACTCCCCCATGACGATTTTTAAGATAGTGACTTGGTCGGGATATCTATGGAAGCGATGGCGGCCACGTACGGCAAGGGTCACTTACAAGCGTGACTGGCCAAATGGTTTTGCCACGGAATCATGGCTCATTCGGCAAGCTGTTTGGCCAGCTCCTTCGGGTCTGTGACGGGCAGATTGCAGACGTAGTTCTCGCATACGTAAGCCGTGGGCTGGCCGCCCAAGGTAACGCGGTCCTGCAAAAGTGGAATGTCCGTGCCTGATTCGCCACTCGCGGACGGGTCCACGCCGAGAAAGACTCGATTGGGCATGTGATGCCTGTACACCTCTCTGAAAAGTGCTTCGGTCTTCTCGTCCCAACGCGGCCCCACTACGACCACTTCCTTAGGAGAAGACAACAGGAAATCCAGATCCCCCAGCCAGTGGCCGGACCCGGTGGGATAGCTTGTCATCACATCGCGCACTGAGCGAAGGCCGGCTTCCGCCTTCTCCCGAAATCCAAGTTCCCCGGTAATCACGGAAAGGCGCAGCAGGACGCCGGACGCCATTGAACTCCCGGATGGAATGGCATTATCCGAGAAGTCCCTCGGACGCACCACAAGCGTTTCGTGATCGCGGCCCGTGTCATAGAACAGGCCGGTGGCGTCGTCCCAGAACAGGTCCACCATGTGGTGGCCAAGGCGAATTGCCTCGGTGAGCCAGCGTTGGCCAAAACTGGCTTCGTGGAGGGCCAGAAGGCCATCGATTAGGAAGGCATAGTCCTCCAGGTAGCCGTTTAGTTTAGCTTCCCCCAAAGCGCCGGTTGCGCCCGTCTCATCGGTCGTGGCCTTGTATGTCCGAAGTACCCTGCCGTCCTTCACCATGCTGTCCAGCAAGAATTTCGCGTTTTGTTCAGCTACCTTAACGTACTCGGGTCGGCCCAAGATGGCCCCAGCCTCCGCAAATGCCCTGAGCATCATGCCATTCCAGGATGTCAGCACCTTGTCGTCACGCTGTGGAGCCACCCGCCGGCTCCGCACGTCCAGCAGCTTTTGCTTGGCTCGGTCGATCAGCCTGCTGAACTCGTCGGCGGTCAGGCCTTCGTCGGCGGCAAGCGTTGCGGCGTCCAGGGCTACGTGCAGAATATTGCGGCCCTCGAAGTTGCCGTGCGGGGTTACACCGTAGTACCTGCCGACAACCTCGGCGTCGTCATCGCCCAGAACGCCTTGTATCTCCTGGGGCATCCAGACAAAAAACTTACCCTCGACACCCTCGCTGTCTGCGTCCTGCGCCGAGTAGAAGCCGCCTTCCGGCGACGTCATCTCGCGGGTCACGTAGGCCAGGGTCTCCTCCACGATGCGCCTGTACATCGGCTTTCCCGTCACCTGGTAGGCGTGAAGGTACAGCTGGACCAGCAGGGCATTATCGTAGAGCATCTTCTCGAAGTGCGGCACCAGCCAGTAGGTATCCGTGGAGTAGCGGTGAAACCCGCCGCCTATCTGGTCGTAGATGCCGCCATTGGCCATTCTCTCCAGCGTGAGCTCCACCATGTCGAGGGCCTCTGCATTCTGGGTCCGCAGGTGATAACGCAGTAGGAACTCGTAGGTCATTGGCTGCGGAAACTTGGGCTGGATGCCCACCCCGCCGTGCCTGTCATCGAAATCGCCGGCAATGCGCCTGAAGGCCTGGTGCAGCACGTCTTCCGTAAGGGGAGAGCTGTTGCCCGCGTTTGCGGAGCCCATGAGCTCCATACGCTCGATAAGCTGCTCGGTGGTCTTGACCACATTTTCGCGGTCGTTGCGGTAGGCCTCGGAGAGCGCGGTCAGCACCTTGGGAAAGGCAGGTGTGCCGCCCCTGTCATCCGGCGGAAAGTAGGTCCCGCCATAGAAGGGCTTGCCGTCGGGAGTCAGGAAGACGGTCATGGGCCAGCCGCCATGGCCGGTCATCGCCTGCACCGCACTCATGTAAATGGAGTCGATGTCCGGGCGCTCCTCACGGTCCACCTTGATGCTCACGAACCTCTCGTTCATTATTGCGGCTGTCTCGGGGTTCTCGAACGACTCCCGCTCCATTACGTGGCACCAGTGGCAGGCGGAGTAGCCAACGCTCAGCAGGATGGGCAGGTCCTCGGCCTTGGCCCTGTCCAGCGCCTCCTGGCCCCAGGGATACCAGTCGACGGGGTTGTTGGCGTGCTGAAGGAGGTAGGGACTGGTCTCGTTTATCAGTCGGTTGGGCACAGGCTGAGTTCCTCTCTCATCAAGACCGTTTTCAGATCGGGAGGGCGGCAATGAACCGGGCCGCGCCGTTCAGATACCTGTCAGCGCCAGCGTACCGACCTTCATGGTTTCCAGGTCGGCCACTCTGATGGCGTGGTTGTTCGTATCGGCTACGTAAATCTTGCCATTGGCGATGCTCAAGCCGGCCGGCTCGTGGAACTGCGCCACGTCCGCAGGTCCGTCGACATCGCCCGCAACGCCCGTTCCTATGAAGCCGCAGGCCTCCCTGGTGGCTGGATAGACCCTCTTGATCTTATTGTTATAGGTGTCCGTCACGTACAGGACGCCGTCTAGTATGTCGATGCCGATGGGGTGCTGAAGGCGGACCTTCTCGCCGACGCCGTCCACATCGCCGAACTCGAACAGGTGCAGGCCAACGATGGTCTCCACCCGGCCCATGCGGCTCAGGCCGGCGGTCCTTATGGCGCTGGTCTCGCTGTCGGTGAAGTAGAGCGTCTCGCCGTCGGTGACGATGCCGCTGGGCTGGGCCAATTCAGCCTCCGCCAGCGCGCCGTCGACGATACGTTCGCGCCCGTTGCCGGCGTAGGGCCTTGCCTCTTTTGTCGAAAGGTCCAGGCTCCAAAGCTGGTGAAAGCCTGCCATGGCGATGTACAGAACGCCCTCATGCAGCGCCAGGTCCCAGGGCGAGTTGAGCTGTAAGAACGCGGCGTTACCCCCGCCGTGGAACGTCTGGGCCTGCTGACCAGTGCCGGCGATGGTTTTCACATTCCCGCTGGTCAGATCGATCTCACGAATGGCGTGGTTCTTTGTGTCGGCCACATAAAGCGTGTCGCCGTCCAGGGCAAAACCCTGGGGGTCGAAAAACTGCGCCTTATCGCGGGAGCCATCCTTCAGTCCCTCCGAACCAGAGCCGATTATCTGGTGCACCTGGCCGTCCAAGGACGCAACCACGATACGATTGTGATTGGAGTCTGCGATGAAAAGCCGTCCAGAGGCGCCGTCGGCCAGGACCTTGCCGGGAAAGGACAAGGGGCGCTCCCACTCTTTTTCCTTTTCAAGGTGGAAGGCCAGGGGACCCTTGGTTAGAAGCTCCCGGCCGTCGAATTCGGCGACCATGTCTCCCAGCAGCTTGTCGAAGCTCTCGAAACTTATCTCACCCTCATGCTTGCCAACGACCTTTCCCGCGGGGTCCACGAACATTATCGTTGGCCAAGCCCGCACTCCGTACTGTTTCCAGACCTCGAAGTCGCTGTCGTTGATGACGGGATGCTCGATCTCGTAGCGCAGCACAGCCTTGCGGACGTTCGCCGTGTCCTTCTCTGCGGTGAACTTGGCGGAGTGGACGCCTACGACAGTCAACTCGTTCCGGTACTTGTCTTCCAGTTTCCGCAACTGCGGAAATACGTGCATGCAATTAATTCAACAGTAGGTCCAGAAATCCAACATGACGATTCTGCCCCGGAGTTCCTGCATGGTCAGCGGCCTGTCCGTGTTTAGCCAATCCAGGTGTTGAGGAAATTCTGGGGCGTCGGACTTGCCCTGAAACATTCTCGGGCTCATTAACGGCTCTCCTGGCGCGGATATTGGCTGCGGGTCTACGGGCATTCGATGCGAAGGGCACGGCAGCCGGTTTCGCCGACGGGCTGCCTTTAATGTACAGGTTCGGAGGTGATTTTTAAAGTTTTGCATACCAAAGGCTGGGTAAACGCCACTGTGGCAAGTCAGTATGAGACTGCGGCGATGCTCTATGCAAATGTGTGCATTAAGCGTGAGGCGTCTCGCAGGCTACGACGGCCAGGTCTCCATGTTGTAGGCCATGGTCCAGAAGAGGTACTCGTAGCGGGAGCTTGTGAGGAATGCCC
>JACZVF010000044.1 GCA_022572805.1 Chloroflexota bacterium
TTATTACCCTATTAGCGCTCAACGGTACTGGCATCCATATAAGCTCCACCGTCGCAGTACGCGCTCGCCCGGCCACCACGACCGCTTGCCATATGATATTCTTTGGGTCAATGAACGTTGCAGGCAAATTTAGGTCATCGGAACAAGATTTCATGTCCTTGCGAAGACTCGCGGCCATCGCCGCCGCCCTGGTTATTGCAGTCTTGATCGTAGGATGTGGCAATCGGTCATCGGCGCCGGCGATTCCGGACGCTGCGCCGACTGCAAATCTCCCGCCCACGCCGCCGGCCACCAGCACTTTTACACCCGTCCCTTCGCCATCCCCAACACGCACGCCTTCTCCCACGCCCACTCCGACTCCCACGATCGCCCCGACCCCTCAGCCACAGGTACTCTTCACGTATAGCCGAGCTTTGCAGCTCCTGGATTCTGGATTTCCAGACCAGGCGGTAGCGCAATTCGGTCTGGTCATACGGTTTCTGCCGGGATTTGCGGAGGCGTACCTGGGCAGGGCACGGGCATACATTGCGGATGACCATGGCGTCCTGGCCATGCGAGACTTGAATCGGGCAGTTGAGCTAAAGCCGGCACTGGCCGTTGCATACCTGGTGCGGGGCCGGCTGCACCTGCAAATGGGAGACGACGCTGACGCCAGAAGCGATCTGGACAAGGCTTTATCGTTGTTTGAGGCTGCCCTGGTCAGGACGGACGAAGTGAAGGATGGAGCGACCGAAGCGCGTGGCCTTCTCGAAGAGTTGAATTAATGCCTGGCCCTATTTCCCCGGGGCGAGTGGCCGTTCGAGGGCGGTCCGGTACCCCGTACGGTAAAGGTGCATCAGGCCCTGGTGCCTACGCGCCGAAATCCTCGATTTCGAAGGCATGCCGGTTAACTTGCGCATCTCGCGCGTTATTTCGTTTTCGGCCAGCCCTGGGGACCTTCTGAATGAGCTCAGGGCGAGGCTGGTCAATTCTTCACCGGGTTCCAAATGTCCCAGGGCGTGCAAGAATGGCAGGGCCACGTTCACGGCAATGTCCCTGGCGCGGCCCGCGCCGATGTAAGGCTTGACCAGAAATTCCTTCTCGATCCCGCCGGCCCCGTCTCTAATCAGGACGTCACTGAGATGCCGCGCAAGGCCGGCCCGGAGGCAGCCCTCCAAGATTCGGACCGCTCCCTGCAAACGGCGCAGAGGGTGGTTGTGCGGCCGGACCCGGAACAGCCGCCACCCGTCCTGAGAAAGCGGTCCAGCCCCGGTGGTATTCAGCGTCAGATGCCGGGCCAGGCGAATTAGCTCCTGCTTTTGGGGGTCCGATTTGACAAGGGACGCCAGGCCCGACGCTGATAGCAACGCCGCATGAATGGCCATGCCGCGAGTGGACCGGGGCTCATCCTTCAGCGTGGCCAGCGCCGAGAACGGGACCCTGTCCGCCAGTTGCCGAAACGGCTTGCGGTTGGAGGCGTAGCCGAGGGCTTCCATGAGGGACCGATAAATTACCTGGTCCGGTGCGCTCTGCTTGAATTCCAGAAAGAATCCCCTGCTCCTGGATAGAAATCTCTCATCCCCCGCCAGGTCAAGCTCGGCGTTCAGCTCCTCCAGATCCAGTGGCGCCGCCGGCTCTAACTGTCCAGCTTCGCCCAGCTCACCCAAAAAGCCCTGAAGAGATGCCACCGGCACGCGCATTTTGGAGTGCTGCGACGTTGTCGAGTGACCTCTGGCCGACAGGACCACGTGTAAGACCACTCCGTTGTAGTTGGGGTCTGAGTGATGCCCGTGTCCGTACCAGTCGGGGGCGTTGAGGTGCAGCTCGACATCGCCGATGACGGTCTGGCCCGACTCGGTCCGCAGCCTTGCGTCCAGGAAGTCCGGCCCGGCCCTGGGGTTCGGCCGGCCGGGGTAGTTTACCCAGTATCGGCGGCCATCCTGCGTCGTCAAGCCGTCGGGCAAACTGGCTGCGCGCTCCCACAGCGTGGCCAGGGCGCGCTCAGAATCAACGCCCTTCGGCCTTTCCGCAACCATCAGCGACATCGGCATCTCGTAGCTGTCCTTTGTGTGACGCCCATTTTAACCCAAAAGCCTCACACTAAACAGGGGCGTGCCGCATCCGTCTGCTCGATATCTTGGCCAATGAATAGTGCGGCCCTATGACGGGGCCGCACTATTGTTAGGCGGTCAATGGCGAAACTGCGAAGAAGGCTAGAAGGGCATTATCGCCGTGCCAAAGGCGATATCCGACATCAGGCCAACGCCGAAGGCAAGGCTGGCCACTCCGGCCACCCCGGCGACCATGCTGTTGACCCGGCCAAAACTGCCGCTAATGGAGAAGGGAATGCCCAGCAGAACGGTGATGATGCCCATGGAGACGATGGTCCCCACGCCAAACAGGATGATGTACCCGATGCCGACCCAGAAGGAAGAAATGGTGGGCAGAAGCACCAGCATAACGGCGGCGCTGCCCGCCAGACCGTGCACCACGCCAATCATGTACGACTTTACCCTGAAGAAGGGCTTGCCCGGTCTGAAGAAGCCGTGCTTCTCCTCGACTTCGGCGCTTTCGGCTGGGCCGTGCGTCCCGTGTATGTGCAGGTGCGGGTCGTCATCGTGCTCGTGTCGATGCACGTGCAGCCTGCCGCGCTTCAGGTTCCAGAATACCTGTGCGCCAAGAAGCACCAGCATTATTCCCACGCCGAACTCAAAGTAGGGCGCCACCGTCTCGTATCGCTCCAGCACCACCGACTTGAATATCAGTATTATCACACCCACCAACAGCAGTGGAGTCGTGTGACCCAACCCCCAGGAGCCGCCGACCCATATGCCTCGCCATGCGTTTCGATACTCGGTGGCGATAGTCGAGACAGCCACCACGTGGTCGGCATCGGTGGCGTGCTTCAGCCCCAGCAGAAACCCCAACGCCAGTGCCGCCAGGAAACCTGATTGCAAGTCCATTCCCTAATCTCCTGCGTTTATTTACTAAAACTGATGCCGCGTTGGCCAACAGTGGTCAAAGGCTCACTCAAGGCACTCACGGCAGGTGCCAAACAGGGCGAGGTGATCGATGTCCGCCTCGAACCCATGCTCTTCCATTACCTGATCCCCCAGCGCCACGAGGTATTTGTGGTCCAGAAGCACCACCCGGTCGCACGTGCGGCAAATCAGGTGGTGATGCCTGAGGGGAGTAATCCACTCGAACTGGTACTCCCCGCCGCCCATGTCCGTCTCCGATATTAGGCGCATCTGCTTCAACGCGTTAAGAGTCCGATAGATGGTAGAGGCGTCGATGAAGGGATAAGACTCCTTCACGTCCTCCAGTATTTCCAGGGCCGTCTTGTGTCCACTGGCGTGACGAATAGCCGAAAGAATCATCAAACGCTGCGGCGTCAGCCTGTGGCCGGTGTCCTTCAGGGCCTGCGCTGTAGCCTGCTCACAGCTCATAAATATCTCCTGCAACTACTTGCATTTGCAATTTATCAATATAGCACCTGGATGTCAACAACCACTTCCTTCGTTTTGAATGGGTTTGAATAATTAACGTCTAATGCGTCGCAAACGCCTAGGTTGACCCCCGCATAAGGCATTGGTACACTCGCCAAAACCTTCGCGTACGGCCACATACGACCTCATCATGAGCGACGCAGAGACACTGGACTCACTATTTCAATCGGGACGGCTGTTGCACCCCGGCAAGGGGAGCACCAGCATTGTCGACTTTGCCAGAGACCTGCACCGGCTGGCCGGCTGCGAGCGCAACGATCCCGTTGGCTCCGAGCACGACCACGGCACTACCGTCTTAAAGGACCTGGCCAACCCAAAGCACCTGCTCTTCCTGCTGGTGGACGGACTGGGAATGAACTTCGTCGAGAGCATGGGCCGGGACGCATTCATTCCGAGACACGTCGTAGGCGAGATGAGGACTGTGTTTCCTTCTACCACCCCGACGGCGCTTACTTCGCTGGCCACAGGAAGGTGGCCGGCCGAACATGCCGTCATGGGTTGGCACACCATGCTGCCGGAAATCAACGCCGTTTCCACCATCATCCGGTACCAGAGGTATCCGGACGAGGTACCCCTGTCCAGGCTTGGCGTGAAGCCGAATCAGGCCTACCCCGTGCCGTCGCTGATGCCCAGCGGCAAAAGCAATGGCAGGGGAGGTGGCAAGGGCGGGCGGCGGACGTTGTACCTGGTGCCGGAAGACATTGCGGGCAGCGTATATTCCCAGTACTGGTCTGCCGGCGAGGTCAGCCGGGGCTATAAGTCCCTGGACGGCGCCGTGAACATGGTCATCAGAAACATCGCCAGTGCGTCGGGACCGACCTTCACATACCTTTATATGCCACAGGTTGACAGGGCGGCCCACGACAATGGCACACGGCACGAGGAAACTCTGTCGGCCCTGGATCAGGTTGACAAGGCCGTGGAAAGGCTAGCCTCCTCTTTGCCCCGGGACGCCCGTCTGATTATTACGGCGGACCACGGCCACCTGGATGCAGGGCCGGACGAGCAGCACAAGCTGGAGCCCAACGATGCGCTGCTGTCCCTGTGCCTCGGACCGCCCTCAGGCGACATACGGCTGATGTACGCGAATGTGCGCGACGAAAATATCCAGAAATTTAGGGAGCTCGTCTCTACCAGGTACGACGAGGATTTCTTGGTGTTGACGACCGACGAGGCAGTGGAGATGGACCTGTTCGGCCCTGGCGCGTTGTCTCCGGAGGCAAGGTCAAGAGTAGGAAACCTCATGGTAATCTCCACGGGCAGAGCAGTCCTGGACTATCGCACAGCGCTGGGACTGAAGGCGGAAGGCAAAGCGACAAAGCGATCGCATCACTCCGGTCTGACGCCGGAAGAAATGCGGGTACCCCTGCTGATTATTTAGGCGGCGCGGTGCTAAAATCCTTGCAATCCATCCAGGAATTCTTAACAAACGAAAGCAGCGGGGAGCAGAAAATGGAAAAACGCAGACTGGGAAGAACGGAACACCACAGCACGGTGGTGACCATCGGCACGGCGGGCCTTGGACGGGTCACCCAAGAGGTGGCGGACCGGGGCGTCGAGCTGATGCTGAAGCACGGCGTCAATCACGTGGACATTGCGCCTACCTACGGAGAGGCCATGGAGCGCATGGCCCCGTGGATGTCCAGGATTCGCGACAGCGTCTTCTTGGGCTCCAAGACCAGGGCGCGGACCAAGCCGGAGGCCTGGGAGAACATCCGCAGCATCATGACCAGACTGGGGGTGGAGTCATTCGACCTGTTTCAACTGCACTCCGTGGGTATCATGGATGACCTGAATGCAGTGACCGGCCCAGGGGGCGCTCTTGAGGCGCTGGTCGAGATGAAGGAGCAGGGCCTGACTAGATTCATAGGTATTACGGGCCACGGTCCGGACGTGCCCAACGTGCACCTTGAGGCGCTGCGAAGGTTCGATTTCGACACCATAATGTTTCCGGTCAGCGCCGCGATATACAGGAACGCAGCCTACCGGGACAGCGCCCAGGAGCTACTGGCAACCGCCAAGGATAGGGACGTCGGCATACAGACGATAAAGATGCTGGCCCGCGGTGGCTGGGGAGACCGGGACCGGGAGACCACCACCTGGTACGACCCGCACCGGGAGCAGCCCGAAATTGATAGCGCCCTCTGGTGGGTGTTATCACAGCCCATGCATACGGCGCCCAGCGCAGGCGATGTGACTCTCTGGCCGAAGGTTTTGGATGCGGCCGAGCGTTACAGTCCCATGTCGGCAGACCAACAGGAAGAGGTAATCAGAAGCCAGCAGCCTCCCCTTCCGGAGCCGGGACTGGGGATACTGGCCGCCGACTAGTCCTCGGAATGAGACTGATGGCCCGCATTTACCGCACGGCCCTGGTAGTCACGTTCCTTGCCGTCGGTTCCCTGGGCGTTTGCGTCATGGTGGATGGGGGGCCGGACACTTGCCAAACCGACTTCTGCTGTGTTGATTGCGAGTCCGCCGCCGTGGCCAGGGTAATCGACGGCGACACCTTGCTTGTGGGCAGGCGGTTTCGCCGCGACCAGCGAGTACGCCTGTACGGCGTGGACGCCCCGGAACGCGGCGAGAGGTGCGCCGCCGAAGCCACCAGCAGGTTGCGCGAACTCGCCGGGGACAGCGTGCGGCTCCAGTCAGGCCCCAGGGCGGAGGACGTGTACGAAAGAAGGCTCTACTACCTGTTCACCGATTCCGGCGACAGCATAGACGAGCTACTGGTGAGAGAAGGCCTGGGACGGGCATGGACAAGGGACGGGCAGCACCGAGAGTCGCTTGTGAAGCTGGAGCGGCAGTCCAGAAACGCGGGCATCGGCTGCCTCTGGTGACGGCCATATTCGCCTGCGCCAGAGGGCCCGTGCCGAGAAACGAGCCAACAAGGAGCCGTGACATATGACATCTGAACACGAACGCTACATGCGCATCGCACTGGAAGAGGCACACAAAGGCAAGGCCGAGGGAAACGTCGCCGTGGGATCGATCATAGTCAGCGGTGGTGAGGTCATAGCAAGTGGCAGGAATCTGGTGGCCACGACCTCAGACGTCACGGCCCACGCAGAGACGGTGGCCATCCGCGAAGCGGGATCGTCTACAGGACGGACCGAATTCCAGGGATGCACACTGTACACTACCTTTGAGCCCTGCCCCATGTGCGCGGGCGCGATCATGAATGGCAACTTCGAAGCCGTTGTAATGGGTGGCCGGCCCACGTCTTCAGACACACGGTGGGCGGAGTACACCATCGAAAAGCTGGTTGAAATGGCCGGCTGGTCCGATCGGCTGGCAGTGGTTACGGGTGTCCTGAGCCGGGAGTGCGAAGAGGTAAGGTGACCGGCCCACTTTCGCGGCGGGCAATGCCCTTATTCGATGGTGCCGCCTACGGTCCCGTCTATGATTAATCGCGGCACGTCGGGCAGCCCAATGGGCAAGCAGAAGATAGCGAGCTCCGTCGTAGCTTCATTGGCCACCTTCATCAAGACCCCGTTGTTGAGCCTTGCTCCCGTTGTCCAGTCCTGTACCAGTAAGGTCAGATCGAAGGTGAGATTAATCGATGGTGTGCTGCCCCCGGTGGGCGTAGAATTGCCCGACGCCTCTGCGGAGGGATCGTGGTCCAGGCTAGGCAGAAAGCCGCCCGTTCCGCCAAATGGCAATGCGGGGGGGAGCTGGTTATTCCACCTGACATTTGACGAATCCCACGAAGGAAACGAACCGGTGTAGGGCGCAGGCAGGGACGGCGCGACAATATTGTGAACAGTGATGGAATTTGCGCTGCCAACGTTCAAGAAGCAGACCATCGATAAGGTAGCGCTGCTGATGTTTGATCCGGATGCGATGGGTGTGATGTCGAAGTAGAACACCGACCTGCCGATCCGGTCTGTTGGATCAAGGCTATCCGGAAAATCTCTTATAACGCCAAGTATGTTGGAACCCAGGGCCTGGTCTGCGAACGGAGCCACCGGCGGTATGTTGGGGTCCGGCGTATCTCTTGCGATTCGGGCCATCTGCGTGGCCGCCAACGTTAGTGTAAATGGCGTGCCGGCCGACGGGCCAGGGGACCCGCCGGGAATAAAGCTTACATTCGCTGATGCGGGTTTCGGACGCAGGGTCTCTACGATAGGCTTGCTAAACGCCAGACCCAGCGCCGCGACGCCTCCTGCCTTGATTACCTGACGACGCGTGAGCCGGGAATGCAGGCGCGAACGCTCCTCTTTTTTACCCGAACCAGACAATGACGCCTCCGAGTGGCGATATCCCTTGGAAGTTCGAACCTATTTCCGATATAACCGCGCATCCTACCGGCCAAACGCCGCCGGTGCAGTGAAACAATGGGGAACGTCGAGATGGGCAACGGTCGCGCATCAACATACAGGAAGCACGTGAAAAACCCGGAGCCGAATCGGTACCCGTTCAGGGTACGTGTTGTCCCAAATCGTGAAATGGCCGTGAATCCGAGGCTTAAAAAAGTCTACGGCTGGTGAAAGCCGAGCTTGAATCTACGGGCCTCCGGTAGAACGGGTCAGCCTAGCCTGTGAGCGTAGACCACGAAGATGGGGTCGGTGTACGCGCTGGAATCCGGGCTGGCGTCCACGGCTTTTGGAGGCGACCAGCCGCCGCAATTAGTAAAGTAGGAACCGATTAGCTCGGCGCGTTGTCGGTCGTCCAGGTTCTGCCATACCGCCACCGCCTTGGTCGGAAACATTCGGTTCGAATAGATGACGTGGAAGGCGGCGCCCGGCCTGACCACACGTCTAACCTCGTGGAAGGTCTCCAGCGGGCGGGTAATGTACTGGATGGACACGGTTACTATGGCCGCATCGAACCGCTCATCCTCAAAGGGCAGTTCAGGCTCCCGATTTATGTCATGCACTACCCTTTCGTCTAGCTGTGGGTTTTCCGCCAGCTCAACCTCGTTCAGTCCCAGGCCGACCAGGGCCTTCTTGCTGAAGCCCTGGGGGAAATGCGACCGCCAACTGCTCATCAGGTCCAGGATCGTGGCGTCTTCCGGCAGGGCCTGGCGCAGGTAATGGCCCACGGCCTCAATGGCAGGCCCGTCTATGTGCACAAGAAGCCGAGGGTCGCGGTAGAACACACCGTCGTCGGACTCATCCTGACGCCTGAAGAACTCCGGCGGGTATACATGTTCCGTGGAAGGCAGAGGCTCCGGAACCATATCTTTTCATTCACCCCCCGTAGTTATATGCGGGTCCCGCGCAGCCGGGTCAGGCCGCGAGTGTATCGATGGCCCAATAGCCGGTCAATCGAGAGGCCCGGACATCCGCGTGTATCCGGTATAATATCGTAATGTGCGGAAGATATACGCTGATAACCAGCGTCGCGGAGTTGGAGGAGCGGTTTCGATTCACCGCCGATGGCATTGACCTGGCTCCGAACTACAACGTTGCGCCTTCACAGTCCGCGCTCACGATCGTGGAGGCAGACCCTGCGCGGCGGGTTGGGCGTTTGATGAGGTGGGGGCTGATACCGTCCTGGGCCAGGGATATCTCCATCGGCAACAGGATGATCAACGCCCGGTCGGAGACCGTGGCCGAGAAGCCCGGTTTCCGCGCGGCGCTCAACAAGCGCCGCTGCCTGGTGCCGGCCGACGGCTTCTACGAGTGGCAGAAGGTGGGACGCAACAAGCGTCCGATGCGCATAACGCTGGCCTCCGGCGAGCCGTTCGCCTTCGCCGGACTTTGGGAGACCTGGAACACGCCGAGCGGCGGGACGGTGCAGTCATTCACCATCCTGACAACCTCCGCCAACGAGACCCTTGCGCACATTCATAATAGGATGCCCGTGATCCTGCGCCGGGACGCCGAGGAGATTTGGTTGGACCACACGGTCCAGGACAGGGAGCTGCTGTCAGGTTTGTTTGCCCCCTACGACCCATCGGAGACGGTGGCATACGAGGTCTCCACGTTGGTTAATTCCGTGGCCAACAACGTTCCGGAAGTAATTACACCGGTCGCGTAGAACGGTGCCATGGCAGCTCACGACAAGCGGCCCGGCCACAATCCTGTCCAGACTGCCCAGGCCAAGGCTCACCGGTTACCGGGTCAGGTTCGGTCTGATGGCGGGGCTTGCGCCCTATCCAAATGGTCGGGGACCCCCTTTTCTTTAGTTGACGTGAAATCGAGCCCGGTCTGTGGTAATCGGCAACTACGGAATTCGTCAATACGGTCCGTGCTTTCGCAGGATTCGATGGTCTGGAAAGCACCGGATATCATCTGGTTATTACGGTAAGACTTGAATGAACATCGTTTCAGACCCGGTCCATGGAGCTGAGACAAATCATATCAATGCTATGCGAAATAATATCTGGCAACGTCACCGACATGGGGCCGTAACAACATCGCTGCTTCTTGGCGGGTTTGTCCTCTTCTCGATAGGGTGGCCGTTCGAGCCCGACATGGCAAGCGTCTCATCCGTCGGCGCCTTGCGGGTGCTAAATGGGGACATCCCTTACCGCGATTTTTGGACGGTGTATGCGCCAGGTAATTTTTATCTTGTCGCGCTCCTATACAAGATTTTCGGGACCCACCTGCTCGTTGAACGCGTGGCGAGTGCACTCGTGTTCACAGGTGCGGGATATCTGGTCTACAGATTGGCTTTCAACTTGACGGGCACCCGGTGGATCGCTTGGGTAAGCGCCGCGATATTGTTGGTGGCCGCATTTAATTCGCCATATCACAAGTATCTGGGGACCTACCCTCCCGCCCTGCTCCTCATCACTCTGTCGCTCTATATGCTGTCCCTTTACTACCGTTCACAAAGTCTTAAACAGCTTCTGTGGGTGGGAGTCTTCGCCGGGGCGATAGCGGTCTTCAAGCATGACGTGGGAGCGTATACGATAATATCCATTTTCGTGGGGCTCGCGGCATATCAGCTGCTGGCCCCGCGCGCTCACGCCGAGGACATGGCGTTACGCCGCAAATTGGTTCCTCTGCTGATTTTTGGCACCGGCGTCGCACTAACGGCACTCCCGGTTTATGCCTACTTCGCGCTAGTGACCTGGCAGGACATGTGGCAGAACATCGTTGTCTTTCCATTAACGGACTTTCGCTATTCCCGCCCGGAGAGTTACCCCGGCATTTTGCCGCTGGGCATATACCAGGGCTCCGATGGCTTCAGCGGATTGAATTTAATCAGATACATCACATATAACCTGCCATTTCTGCTGTTTCTCGGCGGAATCGTCGCAACGTTTCTATCCGCTCGAAGAGGAAATGTCATCGCCGCCGCCCTGGGCGTGACGTTTTTGGTGGCGTACCTGCTCCACTATTCAGCGGCCCACGTGCAGAACAATACGCATCTCATCTCCATGAGCGTGTATGCCGTGCTATTGGGAGGTATGCTTTTCCAAACGGTGCTGTCTGGTCGTTCCGGAATCAACGCGAGATATGCGGCCATAGCCACAGCGGCTTTCATATGTTTTTGGATTTTTTCGTCCTTGGCTCTCCCGTCCTCTCTCACCCTCCGAAACATTCGGCGACTGACAGAGCCGATTCATCTGACCAATGTCTCAGGCCTCAGAACAAGGCCAAATATTGCGGATTCGGTGAATGAACTTGCGGAATATATCGATTCCCGATTAACGCCGGACGAATCTATCTACGTTGGTCTTCACAGGCACGACATAGTCATAATCGGCGATACGCCGCTTTATTTTATGCTGGGGCGCCGCAACGCGACGCGGTACCAGGAGCTGCATCCGGCCATTACGGACACCGCGCCTATCCAACGGGAGATCATAAGTGACTTGGAAAGCAAACGCATACATTTGATCGTGCTTAAGAAGATATTTGATGACAGCACTTTGGATAAAGTGAAACAGGACTTCTTGCGCAACCTGCCTAACATTGGGTCCACGTTGCTCGACGATTACATACATGAAAACTACCTTGAGGTAGTTAACTTCGGTCCCTACGCGGTGTGGGAGAGGACGGATTATTGACCAGACTTGATCGTCAAGGGCCACCGAATCTCCGCATACATCGGGTAAATTGATAATCGCGGCGCACCAAAGGTTATATACAGGCTAGGCGTCTGTCGGCACGCAGCGGGGCCGCTAGCAAACACGGAGAGCCGAACGGGACTGTCGAGATAGCTATGCCTGAAAAGACGAACGTTGCGATCATTGGCTGCGGCTGGGCCGGTCTGCGCCACGCCGTCGCCTATCGAAGTTGCGGGGCGAACGTCCTATGGGCTGTGGACGTGGACAAACGTCGAGCATCCGCCATCGCCCGTTCGTACCCGGATACCCACGTGGTGCAGGACGTGCGTGTGGCGCTTGAGGACCCCGCCATTGACGCTGTCAGCATATGCCTTCCCACCCACATGCATTCCGACACCGCGATAATGGCCGTGCAGGCGGGGAAACACGTCCTGTGCGAAGAGCCCATGGCCACGACATTGGAGGACGCGGACGCCATGGTCGCAGCAGCGGCAGGCGCAGGCGTTACGCTCATGACCGGCGCCAACGTCCGATACAGCCCGCTCTACCGAAACATGAGCGACCTTGTGCAGGAAGGCGTGATCGGCCAGCCGGTTCTGGTGCGGCTAAACCGAGAGACTTACATTCCAGGGGCCTCACCGGATGACAAGAGATGGGAGTCGGAGTTCCCGGATTCCAAAGACGGCGTGATGATGTCCGGCGGCATCCATGACTTCGAGATGATGCGGATGGTCGTCGGAGAGATAACCAGCGTTCATGCCGTTAAAGCCCCGCAGCGCCTTCACGATATGCGTTCGGACGACACCAGCATAGCCACCCTGCGCTTCGCCAACGGCGCGCTGGGCATGCTGGTGGAGAGTTGCACATCTCGCCGCCTTGAAACAGTGTCCGGCAAAGAGGTCCACACCCTGCGCATCGACGGGGAGCTGGGCAGCCTGTACTCGCCGGACCCCAGGTCGCTGCAGCTCTACACCACCAGGGAGGACTACCTGGTGGACGGCCGCGCGACCCGAAAAGACATCCACATCCCGGAGTCGGACACCTTCCTCCTGGAGGTGCTGCACTTCCTGAAATGCCTGCACACCGGACAGGAGCCAAATACCAGCGGCAGGTCGCAACGACGGTCCCTGGAGCTGGTTTTGGCCGCGTACAGGTCCATGGATACCGGCGTTCCCGAGGACGTTAGCTATGCCGCCGCACTGGATTGACATCCCAAATTCGGCACTGTTACACTCGCCCCTGCCCTGACATTTGAAGTCAGGACATTCGAAATCAGGAAAGGACTTCAAGATGGGGGCACAGCGAGCATTTCAAGACATGCTGCCCGCCAACCACTGCTGGGGATGCGGTGCGGATAACGAGGCTGGACTCCGGGTAAAGAGCTTCTGGGACGGCGATGAAGCGGTATGCCGATTTCAGCCCCAAAGGCACCACATGGCAGGGCCGACTCATGTCCTGAACGGCGGCATCATAAGCACAATAATCGACTGCCACTGCATCTGCACGTCAATCGCGGCCGCATACCGGGCAGAGGGCAGGGAGATTGGCCAGGGTGACAGAATCTGGTACGCTACTGCTTCCCTGAACGTGTCCTTCAAGCGCCCTACGCCAATCGATCAGCCGGTGGAGTTGAGGGCGGTAATCACGGAGGTGGGCGAGCGCCGGACCAACTTAACGTGCACTCTGACCTCGGATGGACGGGAGTGTGCTGTGGCGGATATCGTAGCGGTCCGCGTGCCGCCGGCATGGCTGAATCCCTCCCAACCGAATGGCTCAAGCGACGTGACCAGTCGAAGTGCCAACGCGAAGAGCCAAATCGAAAAACAAGGCGAAGGCCCTTGACCGCCGGCAATTGGGACTTGCCTGACGAGGCCTGGGTTGTCGCCGCGGACAGCGCGCTTGCCTTCATTGAGGACGGCGACGCCAGGGGGTTGATACTGTACAGGTTTAACGGGCAGTACCTGCCGGCGTTGCGGAAGGCCCGAAACGGAGGGCAGGTCTGGCGAGCATGGAACGCCTTCCACCACTACCTCACAACACGCGAGACCCGACGCAAGTTCTTCTCGCTGTCCCACGAAGACGCCGACAGGGCGATCTCGCTGCTGACGTCGATTCTGGACCTTCCCCCATACCAGGCGCCATAGGGGCAAACACTAGGTTAGACCGCTCTGGCCCGCCGGCCCACGAGATCACTCGTTAATTCCGGCTCATGCCGATATTACGGTTCCCAGGGGATTTGTAGCCAGTGTGATTGGTCTGAACGGGTCGCCGGAATTGCTAATGAACCAACCACGTTTGGTACGCTTCGGCTAACGCCGCATCTCAGGGAAATCCTCTGTCATGGGCGGGTCACGACCGGCCGCCCCCCACCATGCTTATAATAGGATGTGGCGGCGTCCGTTGGAGATCTGGGAAGGTAAAAACGCCGTTTGTTGCGCCTGAGTTCCAATGCTTCGGCAGGCACCCCACGGGATATTGGTCAGCAATCTGAGGTGCGCCATGACCGGTGACCAGCTACCTGGATACGCCGTTTTCGACGACCACGTATTTAGCCAACGCGTTGCCGTGGTGGTGCGCTGGTTCCTTCTGGCGACCTGGCTGGCGCTTGTCAACTACAGGCCCGACGTGGACGCTGCCGCCCTGTGGTACCTGAACGGCATGGGCGTGGCTCTCGCCCTGCTTAACGGCTACATACACTGGCGGATCATCAGAGATAGGCCCATTTCCGCACGCTACGTTATCGCGCTGAGCATCTTCGATCTGTCGATAATCACCGCAGGCATTGGCCTCACAAGCCGCTTCGAAAACACATTCTTCGTGTTTTACTACCCGGCTTTACTGGGGATATCTCTCGTATTCTCATCCCGCACCTTGAGCTTCACCCTGGTTTCGTTGGTGGCCCTGGCCTACGCCGCGACCAGCCTGATGCTCGAACCACGCGTGGACTTCCAGCTGGCTGAAGAGAGGACTCTGCTGGTCAGAATCGCCACCATGTTCGCGGTGATGGCCGCGGGGAATCTGATGACCAGAATCGAGCGCACCAGAAGACTGCAAGCCGTACAGGCCGAGCGCGAAGAGTCTCAAAAGAACCTGGAGCTTCAGCGCAGGGCGGCGCAGGCACAGCTGGAGGCGCAGATGGAGCGGGACAGAATTTCCAGGGAGATTCATGACGGCATAGCGCAGTCCATGTACGCCCTGAGCCTCAACCTGGAGACCTGCGCCGAGCTTGCCGTCCGTGAGCATGGCCCCCTGAAAGAACGGCTGGAATCCCTGGTGCCGTTGGCTCGCAGCACGCTGCTGGAGACCCGCCAGTACATTTTCGACCTGAAGCCACTGCTTTCGGAGAAGAGCGATCTTTCAACGGTGGCTCTGAGCCAGGTAAAGGAGTTCCAGACCGTAACCGGGATACCCAGCCGGCTGGAGGTGGAGGGCGATCCAAACAATGTCCCGTTGGCCGTGGCGACCGCGGTTTACAGAATTCTCCAGGAGAGTCTCGGCAATGTCCTGAAGCACGCCGGGGCCGACAGCGTCACGGCCACTCTGAAGCTTGCGCAGGACTGTGTGACGCTATCCATCCACGACAACGGACGCGGCTTCGATTTCGACGCCGTAAATACAGGGGAGCGAGCAGGCCATGGCCTCGCCAACATGAGACATAGGGCGGAGGAGATCGGCGGGACCTTCCTGCTGACAAGCGGGCGGGACGAGGGCACCACCGTGATGGTGACCCTGCCCACCGGAGAGGCGAATAAGGACGATGATTAGGCTGATGATCGTCGACGACCACGAGGTAGTCAGGCTTGGTTTGAAGAGCGCCCTGGAGCCGGAGGACGACATGGAGTTGGCCGGCGAGTTCGGCGATGCCAGAGCGGCCCTGCGCGAGGCGGAATTCAGCAGGCCGGATGTGGTGCTGATGGATGTCCGCATGCCCGGCATGGATGGCATAGAGGCCTGTCGTGCGATGCGGGATATCGCGCCGGACGCCAGGGTGATAATGCTGACGTCGTACGGCGACGAGCAGGCCGTGTTTTCCTCCATCATGGCGGGCGCTTCCGGCTACTTGCTAAAGAACACAGGCCGGGCGGACCTGTTAAACGCCATTCGGTCCGTCGCCGGCGGCCAATCGCTGCTGGACGCGGCCATCACCGGACAGGTGCTGGCAAAGCTCAAGGAGCTCACCATCAGG
>JACZVF010000248.1 GCA_022572805.1 Chloroflexota bacterium
ACGAGGTAGACAGCATTCGCCAGTTCGACCCCTCGTCGCAGCGTTCCACGGACATGATCGACTCGTTCCATGTTATACCTGCGGACGAGATACTTCCCGGCCTCACCTCGTTCGAGGAGCTGGACCGCATGATGGCCTTCATCGATGTGGCCAATTGCACCGAGCAGGCCCGCGACCGTCTTCGAGAGGAGTTCGACCAGCTACTGGATGGGCAGCAGCTAGACGACCTGGGATTCTACGCCGGTTTCTTCAATCGTGGCTCGCTGCTGGACTACTTCCCCAAGGATGGGCTGGTTGTGATGTACAGGCCCAGCGAAATTGCCGGGGCCGCCTGGGACCTCGAAGAGCGCACCCATCAGCTTCGGGAGACCAAAGAGCAGCGCGGCGAACTGCCGGCCAACTTCCCGTCTTCGCACCTGCTTTGGCAGGACATCAGCCATGCCATAGAGTCATTCGACAAGGTCTTGGAAGTGACGCCCTGGGGCGCGGAGGAACTGGACTACCACGACGCCATCGTGCTGCCCTTCTCGTCTCCGCCGTCGTACTTCGGCAAGCTGGAAGGTTTTGTCGATGACGTACGCGAACTGGGAAAGGATTCCCACCGCGTCGTTGCCGTCACAAACCACGCTCGCAGGCTGATCGAGATTCTTGCCGACTACGGCGTGGGCGCAACGCTTCCCGATGAGCTGGAGGCGCTGCCCGAGCCGCCCATCGTGACGGTGTTGCAGTCCGAGGCAGGTGGCCTGAACGAGGGATTCGTTCTGTCGCTGGAGAACCAAAAGCTGGCCGTTTACAGCGACCTGGAGATCTTCGGCGTGGCCAAGCAGCGCCGGACCCGCAGACGGAGCACCGCCGCCATGCGCGACGCCTTTTTGGCGGAGATATCGCCCGGCGACTACGTGGTGCACGTGGAGCATGGCATTGGCCGCTTCATGGGCGTGGGCCACATGGCCAAGGACGAGGAAAAAAAGGGCGCGGAGTACCTGATACTACAGTACGCACAGAGCGACAAGCTATACGTGCCGTTGGACCACCTGGACCGTGTGACAGGCTACGTGGCGCCGCTGGACAGGGCCCCGAACCTCACCCGCCTGGGCACGCAGGAGTGGAAGAGGGCAAAAGAAAGGGCCGAGCATTCTACAAGGGAGATGGCGGCGGAACTGCTAACACTGTACGCCTCGAGAGAGCTGGTGGAGGGCCACGCCTTTAAGCCGGACAGCGTTTGGCAGAATGAGCTGGAGGAGTCATTCCCATTCGAGGAGACGGCGGACCAACTCTCTACGCTGGCCGAGGTCAAGGCCGACATGGAAGGGACCAAGCCGATGGACCGCCTGGTGTGCGGCGACGTTGGCTACGGCAAGACAGAGATTGCGCTGCGTGCCGCCTTCAAGGCCGTCATGGACGGCAAGCAGGTGGCCGTGCTGGTGCCGACAACGGTGCTTGCCCAGCAGCACTACGCGACTTTTTCCCAGAGGCTCAGCGCCTACCCGACGACGGTGGAGGTGCTCAGCCGGTTCCGAACGGACAAGGAGCAGCAGGAGGTCCTGGAAGGCCTGGCGTCGGGAAGGGTGGACATAGTGATCGGCACCCACCGACTGATCCAGAAGGATGTGAAGTTCAAGGACCTGGGCCTGGTTGTCGTGGACGAGGAGCAGCGCTTTGGAGTCGCCCACAAGGAGCGTCTCAAGCAGATGCGCCAGGAGGTGGACGTCCTGACGCTGACGGCGACGCCGATACCTCGAACGCTGCACATGTCCATGGCGGGTGTCCGCGACATGAGCACCATCGATACGCCTCCCGAGGAGCGTCTGCCTATCAAGACCTACGTCTCCGAGTTCAGCGACGAGCTGATACGGGAGGCCATATTGCGGGAGTTGGACCGGCAGGGGCAGGTCTACTTTCTGCACAACCGCGTGCACAACATCGACTACATGGCCCAGTACGTCAACCGGCTGGTGCCCGAAGCTGAGATCGGCGTGGCCCACGGGCAGATGGCGGAGGGCGAGCTGGAGCAGGTGATGCTGGACTTCGCCTCAGGCAAGATGGATGTGCTTGTGTGCACGACCATCATCGAGTCCGGCCTGGACATCCCTAATGTCAACACGCTTATCGTCAACCGGGCGGACTCCTTCGGTCTGGCCCAGCTTTACCAGCTACGGGGAAGGGTAGGGCGCAGCGCCCGCCGGGCCTACGCCTACCTGCTGATTCCGCCGGCCAAGGGCCTCACCGAGCCTGCGGAGAAGCGGCTGAAGGCCATGCTGGCGGCCACGGAGCTGGGCGCGGGATTCCGCATCGCCATGAAGGACCTGGAGATACGCGGCGCAGGCAACATCCTGGGCGCGGAGCAGAGTGGCCAGATCCATGCCGTGGGCTTCGACCTGTACACGCGGCTGCTGTCCAATGCAGTGGAGGAGTTGCGGGCCATGCGTGACAACGGCCGGAGGCCCGGCCAGCCAGGGGAAAACGAGGTTGATATATCCCAGTTGCTACCCGAGGGCAGCCTGTCCGGACAGCCGTCCACAGTGCTGGAGCCGGAGTACGGCGCGGTGGTGGAGTTGGGTATCCCGGCCAGCGTGCCTGAAGATTACATAGACGACCTGTCGACGCGACTTGGCATTTACCAGAGGCTGGTGCAGCTCAAGGATGTAGATCAGGTTGGCGACATGGAGGACGAGCTGCGGGACAGGTTCGGGCCGGTGCCATGGCAGGCGGAGAACCTTCTGTACGTAGTGAAGCTGAAGCTGCTGGCCAGGAAGGCCCATTTAGAGTCCATCAACCGGGAGCGGGACAGGATAGTGCTGCGCTTCTCCGGCGACATCGGAGGGGCAAGGCGGGCGCTGGAGCGCACCATGGGCCGCGACTTCGAGGTAGGCAACAACCAGATCCGCCTGCTGCTGGACAAGCTGGATACCGAGTGGGAGAAGCCTCTGCTGGACGGCGTGCAAAAGCTGGCCGACTTCGTAGACGAGATGGCCACCGCCGGCATGACCGCGGTGAGGTGAGGCAAAGTTAAACCTTTTGGCCTCTGGGTGCTCACACGTGACCAATATGACTAGAGACTGGCAAACAGGCAAATTCTAGGCGGCCTTCTCTCGTTTAAGAAGAAGTCGCGGGGTCAAGTCAGATACGATAGCGTCTCTTGCCTCCCTCACGCTCCCACTTCAATGCGGCGGCGTGTGAAGTTTGGCGTCCAACCTGCTTAATCTTTGAACCTGGGAATGCACTTTGATGCTCAGTTTCTCTCCGATCCAAGTCCTTTGTAATTCCGCGGTGGACAACCTTACCACCTTTCTTCATATGGTATTTGTAGGTGTCTCGTGCGGCCATCTTACATCCTCCTTACAAGAGAAATATCATAACAATCGTATTATAGAAGGGACGTCTTATAATGTCAATGGCGGACAAATAACTTACGAATGCGCCGATATTCCCGATCCATCCTGGCCCAAAAACGAGAAGAGTCCTTGAAAGAATTCCAATTATCCTTTGTCATGGTGCTTCCATCGGGCATAATCGCTCCAGTAAGCTGATCCGCCCATCGCAGTTGGCTGTTCGCGACTTTCGCATTCGATAAGTCTGCGTTACTCAGGTCAATTCCCAGCAGATCTGCATTAGATAAGTCGGCGCTTCTGAGTGACGTATAGCTCAAATCTGCCCCACGCAGGTCTGCGTTCGATAGATCGGCTTCGAATAGGTTAGCGCCATGCAAGGACGCCTCTCGTAACTCGGCCCCCGTTAGGTCTGATTCGGAAAGATTCGCTTCATCCAATTCGGCATAATGCAAAAGGCTCCCTCGCAGATCTGCGTCAGACAAGTCGGCTCTTTTCAAGTCAGCTTCGCGCAGGTCCGCATTGCGCAGGTTCGCGTTGAGGAGATCCATGTTCGGCAGCTCGGCCTCGCGCAGGTCCACCGCTGGAAAGCAGCAGGCTGCCCCCGTTCCGGTCTTCCGCCAGAGAATCAGCGGCTCGGCGGGCTGGGGCGGGATCGGAAGGAACAGCGTGCATATCCACCCGCGGGCGGACCTTGATGAGGCGGTGGTGCACGAGCTGATGAGCGCGATGACGACGAACGTCATGCCGGGCACACCCGGGCAGTTCGGCTTCCTGGGCGCCTACAACTTCATCACGCCGGAGGGCTGGAACACGCTGTGCGTCGGCGCTCT
>JACZVF010000249.1 GCA_022572805.1 Chloroflexota bacterium
AACATTCTCGCCGTTGGGGTCCAGCTCTCGCACCGTCTTCCCCAGCCATCCCTCGGTGGCTACCTGGATGGGCTCTGCCGTGTGCCAGATATCCATGGAGCGGAAGTGCGAGCGGTTGGGTGCCGGGTAGCCGATGCCATTGATGATGGCCACTTTGCCCTGGTTCCAAAGCTCCTTAATGGGGGCCATGGCCGGGTTCAGGGCCAGCTTGTCGTCGAGGGGCAGCACATTGTCGCGGTCGAAACCCACCGTGGGCCGGTTATCAAAGTAGCGTTCGTCGGTGTATGGGATAACAGTGTTAAGGGCGTCGTTGCCGCCGGTGAGCTGGATGAATACCATGGATTTCTTATGTCCGTTCGAGCCGTTGGAACTCACAACGCTGCTCCTTTTCCTGAGTACAAGTTCCCGAGTGAAAGCCAATCTTTTCTTTAACGGTTGAGCACTTCGCGAGCCGCGTAAATATGCCGCAAGGGAATAGTAACTATCATTTTGAGGCCTCTGCCGTCCGCCGTCAAGCCCAGCACATTGCAGCAAACGGCACGCTGGTCCGCCATGTTTATGCTTATCTTTAAGCCGAAATGGTCGGACCTGAAATACAGAGTCAGCGATGTGGCAGGAACAGCCGGTGATTCCCCGTGAGTGAGTGACGCATGGCGCATCGCCGCGCACGTTTAATATTGGCCAAATGCGAAGCTTCAACGCCTGTGCGGCCACCTGTATGGTCGAGCCGTGCAGTGCGTGTTACGATATACCCGGTTGGCAGAACTCCCCGGTGGTTTGGAGGAGTGTGGACGCTGCCTGTCGGTCTATAAGGCGGCAAATCTGCGGAAGGAGCAGCGAGAGCTATGACAGTCCTGAAGTATTCCTTGGACGAGTTTGTGCACGATATGTCAGACCTCATGGAGGGTCCGGCGGACCAGGAGAAGCTCTTCGACAAGGGCTCGTCCTACCTGGAGAGGCTGATAAACAGCCCAGATGCCATTCCAGACGAGTTCAGAAACCCTTCGGGCAACAGCAATCACGGCTCCTACCTACTCCACTACGGAGACAACGGCCTGCTGGTCACCGCGGTGGTGTGGGGGGCCGGCGACCACCTGGGACCGCACGACCATCGCACCTGGGGCATGATCGGCGTCATGGACAACGCCATCACCGAGACCCGGTACCGCCGGGTGGACGACCGCGACAGGGACGGCTTCGCCATTCTTGAGAAGGACCGGGTCACGGTCGTTAAGCCCGGCGACATATCCTTGCTAATTCCTGAGGTGGACGAGATTCACCAGATGGACAACCACACGGACCGCTCCACCGTGGAGATCCACGTGTACGGCCACGACCTCCGAGGCCTGGAGCGCAGCAAGTTCGACCTGGAAACCGGGAAGATCTCCCACTTCGCCACGAAGAAGTTCAACAACTGCTAGTATTCCGACCCAAGCGCCGCCGTCCGATCCGAAGAGCAACAAGTTAGGTGATTCCACAATGGCTTCGACAACGTCTGCCCAAGCCCTGGACCAGTTGCTGAAGGGCAAAACCCGGTTCGCTCTCATCGACGTTCGCGACCCCGGCGAGTACAACAGCTCTCACATCCCGGGGGCCACCCTCATACCGCGCAAGCAGTTGGAATTCGACATGTCTCATTCCGTCCCGGTGCGCGGCACGCCGGTGGTGTTGTGCTGCGACGACGGCAGGCGGTCAACCCTTGCGGCGGAGAGCCTGCGGAAACTGGGATACGGCGATACCACTGTTCTGGATGGCGGCATCAACCGGTGGGTCACCCTGGACCTGCCCACGGAGTGGGGGGTCAACGTTCCCAGCAAGGACTTCGGCGAGAGGGTCGAGGTGGAGAACCATGTCCCTGAGCTTGACGCGACGGAGCTGCAGGAGCGCATCCAACGGGGCGACGAGATGGTTATCCTGGACACGAGGACGCCTGAAGAGTACGCGCGGTTTTGTATCCCAGGCGGGCGAAGCGTTCCCGGAGGGGAGCTGGCGTTGCGCATCACAGACATAACCAGGGACCTGAGCGACGACGCCACCGTTATCATCAACTGCGCCGGCAGGACCCGCAGCATAATCGGCACCCGGGTGTTGCAGCGTATGGGCATAAAGAATGTACTGGGGCTGAAGAACGGCACCTCCGGCTGGGTGCTGGCCGGCTACGAGTTGGAGACGGGAGCCGACCGGCTGGCGTTGGAAGCGCCTTCCGCCGAGGGACTGGTCGCCGCGGAAGCGTATGCCGACCGCCTGGCCGCCGATGACGGCGTGCGGCCCCTGGATGTCGCCGGGCTTCAGGCTTTGATGGGGCGCGCCAAGACCGAGACGATTTACCTGGTGGACGTTCGGTCCCGGGAGGAGTACGAGGCCGGGCACATCCCCGGGTTTCGGTGGGTCCCCGGAGGGCAGGCCGTGCAGCGCACTGATGAGGTCGCCGTCGTGAAGAACGCCACGGTGGTCTTCGCTTGCGACGGCAGGGCCAGGGCCACACAGACGGCTTCCTTCTACCGCCAGATGGGGATTCAGGACGTGTATGTGCTCCAGGGTGGTACGGCTGCGTGGCAGGCGGCAGGCCGGGCGTTGGAGTCTGGCCGCCCGAAAAGTGAACCGCTGGGGCTGGCCGACGCGCGCTCGAAAAGCACGGCGTTAACCGCCAAGGATGCCGATTCCCAGAGACCCGTGACTACGATATTCGTGGACACCAGCCAGGACTTTGCCAGGGCCCACGTGCCCGGCTCCCACTGGATTACCCGAGGCTGGCTGGAGCTGCACATCGACCGCTACGCACCGGACAAGGCCCAGCCGGTCCTGGTGACCTGCACGGATGGGCAAAACTCTGTGTTCGCCGCGGCTGCGCTGGTTGATATGGGCTACACGAGCGTCTCAGTGTTGCAGGGCGGCCTTCGTGCGTGGCAGGCCGATGGCCTTGACGTCGAGTCGGGCCTGACCGGTGTAATGGCCCCTCCAAGTGATGTCCTGTACTCCGGTCCCGACCGCACCTACGCCGAGATGATGCACTACCTCCGGTGGGAGACGGCGCTGGGCGAGAAGTACGCATAAAGTCGGAGTTGACATCGCCCGGGCCAATCTTTTGGATATCAGTGGTTCGACAGGCTCACCACGAACGTAAACCTGAAAGTCCCGTTCGTCCGGAGCGTGTCGAAGGGCAGGCCCTGACAGAGACAGCATGTTGAAGGACGCCGACAATGGCCTTTTACGTCTATATTGTCAGATGCTCAGATGGCTCATTTTACACGGGCCATACTGACGACTTACCGCGCCGTATCGCTCAGCACAACGCGGGTTATATCCAAGGCTACACCCATCACCGCAGGCCCGTGACGCATGTATTCTCAGAAGACTTTCCCGAACGCATCGATGCATTAGAACGGGAACGTCAGATTAAGGGCTGGTCTCGGCGAAAAAAAGAAGCGCTGATTGCCGGCGATTGGGAAATGATCAGACGGCTGTCAACCACCCATGGTTGGAGTAGTGAACGCGTGGCATTACGCCTTTTCGTGAATCTTACCGATCATGATAATACTGAAAATTAGGACTCTTGGCTTCTTGGTCACTATCATTCGCTGTTCCGAGTCAAATGAAGGAATAGAAAAACCCGCCTAGGATGCCTATTTTCGTACCGAGATACTGGATTAAATCACATGCCAGAATCCCTGGGGCCGTATGCAATTTAGAATGCTGTCAAGGCTGAGATCGCCGGTTCGACCCCGGTCGGGGTCGCCACTGCAATACATCTTTTGACAGCTCAGCGTAGGCCAGATCAAAGAATGGTCTGAGTTCAGGACGAGGCGTGACGCCGAACACTGCCTGGTCCTTAATCCACACCCCGTCGAACAGCAGTCTGGCGAGCTTGTTCCTCCGCTCCTGGTCCGCTTCCCTCCAGGCCGATGAGAAGTCGCTCAGGAACTTGGCCAGCTTGTCCATCGCCTTGGCGTCGTCCACTGGAGCCGCCTGCAAAATCTGGAGCTCTCCCAGTATCTCGTCGGTCTCGCGCTGGTATTCTCCCTTGGTCTTATCTCCCCACTTGTAGAGGTCCTTTAGCCTGTCCAGCGCGCTATGAAGTCGGCTTCGCTGTGCTTCGGTGTCATCGTATGCGGTTACCAGACGTCGCTGTCCCTCCAGTAGCTGCTCACGGTAGTCCT
>JACZVF010000045.1 GCA_022572805.1 Chloroflexota bacterium
CCGAAGTATGCAGGCCAGTATCTCGGCTCATCCAACGAGGCACGGGCCTTTCAGATTCGACTCAAGAGGGTTATCGACCTGTTCGACCAGCCAAATGGCAAAGTGTTGGACATTGGCTGTGGACCAGGCGTCACGGTCGATTTCCTCTCGCAAGAAGGCTGCGACGTCCATGGCGTGGACATCTCCGAGCAGATGGTGGACGAGTGCAAGGTCAGGTTCGCCGACAGACCTAACGCCCATTTCTCGACCGGAAGAATTGAGAATCTGGATTTCGCGGATGCGTCTTTCGACGCCGTGCTGTCTATGGGCGTAGTCGAGTACATAGTTGACGACAAGAAGGCTGTCGCAGAGATGGCCAGGGTAACCAAGCCTGGTGGGACCGTAATAATCACGGTCCCCAACAGGCGGAGCCCCTACCGGATCTGGGACCGACTTGTGTTCAGGAATGCGGCGGCTCCCGTAAAGAGGCTGATTGGCCGAGACCCCAGGGGTGTTGCCCACAAGGAATACGTTGCATCGAAGTATTGCAAAGTCCTGGAAGATGCGGGCCTTGAGGTGACGGATGTGGAGTATTACGCCTTCAAGATTATCCTGTCTCCCTTTGACGGCATCTTCCGCTGGTTGACGGCAGTGACCGGCGCGAGGCTCGAATTCCTTTACCGCGGCCCTCTGGGGTGGCTGGGGACAGGGTTTATCGTAAAGGCCGTCAAGGGATAGTAGATGTTTCCAGGCGCTTGGCCTTCGGCCGGCTGAGCCTCGCGCTCGGTCGGCAGGACCTTTTCCGGCCGGAGGCGTTGGCAATCGTGAATACTCCCAGCGGGCAATCGACGATTAGTTCGTGAAGCCATATGGCGCCGGCAAAAAAACAAACAGCGTTCCGTGGATGGCAGGTTCGCGGACACCGAATCAGCAGAATCATCACAGAGTGGACTGTTAAATGATCAATGTCTTGCATGTAATTGATAGCCTGGGCGTGGGCGGTACTGAAAGGCAACTGGCCTTGACTCTAAATGCTCTGGACCCGCAGAGAGTAAAGAGTTACGTCTGCTACTTCCATCCCCCAGACGAGACCGCGCTCTGGATTGAGGAGATGGGCTACCCCGTCTACCTCCTGAATGCCCCCGGAAAGAGCCAGTGGTTTGGAGCTGTCCGCCAACTGCGCGGCCTCGTAAAGACATTGGACATCGATCTGATCCACACTCAGCTTTTCGATGCAGACATGGTCGGAGGCATCGTCGGACGGCTCACGGGCGTCCCGGTGGTAAGCACGCTGGCCAATTCGGTCTACGACCCGGAGTGGCTGGTGGACAACCCTAAGCTCAACCGCCTCAAGCTGGCATTTCCGAGAACCGCCAGGAAGTACATGGCGAGACATCTGGACCGGCATGTGGTCGCTGTGTCCGACTCTGTTAAGCAGGGCGCGCTGCAAAACATGGGTATTGCAGAGGACAAGGTGACCGTGATCCATCGGGCGCTCTTTCCTTCTTGGTTACAGGACGATATCGACGGTGAGGAGACGCCGTCCGCAGTTGACATCGACCCTTCCTTGGGCGATCGGTACCCTATAATTCTCAACATCGGACGGCTGATGCCACCTAAAGGCCAGCGATACCTCATAGGCGCTATGCCCAGGATACTCGAAAAGTACCCCAACGCCGTTCTGATGATAGCGGGTGACGGTGGCCTAAGGCGTTCCCTGGCCGCCAAAGCAGATGGCCTGGGCGTCGTAAATCAGGTGAAGTTCCTGGGTACGCGCGGCGACGTCAAGGAGCTGCTAAAGATCTGCGATGTTTTCGCGTTCCCATCGCTGTACGAAGGCTGTCCGAACGCCCTGCTGGAAGCAATGTCCATGGGCGTGCCCTGTGTAGCCTCTGCTATAGCTCCGGTACGAGAGGTGACCAAGGACGGCAGGCTTGCAACACTGGTGCCGATACGAGACCCGGATGGGATCGCAGACGGTATATGCAACACACTTGCCAACATGGAAAGCGCCAAGATAATGGCGCGGATGGCTTCGGACACGGTTCGGCGGGAGTTCACGATCGAGAAGGTCGCTTCGAAGTTAACTCGGATCTACGAGGAGTGTTTGGGCATTACTGCGGAGGTGGGAAGCCACCAAAATCAGTACCAGAAGAGCCCGACCAAATGACTTCGCAGGAAAACCACAAATCAGACAGGGCATTGCTTGGTTTACACAGTACTACATCTAATAGATTCTAATCGGAAAAGAGGCGCCGAGACCTTCGCCGTACAGTTGGCGGAGAGCATGTCGGCCGAAAAATTCGTTAGCACCCTTTGCATATTGCATCCCCTCGCCGGTGACGGTCACCTCCATAGCGACGTGACGACGATCAACCTCAAAAGAAGGGGCAATGGCAAAAGCCGTCTGAGCCTGCCGAAAGTAATGGACCTGCGCAAAGCCGTCAGGGAAGTGCAGCCCGACGTTGTGCTGGCGCATGGCAGCAGCGCACTGCAATACGGAGCTGTGGCCTCGATGCTGTACCCCAGGGCGCTGGCAGTTTATCGAAACATTGGCCTGGCCAGCTTCTGGGTCAGAAACCCGATTAAGGCCAGGATGAATCGACTGTTAATGCGAAGGTTCGATGCCATCGTCTCCTTGACCGGGACGACGAAGGCAGATTTTCTGCAGGTGTACAAGACCGACTCCGACCGCGTAACGACCATACCCAACGGCGTCAATCTGGAGCCGTTCCGCGCTGTTGATGGCGGCAATGTTCGAGAAAGCTACCGCGAAGCGATGGGAATCGGGCATGGCGAGATACTACTGATAAGCGTCGGGAGCCTTTCCTGGGAGAAGGGCCCCATGGACCTGATGCCCGCGCTTGCAGCCCTTCGGGCCGATGGCCTGCCCGTAAGGCTCATCTTGGTGGGCGAAGGACCTCTGAGCGACGGGCTGCGGACGGAAGCGCAAGCGCTGGGTATCGCCTCGCATGTGGACATTTTGGGAGTACGACAGGATGTCCCGCAGCTCATGGCGGCCTCGGACATATTCGTATTGCCAAGCAGGACCGAGGGTCTGCCCGCCGCCCTGATCGAGGCTGGATTAAGTGGCCTGCCGTCTGTTGCCAACGACGTCGGGGCCGTATCGGACGTAATCACGCACGGCGAAACAGGAATGATAATCGACGCCGGGGACGCCCGCGCATTCAACGATGCGATAGTGAGACTCGTCCGAGATGACGCGTTGAGAAGCAGGATGGGAGCGGCGGCCAGTGCTTTCTGTGAGGCCAACTTTGCGATGGACCTCGTGGCGGCCCAGTACGAAGACCTGTTTATGTCACTGATAAGTTCAAACTGATGGGTGAACGATGACACAAAGGCGGAAAGTTCTCTGGCTCATAAAGGGCCTTGGCCTGGGCGGAGCCGAAAAGCTCCTGTCCCTGTCGCTGCCGTATATAGACAGGGACAAGTACGACTACGAAGTGGCTTACCTTCTGCCGTGGAAGAACGCGTTGGTAGACGACTTCCAGCGCGAAGACATACCGGTCCACTGTCTCAACCAGTCCAGGCCCTACGACATCAGAACGCTCTGGAGGCTTAATCGCCTGCTGAGAAACGAGAATGTGGACGTGTTGCATGTCCACCTGCCGTACTCCGGCATTATGGGCCGCATCGCCAGCCGCATGTCGCCGGTGAAGGCTGTTGTTTATACGGAGCACAACCTCTGGCAGCGTTACCACAAAATCACATCACTATTTAACAAGATCACATATCGGTGGAACGACGCGGTGATAGCCGTGTCCAACGAGGTGGAGCATTCCATACGCGACAACTACAGCGTGAACGGCAAGCCAAAATTGGACGTGATACCTAACGGCGTGGACATTGCTTTGCTAGAGAATGTAATGGCCAGGAAAAGGGACATCCGGCCGGAATTCGGTATCCCCGCCGACCATGCCATAGTGGTCCACGTAGCCAATTTCACCCCCAAGAAGCGCCACTGCGACCTTCTGGAGGCCGTCAAGCTGGTTATAAACAAGAACTGTAAGGTTACGTTTATTCTGGTGGGGCAGGGGCCGCTTCAAGAGAAGACGGAGGCCGACGCAAGGCGATTGGGAATCGAGGACAACGTAGTGTTCGCTGGATTCAGAGCGGATGCCACGGACATTATGGCTGCGGCGGATATGTTCGTTCTGCCGTCGCAATTCGAAGGCATGCCTGTGTCCATGCTCGAGGCCATGGCGCTGGGCACACCAGTCATAGCGTCTCGGGTAGGTGGCATTCCGGAGGTCCTGGAAGACCGTCTTGACGGAATACTAATCGACGCCATGGAGCCCGGACAACTGGCCGATAGCGTGCTCCGGTTGCTGGCGGACCAGGATCTAAGGGCCACGCTGTCGGATAAAGCATTAATCAAAGTGCGGCAAAAATTCAGTATCGAAGACATGGTACGCAGCACCGAGTCTGTTTACGATCAGATGTTGAAGAAAGCGACGGGATAGTGGTTATCGGGGTCTCAGGAATATCCATTCGGGAGTACCAGCCCTCGGACGAGACGGCAGCCCTGCAGCTGCTAACCGCGGCGCTGGGACACTCCGACGTGTCGCAGAAGACGCCTGATTATTGGCGCTGGAAACACGTGAACAACCACTTTGGCCAGTCGCACACCTACCTAGCCACATCGGAGGAGGGCGATCTCGCGGGGCTGCGGGCCTTCATGCGGTGGACGTTCCAACTGGACGACGTGACGCTGACCGCGGTAAGAGCGGTGGACACATCGACGCACCCGGACCACCAGCGCAAGGGAATATTCAAGAGGCTCACCCTGCATGCACTGGCGGAGGTTGAGAGGGACGGCAGGGACCTGGTGTTCAACACACCAAACGAGAAGTCCATGCCGGGCTACCTGAAGATGGGCTGGGACTATGTGGGCAAGATACATCCCATTATTCGAGTGATGAAGCCCATATCATTCGCGGCAGGCTATGCCATGCACCGCGTGGGGAGGAGACGATCTCAACCACACGCTACCAAGGCGTTCTTCAAGCGGCCCGCGCTGGGCGTGCCTGACCTGCTCCAGAGGAGTGATGAGCTCGAAGACCTGCTGGCCTCGGTGCGTCAATTGTACGGCGGCGAAGGCAGGCTAATCACCCCACGAACCTTGGATTACCTGCGTTGGCGCTACGCCGAGCACCCGCAGATTCCGTACTATGCAGCCACGGTAGAGAGAGACGGTCGGCTACAAGCAGTTGCCATATACCGCACTAACACGAGGTTCGGCCTGAAAGAGGCAGTGATGTGCGAGCTGTTTCTGGCCGGCCCGGACGACGGCCTGTGCAAAGAGCTGTTGAAGGAAATGAAGTCGGCTCTTAATGCAGACTACGTAATCTGCTATTTTGCCGAGGGTTCGCCGGTCCGGAGGCTTCTGGACGAAAACCGGTTCTGGACCGTGCCCCGTTTAGGAATGGATTTCACCGTGAAGCCAATATCCCAGCGGATTCCGGTTGACGCCCGAAAGCTAAGCAGTTGGAGCCTGAGCATGGGTGACCTGGAGCTTTTCTGATCAACATATATTCGCGATTCTTCGGGGGTTGAACGGCGAATGCGGGCTGTAGCGTTTGGACTGTCCGTAGTTGGAGTCGTGGCCTTCTGGGTATATATCCTGGCGCTGGGAAGCTACGATTACCGCGGAGGCTTCCTGGTAGCGCCTGCGATAGCCTTGATAGCGGCGATGCTGCTGCCGAAAATGTCCGGCGGTGTGAGGAGTCTCACGATTCTGCTGGCCCTGGCCCTGGCAGCCAGGCTCGGCTCTGCGTTGGTCAGATTCTTCGTAAGCTTCGGCTACTACAGCGACGGATTCGTAAATGGCCTCGGCGGAACCATTCGTGGCGGCTACGATGCGGGCCGATACCATCGCGCCGGTGGCGATTTCGCAGACAGCTTTCGAGCTTTGGATTTCGAGACGATTGCCAACGGACTGAACTTCGGAACAGATTTTGTGGAGGTTTTCACCGGCGCCGTCTACGCGGTAATAGGCCAGACCGTTATTGGTGGATTCCTGGTCTTCGCGACGCTGGCGTACCTCGGTTCCTACTTCGCTTACCGGGCCTTCGTAACGGCCTTCCCGAACGAAAACAAAACCTTATTTGCGGTACTAATCTTCTTTTACCCGTCGATCCTGTACTGGGCCAACGGCATAGGCAAAGACTCGATCATGTTGCTGGCCACGGGTCTTGCTATTTATGGCGCGTCATTGCTGATAAACAAGGGGAAATGGCAGGGCGCCATCCCACTTGGCATAGGGGTGCTCGGAGCCATCTGGGTGAGGCCGCACATCGCCGGAATAATGGTGCTCTCGCTGGCGGTCGCGATGCTGTGGAGGGCAATGCGCCATGCCAGAAGCAACCCCCTGCTGGCGGCGGTAGGTTTATTGGTCACGGTTGCGATAGGGTGGTTCTTCCTCAATCTAGCCACCTCTTTCGTTGGTATCACAGAGCTCTCCGTGGATGCGGTTCTTAATACGCTGGCTTCGCGTCAGACATCGACATTTGGTGGAGGCTCCGCATTTACACCTGCATCGATATCAGACCCGCTGGGAATACCCACGGCGGTAATCACTACTTTGTTCAGGCCGTTTCCCTTCGAGGCTTCCGGAAGCATACTGCTGTTCGTTCAGGCATCTGACGGGGTCATATTGTTGGGGTTAACGGTCGCCCGCACCAAGGGTATTTACCGAGGCTTGAGGATGATGGGCAGCAACCCATACATAGCGTTTATCGTCATATACGTGATATTGATGGCCATCGCATTTACGGCAATAAGCAATTTCGGCACGCTGGCTCGCCAAAGGGCCATGGTCCTGCCAATATTCATGATGCTGCTGGCCATACGGACCGCGCCGCTGAAAGAGCCGGAGGGCGCGTCCGAAATGGAATCAGCAACAGATGACGACGCCCCCGCAGGCGACGCGTCAATGCAGGAGGGACGGCGTCGATATGCTTGACAGGGGCGCCTTCCTAATGTCCATAGACACCGAATTGGCCTGGGGAGGTGTCCACGACGGCTCGTTCAGGCAACGGGAAAACATGTTCAGGGAGACCCGCAAGGCCATCGAGGGTCTTTTGGGACTGCTCGAAAGGTACGAAATCCAAGCCACCTGGGCCGTGGTGGGCCATCTGTTCCACAGGGAATGCGCGCCGGAAAATACGGTCAGGCATCCGGAGATCGTTCGGCCAGAGTACCCTTGGTTCCACGGCGACTGGTTCAAGGACGATCCCTGTTCGGACGTTGATGCGTCTCCGTACTGGTATGGCCCGGATATCATCGACAGCATCGTGGCTTGCCGGACTCCCCAAGAGATTGGCAGCCACGGGTACTCGCACACGATAATCGGAGACGTGGGATGCAGTCGAGAGGCCTTCGATTCGGAGTTGAAGGCATGTGTAGCACTGGCCAATGCCTGGGGATTGGAGCTAAAATCCTTCGTATATCCGCGCAATTCCATTGGCCACTTGGACGTTTTGGAACGGAACGGATTCACTAACTTTAGAGGAAACGTTGCAAGGTGGTACCAAGGCCGGCCCCGACCGCTTAGAATGGTGGGAAGAGCCCTGGAGAGTGCGCTGCCGGTGCCGGTTGTAGCCGAGGGGCCACGCAAAGTCTCTGGCCTGTGGGACTTGCCCGCCAGCAACTTCTACATGCATCGGGACGGCTGGGGAAGGCGAATACCAATAGCCTCCCGAACGGCTCAGGCGGATTTCGGACTTAGAAAGGCCGCCAGGGAGCGGTCGACGTACCACCTCTGGTTCCACCCGTTCAACATAGCCAGCGACACAAAGGGGCTGTTGGGCGGCCTGGAGACGATATTCCGCAAAGTCCAAAGCATGCGCGAACAGGGCGTTCTCGAAAACCCGACGATGGGCGGACTTGCAGACCAACTTAATAAGCTAACTGAAGCACAGGAGCTTGCTGTATGAATAGGGCCGGCGTGATTGGGCTTGGGTATGTGGGGCTTCCTCTGGCCGTGGAGCTGTGCAGGAGCGGGTACAAGGTTATCGGGGTGGACCTGGACCCTGACAAGATCGAGGCCCTGGAAGCGGGACGGTCCTACATAGACGACGTTCCAAGCGAAACCATACGCGAGCTTGTGGATGCGGGCAAGTTCCGACCAACCAGCGACTATGCCCCGCTCTCAGACGTGGATGCCATCAGTATCTGCGTGCCCACGCCGCTGCGCAAGACGCGGGAACCCGACATCAGCATAGTCGCCGACGTTGCCGAAAGCATCTCGAAGATCCTGAGGCCCGGCCAGACTATCGTGCTGGAGAGCACGGTTTTCCCCGGCGCCACCGAAGAGGTCGTGGCGCCGATCTTAATGAAATCTGGGCTGACACCCGGCGAAGACTTCCTTCTGGCGTTTTCGCCGGAGCGGATAGACCCCGGTAACCAGGAAATCGCTGTCCGCGACATACCAAAGCTGGTTGGCGGCATTAACGAGCGCTCTACCGAGGCTGCGGCCGAGTACTACCGCCCAGTGTTTTCCACTGTAATTTCCATGGGCTCCGCCAAAGAGGCGGAGATGGCCAAGCTGCTGGAGAACACCTTCCGCGCGGTCAACATCGGGCTGGTAAACGAGCTGGCCATACTGGCAAATCAGATGGGCCTGAACCTGTGGAACGTAATTGACGCCGCCGCCACCAAGCCCTTCGGGTTCATGCCGTTTTACCCCGGTCCCGGTTGGGGAGGCCACTGCATTCCGGTGGACCCTGTTTACCTTTCATGGAAGGCGAAGTCCTACGGTGGACAGACGGGTTTCATAGATCACGCAGTGCAGATAAACAACCAGATGCCGGCCTACGTGGTGACGCGTGTATCCGAACTGCTGAACGAGAAGGAGCAATCAATCAAGGGCTCCCGCATAATGCTGTTGGGCGTGGCCTACAAACGAGACATCGGGGACGCCAGGGAGTCGCCGGCCCTGAGCATACTATCGTTGCTCCGTGGAAAGGGCGCGGACGTAACGTATCACGATCCGTACCTGCCTCATGTGGACGAGGGCGTTGGCTGGGACTCCGTGGCGCTCACCGAGGACGCGCTTCGCGCCCAGGACTGCGTGATAATCACCACCGACCATTCGTCTATAGACTACGAAATGGTTGCACGAACGGCGCCGTTGGTGTTCGACACAAGGAACGCAACAAAGAACCTGGTCGGCTCTTATTCCAACGTCCACCTAATATAAAACAGCTGAGACTGTGAATGTTCCCCCCGGAGGACTGGAAGCCTCGTTCGGGGCTTGCTACAGGCGTGGGCAACCCGATTAGACGGATGATGCATAAACGGGTATTCACTAGGTCTTCACATCTTGTCACTTTGTTGTTCCCTATTTAAGACTATCCATTCTCCGCGACATTCACCTCATGCCTATATTCTCAATGTTGATGATAGTCAGATCCCCTGTTTAGCACCTCATTAAGGCCGGATTCGACGCACGAGGTGTGCGGCAGCGTGTAAGAAATGCGGCAGCGCACACAAAGCGTCCGTCGCACGAAGATTGGTTAAATTGATCGATAAGCCGAAAATACTTCAAGTCGCCACTTCCGGCATAACCTTCAAGGCCCTGCTTTTACCCCTGGTGGACCGACTGGAGGCTGAGGGCTATGAGGTCCACATTACCTGCTCCGACAGCAAACAGACGCGAGAGCTTGTGGACCGTGGGTACCGAGTCACCCCTATCCTGATAGAGCGCAAAATCGCTCCAATATCGAACCTGAAATCGCTTTGGCGGCTGTACCGCTTCATGCGTAGGGAGAGGTTCGACGCTGTCCACGTGCACACGCCTATCGCCGCTGTAGTGGGACGATTGGCGGCGTGGATGGCGGGTGTTCAGGTAATCATCTACACGGCGCACGGCTTCTACTTTCACGACCGTATGTCCGCGAAGGCCCGCATGGTCGTTTTGGGCCTGGAGAAGCTGCTGGGGCGCATTACCCACATGCTGCTGACCCAGAGCTCCGAGGACGCGGCCACGGCAGTCGATGAGGGCATCTGCCCGAAGGAGCGTGTGCGGTGGATAGGCAATGGCGTCGATGTCGCTTCTTTTATTCATGTCGGTGACTCCAACGGCGTCGGCGGCTACGAACGCTGGGAAGGTCTGGCCGAAGGCGACCGCGTTGTTGGCTTCGTGGGCCGAATGGTGGGCGAGAAGGGCATCGGCGAGCTAATCGATGCCATGGACATGGTGATCAGAGATGTCCCCGAAGCCAAGCTGATGCTGGTGGGGGACACTTTGGACGATGATCGGGATAGCGGTTTCAAGGAAGTCCTGAGTCGGAAGATCAACAAAAACGGCCTTGCCCCCAGGGTGCTGTTCACGGGATTCGTGGACGACGTTCCCAAGGCGATGGCCTCCATGGACCTGTACGTTCTGCCTTCGCACCGTGAGGGAATGCCCAGGACCATCATCGAGGCCATGGCTAGCGGCAAGCCCGTGGTCGCTACCGATATTCGCGGGTGCCGTGAAGAGGTGGTGGAAGGCGTAACCGGACATCTTGTGCCGGTGAACGATCCCGTGGCATTGGCCGACGCCATTAAGAAGGTGATTACCCGGCCGGACATCTGTCGGGAGATGGGTGAGGCGGGTAGGCGGAGGGCTATTGAGCATTTTGACGAGGGCGCGGTCGTTGACAGAGAGATCAAGGTCTATCGTGAGCTGATGGGGGCGCGGTTGGGGGAATCTGTATGAAGGCCAAGCGGTCTCTCGATCTGACCGTGGCGCTTCTAATGTTGACGTTTCTGCTGCCGATATTTGGACTTGTGGCGATACTAATCAAGCTGACTTCGAAGGGTCCGGTTTTCTACCGCCAGATCAGGGCCGGCGAGGGCGGCGATACGTTTCGGATGGTCAAGTTTCGCAGCATGGTAGTGGACGCGGAACACAAGGGCCTCAAGTTCGAAGTGGCCAGCGACGACGATAGGATTACCAGGATAGGAAAGCTCCTTCGCGGCTGGGGAATAGATGAGCTGCCCCAGCTATTCAATGTGCTCAAGGGCGACGTCAGCCTGGTGGGCCCAAGGGCTGCCAGGGTGGACCAGATAGAGCATTTCACCAGGGACGAGTTCAGGCGCATGACGATGAAGCCCGGCATCACGGGGTGGGCAGTAGTGAATGGCCGGAACGAGATCGATTGGAAAAAACGCATCGAGCTAGACATCTGGTACGTGGAACACTGGTCATTCTGGCTGGACGTCAAGATCCTGCTGAAGACTCTTTGGGTAATACTGGTAACGCGGAACGGCGTATACGGACCGGAGGGCGTCACTCGTGACTATACCTATGACAAGCCCTGAAGGCAGCACGGCCGTCTCGTCCTCAGCCGACGTTCATGCAACGGCGGTAATCGGAAGGGGGACCGTGGTAAGCGACCACGTAGCCATAGGTCCCAATGTTCGGATAGGCGCCAACTGCATCATTGACGGCTCCGAAGCGTATCCGACGGTGATAAACACCGGGTGCGTCCTGGACGACATAGTGAAAATACAACCCGGAGTTTCGCTGGGGGCAGGGAGCAGCGTTGGCCCGTTCTCGGTGTTGGGACACCCTTCCAAGGTGGTTACGGCCGGAGCCGATGGCTCTTTGGAGAACGAGCGCGTTCAGCGATTCATTATCGATGAGCCGGTAACCAAGATTGGCGCCAAAGCCGTAATTCGAAGCCATGCCGTAATTTATACCAACGTCGTAATAGGCGAGGCGTTTTCCACGGGCCATTTCATCATGGTAAGGGAACACACCCGCATTGGAGATCGGTGCGTATTCGGCTCCCACGCCTCTGTGGACGGCTATTCAAGCATCGGAGACCGCACTCACGTTGGGCAGTACGCCCAGCTTTCGCAGTCGGCCACCATAGGCAGGGGCGTCTTCATAGGTGGTCAGACCGTTTTTTCAGACAACCTTAAGGCCATCTGGGACGTCGATCAAGACCTTTTCGGCGCCACGTTGGAAGACTACGTACGCATAGGGCTTAACTGCACGGTGATGCCAAAGGTCGTGCTCGAGAGGGGCGCGTTCGTGGGCGCCGGGTCAATTGTGACCAGGAACGTGCCAGAAGGCGGGTTGGCCTACGGCTCACCGGCCAAGGTGTCTCGCAGGCAGACGATGAAAGAGATTCAAGAGTATATCGATTCGGTGGAAGGCTAGGTTGGGGGAAGGGCAATGAACGACATACCGGCAATACTGGGCGGGACCCCGGTCCTGAGTGAGATGGCGGGCATCGTAAAGCCCTCTATATCCGACTACACCACGCCCGAGTTGATGGACCGCATAGAGGGCATACTGAAGAGCAACATGGTCACCAATGGCGTGACCGTGAAAGAGCTGGAAGCCGCAATGGCGGACTATCTGGGCGTGGACCACCTGGTCGCGGTATCGTCTTGCACGCTGGGCCTGACGCTGGCCATAGCAGCCGCCGGGCTGCAGGGAAAAAAGATGATCGTTCCCAGCTTCACCATAGCGGCAACCGCTAATGCGGCTTACTGGAACCGATGTGAGATCATCTTCGCCGACCTGGACCTGGACACGTACAACATGTCGCTGGACCATCTGGAAGAGCTACTGGTCGACGACGATGTGGCCGCCATTATGCCGGTACACGTATTCGGGAATCCGGTGCACGTCGCGGAGATCGAGGCATTGGCCGTAAAGCACGGAGCCACGGTGGTGTACGACGCGGCGCAGGGTTTCGGGGCCGACTACCACGAGAAGCGATTGGGCAACAATGGCCTCTTCGAGGTGTTCAGTGGCAGCCCCACGAAGCACTTCACCTCTGCGGAGGGCGGGTTCGTGGCCACGAACGACGAAAAGCTCGCGGAGACGGTAAAGCTGGCAAGGAACTACGGCGTTCTTCCGAATTACGATTGCGTGATTCCAGGGCTCAACGCTCGGATGCCCGAAATCAACGCGGCGATCGGGCTGGCGATTCTCCCCGGCACCGACGAGTTCACGACCAACAGAAATCGGTACGCCAAAATGTACCAGAACGGCCTGGCCGCCGTTCCCGGCATCACCTTCCAGAAGATTACGCCGGGCTCATATTCCAGCTACAACTACCTGGGACTGATGGTGGAGCCGACCGAATTCGGCATGACCAACCGGGACCTGGAAGCGGCGCTCAAGGCCGAGAACATTGCCACCAAGGTCTATTACCATCCGCCCGTGCACCAGCAAACGGCTTACGTGGAAATAGTCGGCAGGCAGACGCTGCCCAACACGGAGTACCTCGCGGACAGGATTATCTGTCTGCCTCTCTACAACCATATGGATAGCGGAATGTTGGAGTCCATCTGCGCTGCCGTGCGACGGATTCACGCAAACAGCGACGACGTTAAGAAATCCCTGGCCGCAAAGCTGGCCTCCGTATAACTGGAAATTTGCGGCCCTGAGACTTGAGCGGACATTGCTAAGGAGGAACTAGTGGAAGACGTTGCTCTAGTTACTGGGGGAGCCGGCTTCATCGGCTCCCACATTGTGGAAGAACTAAGCCAACGCGGCGCAAAAGTGCGGGTGTTGGACAGCCTGATAAAGGGCCGTCTGTCGAGTATCCAGCCTCTTATCGACGAGGGTCGTGTGGAGTTCCTGGAGGGAGACATACGTTCCAAGGATGTCGTGGCCAAGGCGATGAAGGGCGTGGACTACGTCTTCCATACCGCCGGTGTCCACATACTTCGCAGCGTTGCATCTCCGGATGAAATGATTCAGGCCAATATTCAGGGCTCGTACAACGTGTTCCGTGCAGCTCTTGATAACGGAGTGCGGAGGGTAATCTTCTCCTCCTCATCCAGCATATACGGCGATCCGGAGAAGCTGCCCATGTCCGAGGACGACCCCGCCAATCCCGCGGAGCCGTATGGGGCCAGCAAGTGGATGAGTGAGCAGCTGCTGAAGCATCTGAGCACCGAAGGCCTGGAGTACAACTCCCTGAGGTACTTCAATGTGTACGGTGAGAGGCAGGCGGCCCACGCCTTCTACACCACGGTAATCAGCAACTTCATCAAGCGGATCCTGAATGGCGAACCGCCGATAATAGATGGTGAGGGCACGCAGTCCATGGACTTCACCCACGTCAGCGACGTTGTTCGGGCCAACATGTGCGCCATGGAGTGCGATACGGTCAACGAGACCTTCAACGTAGGTACCGGAATATCGACCACCATCATGGGCCTGGCCAACATCCTTAAGGATGCCCTGGACGCCGATGTGGAGCCGATATGCAATGGAAGGCCGTCCATAGTAACGAGGCGCAAGGCGGACATCTCGAAGGCTAAGCACCTGATGGGCTTTAAGGCGCAGGTGAAGGTAGAGGATGGCCTGGTACAGGTCGCGCGCGAAATCGCGGCACATCCTGAACTTTATTAAACCAGCGGAGGCAACTCTACTGGAAACACACTCAAGTAGATAATCAATGAGGGGTTAGAACACAGATGAATAGAAGGAACCTTCTGCTTCGAGGCGATCTCAAGATTGGCATATGGGGCGTTGGCCACATCGGCTACTCCACCATGTGTCACTTTGCCGAGCGCGGCGTAAGCATAGTGGGCTTCGACATTGATGTCGAAAAGGCCGCCGCCGTGAACCGAGGCGAATCCGCCATTTTCGCCATGGACTACTGGTTGGGATTCTCACCCGGGTACCTGTTCAAGAGCGGGCAGGCCAGGGTAACCACCGACTGGGAGGAGATGATGGACCCCGAAATATCTGTCCATTTCATCTGCATTCCTACGGAGAGACATGGCCAGCCATGGCTGGAGCCCCTCATGGACGTTTGCCGCAAGCTGGCGGTGATTAAGGACAGGCCCAGGTCCATGCCGCCACTGGTAATCATCGAGTCGACATTGACGCCTACCACAACGGACCAGCACATAATCCCGTTCTTCGAACAGGAGGGCATCGAGTTGGGCAAGGACCTCCTTCTGGGTTGCGCCCCCCGCCGTGACTGGTTCTCAAGCCCTGACAAGTCCCTGACGACTCTGCCTCGGATATTCGGCGGCATGGACGACGCCACCGCGGAGCAGATGCATCAGGTCCTGTCTATCGTGTGCCAGAACCTCGTGAAGGCGCCGACGCACTTCTACGCAGAGGTGGTCAAGAGCATCGAGAATGCGTACAGGCACGC
>JACZVF010000250.1 GCA_022572805.1 Chloroflexota bacterium
TGGCGTTGACCTCATGTTCTTCCATTTTGATGGGCTTGCCGTCCGAGCCAATGAAATCGCCGACCCCGGTGGTCTCCTTGATCATGAACCAAATGTCTTCCGGGATCGAGCCGTCTTTTTCGGTGGCCATCTCCACGATCACGTAGCCGGGATAGAGCTTACGGTGGTAAACGCGGGCCTGTCGGCCTCGCATGCGTTTTTCCTTGACCGTCGGCACCAGAATCTGCCCGATCTGGTGCTCCAGGGCTTCGATCTTGACTTTACGCTCCAGCGTCGTGCGGACCTGTTCTTCCTTGTTGGAAGCGACCCGCAGGACATACCAGTCCATTCCTTCGTGGCGGATTTGCTCCGCCTCGGCATCCTCTTCCTCGTCCGGCTCTGCCTCTTCCTCGGAGGAAGCGGCTTCGACCTCGGCGGATTCGGCATCGGAATCCGTCGGGGCTTCCGATTCCGCTACGGACGTCGCGTCGGCTGGAGCGTCCCCATCCGCGTTCGCAGCCTCGGCCTCGGGGGCGGTGTCCGTTTGATTCGGTACCACGTCCTCGCTGACTTCTTCCGGCTGATCGGTGATGTCGACTGTCTCGTCGGTCACGGTCACTATTCCCATCCTATTAGTTCCAAAATGGGCATCTGCAGCACGTCGATGACACTGAAGAGCGCGATGAACGCGCTATCGACGATGAACAGAAACAGGGCCATCATGAATGTGAACGCCAGCACGACCTTGGTGGAGCCGATGACTTCCTTCTTGGTGGACCAACTGACTTTCTTCATTTCGCCTTCGGTGGCGATGAAGAAATCGTTGGTCTTGCGGTTCGATCCCGCGATCCAGAACAGCACCACGCCTAAGACCGCCAGCAAAATCGACGGCACGCCCAACTTTACTGCCTGGTTGTCACTGCTCAGCAACCCGTAAAGGTAGTGGGCGCCGAACACGACTATAGCTCCGCCTCCGATGGCCGTTCCGAGGCGCGTGTAATACCCCTGGCCGGGCTTGTATACCGCGAAGAATCCGGGCCCGCCCGTAGACGAGGACGGCCTGCGTTCACCGCCTCCCCGGTCGCCCGACGACGTCGCCACATCATCCGACCGGCCGCCGTTGCCGTCGCTTCCCGCCGTCAGATCTGAGTCATCCCGGGACGCCGCGCCTTCGAAACGCTCGTCATGCGGTCCCTCGGCAGCAACACTTACCGCCGACGCCGAGGTCTCCTGATGCTGCGGACCATGCCGCTTCTTGCTTTTTTTATTCTTGGCCATGAGGCCTCGCCGCCCAAAAGGAGCCTGTCATCACATTGCCAACAGGAGCGGAGGGACTTGAACCCCCAACCGCTGGTTTTGGAAACCAGTGCTCTGCCAATTGAGCTACGCTCCTAAACCGAAGTCCGCACCCGATGCTGCAAGGCGCGGAGCGTAAAGCTCAAAAAAACCGTGCCTCTCGCAGGCGCCCGCAGCTACTTCCGCTTCAGCTTATGCACTGTTCGCTTGCGCTCGCGCGGGCAGTACTTCTTCAGTTCCAGCTTCGGGGTTCCACCCATCACACTCACACTCGTGCGGTAGTTCAAGTCCTTGCACTCGGTGCACTGCATCCAGACGAATTCTCTCTTGCTGCTCTTGGCCATGTTGTCTTCACCTCACGATCCGTCGCACGCCCGAGTCGAGTCACTACTTGACGATCTTGGCGACGACGCCCGAGCCAACCGTTCTGCCGCCTTCGCGAATGGCGAAACGCAATCCCTCGACCATGGCGATCGGCTTCTGCAATGTGACCGTGACCGCGATGTTGTCGCCGGGCATGCACATCTCCGCGCCGCATCCGAGTTGCAGCGAGCCAGTGACGTCCGTCGTACGGAAGTAGAACTGCGGACGATAGCCATTGAAGAACGGCGTATGACGCCCACCCTCATCCTGGGTGAGCACGTAGACCTCGCTCTCGAATTTCGTATGCGGCATGATGGAACCCGGCTTGGCCAGAACCTGCCCGCGCTCGACGTCCTCCTTCTTGGTCCCACGCAGGAGACATCCGGCGTTATCACCCGCAATGCCTTCGGTTAGCGTCTTGTTGAACATTTCGACGCCCGTGCAGGTGGTCTTCTGGCTCTCGCGCAGGCCGACGATCTCCACCGCATCGCCCATCACCACGTTAAGGTCGGAACTGCCGCCCACGACCTTGGTTGGATCTCCGACCGGAGCGCCGCCGGAGTCGACAGGCTGGTCCAGGATGTATATGTCGACGTCGTTGTTCGTGCCCACACTGCCTGTGACGGACAGGAATGGAGAGTCCCATTGAAGCGATATGAGAACTCTCGTGTCCTCTGGCACTATGATCCTCTGGAAGAAATCCTGACCCGGACCGGGGTCGAAGTCATGGGCTACACCGCCGTTGAAGACGGATGGAGTGTTGGCCGGATCGAAGGCGTTTACGGGAAAGGCAAGACCGTCAAAAAAAACACCAGGTACAAAGTCGGCTTCGTAGGAGGCCAGGCCGCCATTGCCGGCGCTGGCTATATAAACCACGCTGGAGCTGGCAACGGCCAAATTCACCGCCTGCGCTATCAGGCCGTCCTGGAACATGGGCTCGGTCAGGTGAACTAGATCGCTGACGATGATGTCCACTTTGTCGGCGTCGGCCAGGGCTTCGATTGTCTGGACCATATCCGCTTGAGTAAATGGAAATCCGGAGCGAAACGTCAGTTCTGCCCCCGGAGCAACATCGTGGATTACCTGCATCATCGCCCGGCCTTCGTCGTTGCCCGGGGATAGGCAACGGCCGAACACAATCGGAATGTCCAGCACCACGTTTATGTCATTCGGCAGGTCGCCGGTTGCTACGTCGGTGTCGTAGCCGTCCTGGCAATTGAAGCTGTCGGATATGACGCCAATGGTGACGCCGGAGCCGTCCACGCCGAACTCGGCGCGCGCAAGGTCCGCTTCTATGAGGGCGTCTCCCTGGCTCACAACCGAGCCCTGACCGCCGGCCATGGCCGATGCAGTAACGGCGTACGCCGGCCTGACGGCCCGAAGGCTGGCCAGCTTCCCGACGTCCTCCATAGCCGATATCGGCAGCAGTCCCGATACAACGATGCCGGCATGGGCGGAGTGCCGCAGCCCCAGCGCCTCCAGGTCCGCCAGCAGCGCCAGGGGGTCGCCGCTTGCCGTGGCGTCGACGGCCACCAGGCCATCCGCAGTTACCGTCAGCGCCTCGGAGCTTGGAAGTGGCGCCCTGGCGAGGTAGCCCTGATACATGCCCGTCAGCGCCTGGCCTACTTTTGGCATCTGGGACATTGGGGGCACGGAGAGGAGGCGACCGGGCGCAGTGTAGCGGGGTGCGTCGGCCTGCACGCTGCCGGCGACGGCAATCAGCATTATGAAAAACACGGATAAATGTGTTTTTCGGAAAATTCGAAACATCAGGAGCGGCCCCTGCCGAATCGCCGGAGGCCCCTCCGGCGTCAAATTCAGCTAATCACACTACACCACATCTTATCTGCCCGACGGCCAATTACGCCGTCGGCGCTACGCGTGTACTGCGAATAAAGTACACATATATTACGCTATGGGATGGGATGGGAATAATCTAGGCCTTTAAGCTCCTCCGGGATTCGGGCCGTTAACCCGATTTGGCCCGCTCCCGCTCTACCAGAATCCGGCGCAGGATTTTCCCTGAGGGGTTCTTGGGTATGGCGTCCACGAACTCAACCTCTCGAACGTGTTTGAACGTCGAGACCTTGCCGGCGACAAATTCCATTATCTCGTCAGCCGAGACCTCCTGACCGTCTTTGCGCACAATGAACGCCTTGGGAATCTCCCCCGACTCTTCGTTGGCCTTACCTATCACAGCCGCATCCGCGACGGAGGGATGCTCCAGCAGCAGGCCTTCAAGCTCGGCGGGCGGCACCTGGAAGCCTTTGTATTTGATGAGCTCCTTCTTGCGGTCCAGGACCCAGACGTAGCCGTCCTCGTCCATGCGTACGATGTCCCCCGTATGCAGCCAACCGTCTGGAGTCAGCATTTCCGATGTGGCGTCGGGATCGTTGTAATAGCCCTGCATCCCCTGTG
>JACZVF010000251.1 GCA_022572805.1 Chloroflexota bacterium
TGGTGGAGCTGCGGGGACTCGAACCCCGTACCCCTTCAATGCCATTGAAGTGCTCTCCCAGATGAGCTACAGCCCCACGGATCCTACCGAAACGCCAACCTATCGGCGTTGCCCTTCGACAAGCTCAGGGTGAACGGACTGGTTGGCACCTCCGGTGCCTCGGGTGGCCCGGGCCACCACCCGATTAAATATAGCAAACCGCTACTTCGTCCGCAATGACTTCGCCGCTCCCTCAGATGCCAACGAATGGCCCTTGCGGTGGTCCCCAATCAGCTTATTCAGGGCGGCCTACGTGGGCATGTCCCTGGGCGAACGGGCGAGCCTGGCCGATTGCAGCTCCTCGTTGGTAACAACTGGTTGCTCTGCTAATTCCTGGTACAGCGCCGCGGGAGGCATGACGTCCTTGAGGGCCGGGATGACCTCCTCGCCCATGAGCCGAATGGAGCGAATAAGCTTCTCATGCTCCATGCCGCCGAACATCATCCAGTTGCTGATGTGCGTAGCGCCAGCCGCCGCCGCCGCCTTGAATTTCTTTATGACTGTCTCAGGGCTGCCGAAGTACAGCCTCTCCAGGTACGATTCGTCGTCCAGTTCGCCCTCGTAAGGGGTGGCCTCGACCTGGCCGTTCGTTACGGCCTGGCGACTCAGGCCGCGCTGGGCCCGGTTCTGCCAACGGGCGTATTTGACCTCGGCGAATGCCTCCTCGTCGGTGGGCGCGACATGGGTCATGCACTGCAAGCCCAAATTGATGCCCGTCAGCGGCTTGCCCACGTCTTTCATGGAATGAACGAAGACCCCAAGCTGCTTCTTTACGCCGTCCATGCCCATCATGCCGGAGGACAGGGGCAGCATGTCCAGCTTCGCCGCCAGCTTCATGGACTCCACGCTGGTCCCCGCCAGCCACAGGGGAGGGTAAGGCTTCTGCATTGGCTTGGGAAATACTCGGACGGGGTTGGGTATCTTGTGGTACTTCCCGTCGTAGGTGAAGGACTCTTCCGAGGTCCAAGCCTTGATGAGGATGTCCAGGGTCTCCTGGAACCTCCCTCGCGATTCTTCTACGTTGCCGCCGAAGCCGGCCATCTCATATGCCTGGTAGCCCCGGCCGACGCCGCACATGAAGCGGCCGTCAATGAGATTGTCCAGCACCGCGATCTCCTCCGCCAGTCGCAGCGGCTGCCATATGGGCAGTATGACGGCTGCAGTTCCTATGCGGATGCGCTTGGTGCGCTGGCCGATGTACAGGGCTTGCATTAGCGGCGCGGGCGAGTTGCCGTAGTTGGTGAAGTGGTGCTCGGCGATCAGGACATAATCAAAGCCTAACTCCTCCGAGTATTGAATCTGTTGGACACCCTCCTCAAACAGAGTCTTCCAGTTTCGCAGAGTAGGGTTGGGCCACTCGTAAAATAAACCGAATTGCATTCATGCTCCTAGGGCATAAAAATTTATATTCCACACTGTTTTGGCATCTTTAGCTATGTGATAAATGGGCAAGCGGGAGATATTATACACGGCGGGTCAGCGGCCAGCGCATTGAAATGATTGGCCCGCCGTTATTCCGTTGTCGGCATTGACGACGTTGGCATAGCTAGGCAATGTCGAAGGGGGTATTTGCCATGCCTGTCCACGTACCGCTATCCGAGGAGGCTAAAGGGGTCCTGGCCAACTGGTATAAGGACTCGCTCATTAACGACACGCCTGTGCTCATGGGGTCGTTCTTTGGCGGCCTGTTTGGCCTGTTCGGTCAGCACGCGGTGACTCTGAACGGCAAGGTGCACATCACCCGACACGCGCCGGCCCTCGATACGGACATTGGCATCATGCTCATCGGCCACGAGCTTTTCCATGTGGAGGAGCAGCTTCGGAGAGGCTGGTGGCCGTACCTCATTGCATACCTGGCCGGGTGGCGTCCCACGCACATTAGCAACGGCGCCAGTCATCCACTGGAGCGCGGCGCCTACGAGCGGGGTAGCGAGGTCCTTCGGCTCGTGCAAAGCCGGCGACGGGAAAGGCGAGGCGATGGTGGGTGAGTAGTGGGCTTTCCCGAGTTAATTAAACCTGTTCATGGCCACGTCTATGTTTTCGGTAAGCAGGCTCGATACGGCCTGGACCACGCGCTCCAGGGCCTCGTCGATAGCCTTCCTTTCCTGTGGCGACATCTCGCCGATGACGTGACCTATCTGGTCGGCTCCGTCGGGAGGCTTGCCTACGCCTATCCTTAGCCTGGGGAAATCCTGCGAGCCGGTGGCCTCGATGACGGAGCGGATTCCGTTGTGTCCGCCTGCGCTTCCACTGGGTCGGAGGCGCAGTCTGCCCACCGGCAGATTAATGTCATCGTGTATTATCAGCACCTTCTCAACAGGTATCGCGTACCTGGTCATGAGGTACTCGACTGCCTGACCGCTGCGGTTTACGAAGGTGCGGGGCTTGACGAGAATGACCCGCTGTCCCTCGATTTCGCCTTCGCCGAGAACCGAAGTCTTGTGCTTGCGCTCCAGCTTGATGTCGCGCCGTTTGGCCAGCAGGTCTATGCACCAGAACCCAACGTTGTGGCGCGTCTCCGCATACTTCGGGCCGGGATTGCCCAGGCCGACGATTACAAGGGCCGGCGGCTCCCGTCCAGACGAGCCGGGCGCGGACTTATCGTCTGTTCCAAAGAGGTCACCCAAGCTGGGGAATCGAAATTTCGGCATGTTTTGTTTTGTATATACGGCTTTCGGCTATTGCGACGGCTCTGAGCAGTAACTTGGGAAGAAAAAAAATGGGCCTTGCCAGTACATCGAAAGAATTTTTGTCATATGGTGGCCGAACCATTATATTATGAACCCCGGCAAACACCGTCGGGCTCTGAGCGCTCGTAAAGATTGGAATCCTTGGCCGACCCTTGAATGATAAAGAAACATTGCTGCAAAAGTACGGCCTTACTCCGGAGGCGATAGACCGAGTGAGCCTGGAGATGGTGCGCGATTTACTGCCGCCTCTAACGCATCTCACTGAAGGCGAGAGGTACGTGGTTGGCCGCATCGTCAGAGCTGAGGGCGAGCCGCAGATTGTTGACTCGGTGAAGTTCAGTCCCGGCGCCGTGGAGACAGGCGTTGCTGCGTTTAAGGCGTCGGCCCAGATCGTCACCGATGTCAGAATGGTGGAGGTGGGCACCTCCAAGGTGCTGCTGGAACGCAGCGGCAGCCCTATCACCACGATGATCGACGCCCCCGACGTGGCGGCGCGGGCCAAAGCCGAGGGCATCACACGGTCGGCCGCAGCCATCAGGGAGTTGGCGCCCAAGATTTCAGGTGCGGTTGTGGCCGTTGGAAACGCACCCACGGCGCTGCTGGCCCTTCTGGACCTGGTGGATGAGCAAAAAGTTGCGCCAGCCCTTATAATTGGCATGCCCGTAGGCTTCGTGGCCTGCGCCGAGGCCAAGGAAGAGCTTGTCAAGCGCGCGGTGCCCTACATAACCATATTGGGAAACCGGGGCGGCAGCTCGGCTGCGGCAGCCACGTTGAATGCGCTGCTTACAATCTCGACACAAGGAATTGGATGAACCTCGATAGCTCGCATCGTACTAACGGTTACTCAAATGAAGACCCTTGGGGCGTGGTGTTGTTAGCGCACGGAAGCCGGCGGGGCGACGATACGATAAACGGTCTTCATGATATGGTTCGGCGTTTGCAAGCCGCGCTAGGCGATGGCTCCGCCGACGTGCAGATGGCTTGTCTCGAGTTCATCAAGCCGGACCTGGCGGAGGCTGTGACTGCGCTGGCGGACAGGGGCCGGTCCCGCATTACCGTAATGCCGTTTCTGCTTGGACAGGGTACTCACCTGACCGATGACCTGGACGATGAGATCGATAAGGCCCTGAAGGGAAGCCCTGGCATGGATATTCGGCCGTCCGCGCCATTTGGTGGCGACCCGGCGTTGGTGGATATCGTCGCGGACCGTGTCATGGCGCACAGTCGCGCGACGAACGGCGCTGTTATCGCTTCGCCGCGGGGCGTTTTGCTTGTGAAGGCCGGCACACGTTCCACGCGGGAGGACCACCAGTGGT
>JACZVF010000252.1 GCA_022572805.1 Chloroflexota bacterium
ATGCAGATCCACAACATGCTCGACTGGGAGACGCACCTGGAGACGCTGGCGGATTGGAAGGCGCGCGGCCGGCTGCGTTACATCGGCATCACCACCTCGCACGGGCGCCGGCATCCCGCCTTCGAGAAAGCCATGGCCGGGCGGCCCTTCGACTTCGTCCAGTTCACCTACAACATCCTCGACCGGCGCGCCGAGCGGCGCCTGCTGCCGCTGGCGGCCGAACGCGGCCTGGCGGTGATCGTCAACCGGCCGTTCCGGCAGGGCGCGCTGTTCGGCTATTTCGAACGCCAACCGCTGCCCGACTGGGCGCGCGAATTCGACTGCGCCAACTGGGCCCAGTTCTTCCTCAAGTTCATCGTCTCCCACCCGGCCGTCACCTGCGCCATCCCCGCGACCACGCGGGTCGATCACATGCGCGAGAACATGGGCGCGGCCTATGGCCGTCTGCCCGATCCCGAACTGCGCGCGCGCATGGTCCGCTACGTCGCGGAGCTGTGAGCGTGGCCAGCTAGGTGTTTGGGTCATTCGGTAACATCGGGAGGTGGGGACATTGCGCGGAAGGCTTTTCCTGATCGTTTTGGGCCTGTTGCTGGCCGCCTGCGGCACGGCCTCGCCCAACGCCTCGCCACGGGATACGACGTGCTGCACCTCGAACAACTCTGGACGGGGTGGCTCGGCTGGCAACACCCAACGCGAACCCTCCTCAACATTCACTATCTCTTCGAAATCGATCTCGCTTCCAAGCCGCCGGACGGAGTGAAGGAACGCTTGCTTCAGCGCATCGCTTAAAGCGATAAAGTCCCTCCGAGAGCCGCCCCCCTGCTTGAACGGGCCCGTCGTTATTATCCCCTCGCTGGGGGGGCTCGGGATCAGAGGGCCGGGGGCGGTGAGAATCACCCCAACGCTCCCGACAAAGGTGGAGGCCCTGGCATAGGTATAGTTAGCCCCCATCGACATCATGTACCCCCCGCTGGCGACGAGATCATTCATGACGATGACCACCGGCTTCTTCTCTCGGAGCTTACGTGTCTCAAAGAACAACAGCTCGCTGGCGGCGGCTCCTCCTCCAGGGCTGGCCAGCTTGATGACCACGGCTTTTACGTCGTCATTCTGGCGGGCGTAATCGAGAAAGGCAGTGATTACGAAGGCGGAGTCCTCGCTTATGACCGTGAAGGGTATGTCTATAATTCCTATCTGTGGCTTGCCTGGGTAAACCTTAAAGAACACCAGGGACCCTATGAGGGCGCCAACCGCCGCTAGCACTACGAAAGAGATGTACCAGCTACTGGCTATTTTCCACACCGATGCAAGTTTGCCCATGTCATTCCCTTCCTCTACTGCTTATCAACGTGAGGCACGAACAAAGTTGGGCAACGACGAAGAAGTTCCTCGGCGATCTCAGCAAACGCTGGGACTGGTCATTCAAGGGAGGCATTGTAGCAGTCCGTGTTGGCAGGGACAAGGCTCTGGCCGACAGGGACTCTTCTCCAAGACCTCCGACACCTCATCTAGCGATAGACTGTCCGACCGCGAGGCGACTAAGCGGGTCCCAGTTGAGCGGGTCCCAGTAAGGAGCATTGGAGTGAAAAACAGGACTTATGCTGCCAGGTGGCGGCCCCAGAGGTTCCCCAAGCACGACTCAGTCATTGGCCATGGGCTGTAGCGCAGGCACCGGGTCACGTCGTTAGCCCGTAGGACCAACTTTCCAGAGGTGCCAAATGGACAAATTGAGACCATGTGATCGACCTCTGATATCCCCGCCTGGAGCATAGATCGGGCCTTCCTCCTCGTCCCTAACCTGACCTTCGCCTCTGGATTTGGCAAGTCAGGACGTGCTCCGAAACGCCGGTTCACGCCCCGGCTAGCATAGAACTGCCTGTCGTTGTCCAGGGAATCTGTCAGGGTATATTGTTCAGGGACTATGTCAGTCGTGTCCTCCGTTTTGTCGATACATTAATCTCATGAATGATCGATTAGTGAGGCCCCGCGAGCATCCAGTAAACGCTTGAGGGTGGCGTAGCCGATGCCCAGTCTGAGCGAGGCCTTCCTTCGTGACAGTGTTCCGTCTTCGATTAGCCCAACCACTTCGTTGAAGTTCTTCTGGAAGCCTGGATCGTCACTCACCCTGGGACGGCCTATTCGCTTACCTTTCTCCCTGGCACGCTCCATACCCTCACGCACTAACTTACTGTGCATCTGCTTTCTCTGTGGGTCCTCGTACCATACCGTATCTCCAGACAGTGGCCCTGCAGGCTTGGGAGCACGCGTCCTCACAGGTATAGGGTCCAACTCGAAGGGAACTATCGGCGGAGCACTGATGTAAGAACGAAGATGGGCGGCCAGAGGAGGAGCCTGCTGGGGAGTAAGCACTTCCTCACCACACTTCACCAGGATGTGACCGTCCAGTCGCTCCTGTACCTCGACACGTGACCCTGCATAGCTTGTGCGATTCTCACCAGGGAACAACTGCAGTGTCTTGTTCTTATACTGGACCGTGTTGTCCCTGGCCACCCTGCGCTGTTCTTTGATGCACAGCACTCCAGCAAGGTCTAGGTCGTCATCCAGGGAACGGTATGCTACTTCCGGCTGGTCTGCTGGTACACCAAAGCGCTGGTTGAAGCGCGGAAGGAAGGTTGCCAACACCTCGTTTGCCTCTGACATGGTACTGGCTCCTGCAAGACGCAGTTCCGACACCAGTCTGTCCTGGAAGGTGGCGTTGGCTCTCTCAACTCTGCCTTTGGCCTCAGGACTGTGAGCACCTATTCGGGTGATGCCCAGTTCTCCCATGGCACGAGAGCACTGGGTCAGCTTACCTGCCTTACCCTCCCAGACATCCTCCTGAAAGTCCTTGCGGTTGGCAAACACCGCGTGACCATCTGTGTACACTGCTAGAGGAATACCCTTGGACTCGATGACTCCCTGTAGGAGCGATAAATAACCCCGGGTGTCCTCTTCTTCGTTGAACAACGCATGCGGTGCGGTGCCTGTGGCATCATCTATCGCCAACAGAAGTGTGAGACGAGGACCACGTTCCTCAAGCCAGTGGTGGTGACTTCCGTCCAGCTGCAGTAACATCCCTTCCTGGGGCATCCTCTGTCTGCGATAGCGATGTCTCGGTCTACGGCCGCGACGTGGGCTCTTTAAGCCAGAGCTCACCAGGATGCGCCTCACCGTCGGTCGAGACAACTTCACTCCCTCTCGCTCTGCCAGCAGCTCACTCAAGTGTGTATGGTTGATGTCTCTGTAACGATCCTGAGCAAGGGAGACCACAAGGTCTCGTATACTTGCGGGTGTTGCGTTGGATGGCTTGCGATCCCGGTTACCGTGGGCTAGTCCTGCCGCCCCCTCCTTTCGATATGATGCCAGTAGTCGCCATCCGTGCCGTTCACTCACACCCATGAGACGGGCACCCTCTGCCATTGACCAGTGCCTCTCCATCACACCGTTCAGTATCCGTAGCCTATTCTGTTCTTTGGAAGTCAATGTCAATCCTCTCATGGACTGACATTTTCCCTGATCTATTAACTACTGACAGAATCGTAGACCAACGACACACCTTGAACCGGACGCTCCAGAAGGACTTGCTTTCGGAGCTAGGACGTCAAGACTGCTAAAAGGCAGTGCGAAGTCTGAGTTGAGCAAAATCCAGTGATGCCATTCATTTAGTTTTCAGCGGCGATTTTGGAAAGCGATACATTCTGAAAGGCCAGTTTCAACAACTGAATGCAGATTGAAGCCAGGCTCCGGCAAGACTCTGAAACGAGATGGACAATTTATGACATTGAACTGGCGACCGACAGATGCGAACCGATTTCGCCTTTTCGACTCCATAGCTTCATTCTTCAAGAATGCCGCACAGAGCAAGCCAGTTAGCCTTCCCAGTATGGTGCGTTTATGAAGCCACTGAATTCCATCCGGGAAATATCGGCTTGTATGTCTGACGGTCTACAATTTGACATAACGGCGCACATAATCTATAGTCTGGCCGCCCATGTTTCTGACATAGCGTGTGTCCCCAAACACCAATATGTCTTTTATAGAG
>JACZVF010000046.1 GCA_022572805.1 Chloroflexota bacterium
CCCGGAGACGCGTCGGTTATGGACATGATGTTCCCGGAAGGCGGCGTCGAGCCGCTCGTTATGGTCGTGGGCAACGACAACAGCCGTATTTACCCGTCCAGAGTACAGAACTCTTACCTGACCGTAAGCGAAGAGCTGGCAAACTTATGGGAGATCCCTGGCTCCTGCGAGCCCAGCGTGTTCGGAAAATTGCCTACCAGGGCTATAGCCCAGCTAATCATGAACGGCTTTACGCTGACCCAATGCGTAAGCGGAACCGGGAAAAGCGACGACTCATTGCAGCAGTTCGGGCCCTTGAACGAACGGGGCATGGCAAACGCATTCCCTGGGCCCAACGGCCGGGTCCCAGGGTAGATGGATCTCGAGGCGAAGGAAAACTCCACTTGGTTTGGATCGTGTTGTCACTAATCAGCGCAGCATCATACGGCACTGTGGCCGTTATGGACAAGCGCCTGCTGGACAGGCATATGCCAAGCTTATCCAGCTATTTTCTTTGGGTAGGCGTGGCCACGCTCATCTACGGGGTCATCTACCTGGGCATCAGCGGGTTCCCGGTGGGTGTATCGGCGACTAGGATCGCCGTGGGGGCGCTTTCCGGGCTCTGTTGGGGCGGCGCCATCGCGATGATGTTCTGGGGCTTCAAGCTTCAGGAGGTATCAAGAGCCAGCGCCGTGCTGTTTACATTTCCCGTGTTTGTTGCGCTGTTCGCATCGATTTTCCTTGGCGAGTCCCTGGCCTACGGTCAGTGGTTGGCCATCGGCGTGGTCGTCTTCGGCGCCTTGTTAATGTCGCTGGCCGAGCCCACCAGAACCATACTCATGAGGGTGAACAGGTATTGGAAAACCGAAGGGCCGAGGCAACGCAGCCAGATCCGGTTCACTTTGGCGTTCCCGGTTCTCATAGGCTCCAGCCTGCTGACTGCGGCGGGGCACCTTACGGGCAAATATGCGCTGCAAGAGCTATCGGTGCCAATGGTGACATCCATGGGCTTTTTCGGCACCGCGCTTGTGCTGGCTATGTTCTGGAGGCCCAGAGCCTTCCGAGAAATCAAACAGGTGGTGAGAAGCAAGGAGGCGCTACTCCTTCTTTTGCTCAGCGAAGGCATTTTAATTCCAATCGCGGTCACGTCCATGATCGCGGCGACCAAGCTGGGGCCCATATCGCTGGTGGCAACAGTCGCCGGCACCCGCCCCATATTCGTCTTTCTTTACAGCACGGTGTTGAGCATGCCCAGGATACGTTTGCTCAATGAATCCTTGGACCGAAGGACGATGTTCGTCAAGATTGCTTCGGTGGCCATGATTATCACCGGAATAATGTCGTTATAAATGTTTATCTACCTGGATACGCCACCCCGTTTTGCGGATATAGCGTCAAAAACTCAGTTTAGTTTTAGGAGGAGCGTGATGTTACGGATAGGATTACGGCCAACAATCGGATTATTGGCGGTCTTTGGACTGATGCTGGTGCTGGTAGGCTGTGGCCAAAATGCAGACCTGGCTTATGCCGAGGTATCTCCGGCAGGACTGAATGTTGGGGACCAGATTCCGGCGCCTACCGGCGATACCATTCTCAACGTGAGTGGGGCCATTAGCCAGACCAACGCCGGGGAGAACCTGGTTTTCGACATGGCCACGCTGGAGAACCTGGGCCTGGTGGAGTACACCATCGCCGACCCATGGCAAAACCACGAGGATGTCACCTACACCGGCATCTTGATGTCCGACCTTCTTAGGTACGCCGGCGTGTCTGATACGGCTACTAGCGTGCATATGGTGGCGCTTGATGATTATGCCGTTGACGTGTCCGTGGAAGACATAAACAAGTGGCCTGTGATGCTTGCCACGCGCACCAACGGGGAATACATGGACGTGGAGAACTCCGGGCCCACGAGGATCGTGTTTCCGTTCCATGCAAACCCGGAAATCGACGAAGACACCTATAAAGTTCTTATGATCTGGAACCTCAGGGACATTCAAATACGATGACGGCACGTAGCTCCTCGGAGGCGGCTCCCGTCAAGCCGCTTGAAAAGATAGGTCCCCCAACCTTCGGTCGGCAGACCGGGGACAAGCAGGGGTTGCACTGGGGCACGTTCTCAACCTTGCAGTTGGGACTGCTACTGGCCGTTGCGCTGCTCGTCGTAGCCGTGCAGGCGCTTGTCCTGCGGACCTACTTCAACAGCTCGGCTACCGCCGAGCAATTCGAGGAGGCTAGTTTTATCACAACCGGCCTGGCGAACATACAGAGGGAGGCGCTGCTGCTTCAACTGGAAACGCACATGGCGCTTGAAGACCCTGAAGGAAACTTGGAAAGTTTGGAGTTGAGGCGGGCGCTCCTCGGTAGTCAACTCAAGCGTCAGCAGGGCCAATCTATAGAAAATCGACAGATTTTCGCCGGCTTAATGGAGATTCAAGACACCCTGCTTGTATACGACGAAGCCTTCAGCGACGTATACAGCAATCCGGACGGCGTAGACAAGCAGGTTCACGAGGAGATGGAGCTGGCGCTTCGTAGCCTGGAGCTTCAGATCAAGACCTTTTACGACAAGCAGGAGCAGAGCTTCTTCGCCGCTTTCAAAGAGACCCTGCGCACTCAAAAGAACACCCAGAACCTTCTGCTGACTGTCGATGCGCTGGTCGTAGCAACAGGCATTGTGCTGATAATGTCACTGGTACGCACGCTCGGGGCGCTGAAAGCCGAAAACTCCCGGCGCCAGATCGCCCAGGTGGCCCTGAGAGAGGTAAACGAGACATTGGAGCGGCGCGTCGAGGAGCGGACCGAAGAGCTTAGCGCCGCAAACTCCCACCTTCAGGCTGAGGTCTTTGAGCGGGCGCAGGCCCAGCGAGAGCTGAGGATATTCACCCATAAGCTAGAGGAGAGCAACAAGGAGCTTCAAAGCTTTGCTTCTGTCGCGGCCCATGACCTGCAGGAGCCGCTGCGAAAGGTGCAGGCCTTTGGCGATAGGCTGAAATCCAAGTACGCGGAAGCCCTGGGTGAACAGGGCCGAGATTATCTGGAGCGAATGCAGGACGCCTCAAGCCGAATGGCAACCCTTATCAACGACCTGCTCAGCTACTCCAGGATCACGACGAAGGCCAAGCCATTTGTCCAGGTAAATCTAAATGAAATTACCGCTGAAGTCATCAACGACCTGGAGATTCGAATAGAGGAGTTGGATGGGCGTGTTGAGGTCGGTGACCTCCCTACAATTGACGCCGACAGCCTGCAAATGCGGCAACTAATGCAAAACATTATCGGCAACGGGCTGAAATATCACAAGCAAGGCGAAGCGCCGGTGGTCAAGGTTTCGGCAAAACTGGTGAAGGCTGACGCCGAGATGTCGGGCGCTCAGATATCCGAAGACATGTGCCAGATCACAGTTACCGACAACGGAATAGGATTTGATGAGAAATATGCGGATCGCATTTTTGGAATATTCCAACGGCTACACAACCGGACTGAGTATGACGGCACTGGTGTAGGCCTTGCGATCTGCCGAAAGATCGCTGAACGGCACAACGGGACCATCGAAGCACATAGCGAGCCCGAAAAGGGTTCTACATTCGTGGTCATGCTGCCCGTAAAGCAAGTCAATGAGGATACGACGGAGGATGAGGCATGAGTTCGACTAGGAAGACGATCACCATATTAATGGCGGATGACGACGAGGACGACCGAATGTTCGCCCAGGACGCGCTGGTAGAGGCCCGTCTGGCCAACCACATAGACTTCGTCGAAGACGGCGAAGAACTCATGGACTACCTCCGGCACCGCGGTAAATACGACAACGGCAACGGCCCGACACGACCAGGGCTTATTCTCCTGGACCTGAACATGCCGCGCAAAGACGGACGAGAGGCTTTGAAGGAGATCAAGGCGGACCCTAAACTGCGGCAGATTCCCGTCGTCGTGCTGACGACTTCCAAGGCTCAGGAGGATATTTTTCGGACTTATGACCTTGGTGTGAGCTCGTTCATTACCAAACCCGTTTCCTTCGAGGGCCTGGTGGACATCATGAAGACTCTCAGCAAGTACTGGTTTGAAATTGTTACCCTGCCCACGGAAGAATAGATTATGAAGGGCGAAACGCTGAAGGTTCTCCTCGTGGACGATGATGAGGACGACTTCGTCATCACACGGGACCTGCTGAGTGAGATTCCGACCTATCAGGTGGAGCTGGACTGGGCATACGAATTTGGTGACGCGTTGGACCGGATATCGGGCCATAAACACGGCATGTACCTGGTTGACTACAGGTTGGGGGCGCGCACCGGCCTGGAACTGGTAGCAGAAGCCATCGAAGGCGGGTGCCGGGATCCGATTATCCTGCTTACCGGCCAGGGAGACCGCGAGGTCGACCTCGAGGCGATGAGGGCGGGAGCGGCGGATTACCTGGACAAGGGCCGTTTGGACGTCGACATTTTGGACCGGGCCATAAGATACTCCATGGAACGCAGGCGCGCAGAAACGGTAAGAGACAAGCTGATAAATGATCTTCAAACGGCCGCTGCAGAGATAAAAACCCTGAGCGGAATGCTGCCAATCTGCTCCTCGTGCAAAAGGATTCGAGACGACAGCGGATACTGGAACCAACTGGAGAAATACATCAAAGAGCACTCCCACGCGGAGCTGAGTCACAGCATTTGCCCCACGTGCATCAGGCAGCTTTACCCAGGCCGGGCCAAGGCGCTGGCGGGCATCGACGATGAACCGGAGGCTGAAACCCTGGAAGATGCGGATGTGTAATGGCCATCGGGAAGTCTGAATACAATTTAGGCCAAGACCTGATCAAGGTGTTGCTCGTCGACGATGACGAGGACGACTACATGATCACGCGCGACCTGCTGTTGGACGTGGAGGCGCTTGAATACGACCTCGATTGGATCTCCTCCTATGCAGAGGCGCTGGATGCCATCGAGAGGAATCAGCACGACATATATTTGATCGATTACCGACTGGGCGAACGCGACGGTATGCAGCTTCTTAACGAAGCCCTGGACGGCGGTTGCACGGCGCCGATCATACTGCTTACCGGGCAGGGGGACCGCGAGGTGGACGTTGAGGCCATGAAAGCGGGCGCCGCCGACTATCTAGTCAAGGGCCAGATAGACCACATCTTGTTGGAACGCTCCATACGTCACTCCATCGAGCGTAAGGCTTTGGAGCGAGAACACGCCGCGCTGGAGGAACAGCTTCTTCAGGCGCAGAAACTGGAAAGCATCGGCCAACTCGCCGGCGGCATCGCCCACGACTTCAATAACCTAATGACGCCTATTATTGGGTATGCCCAGATGGGCCTGACAACTCTGCCTGAGGAGTACCGCGAGCGCGTTTACCTGGAAGAGATCCTGAAGGCTGCGGACAGGGCAACGAATCTGATTCAGCAACTGTTGGCATTTTCTCGGCGCCAGGTGGTCGAGCTGCAGGTAATTGATCTGAACTCCCTGCTGGTAAACATCGATATGATGCTGCAACGGCTCATCGGCGAAGACGTTGAGCTAGTTATCCTGCCATCTGAGAACCTCGGCGCGGTGAAGGTTGACCCCACCCAGATCGAGCAGGTTGTAGTGAATCTTGCCGTGAATGCCCGTGACGCCATGCCCGAAGGCGGCACGCTAATTGTCGAGACATCCAACATAGAATTCGGCGAGGAGGAGCTGAAAAATCATCCCGACATGGCGGCAGGGCCATACGTGATGTTTGCCGTCAGCGACACCGGCCATGGAATGTCCGAAGAGGTCAAGGCGCACCTTTTCGAGCCCTTCTACACCACCAAGGAAAAGGGCAAGGGAACAGGCCTTGGTCTATCCACCTGTTACGGCATCATCGCCCAGAACAAGGGCTACATCTGGGTTTACAGCGAGATCGGCAGCGGGACTACATTCAAAATATACCTGCCAAGCTCAGACGTCATACCACAGGGGACAGAGCGGCCTTCGGGAGCCAAGTCCAACGAATTACCCCGAGGCTCTGAAACGGTGCTTTTGGTCGAAGACGAGGAGCAGGTGCGGGAGCTGGCGGCCCGTGTGCTGAGGCAGCAGGGCTACACCGTATTGCAGGCATCCAACGGCGTCGAAGCCTTGAGCATAGCCAGCCGGCACGCCGACGGCGAAATCGACCTGCTCCTAACGGATGTGGTTATGCCACTCATCGGTGGCCGGGAGCTCAGTATCAAGCTAAGGGATATCCATCCCAACGTCCGAGTTATCTACACCTCCGGCTATACGGATGAGGCCGTAATCCGCCACGGCATGCTGAAGCCCGGCACCGACTTCGTGCAGAAGCCATATTCCCTCGCGGGCCTAACGCAGAAGATTCGCTCCGTTCTCGACGAGCCCAGAGAGGTACCTGCGACCACCAGCTAAAGACGAATATGTTTCCGACCGGCGCGGCCAAGACCTTTCATAGCCGATTCCGCCCCCCCTACTCCAGGCACGGCGCCGTCGCGTGTCGCCTTTCCGTGGACGAATTCCTGATAGAATGCGGCGACACGTCTCGTGTCGATCCACACCTCCGGAATTCCACAGCACTTCATGCTACGAGAGGCCTTCAAACCCGTCACGGATGCGTTGACGCCCGCCTCCTGGTCCCCATGCTTCCTGGCCTCGTCTGCGTCACCTCAACGCCGGAAATCTCCATCGGGCCCCGGCGCTCCTTCGCAGACAACCCCCTGCGCTTTGGGTATAATATGTGACGATTTACTCCGAGCGCGTGGAAGCACGTTGCCTCGATTATAAAATAATCGCACAAGGAGGGGTGATGCCTCAAAGAGTCGCCTACATAGGCCGGTCGGCGCCGGAGACAGCTTTGATCGAGCAGGGCCTCGAGGGCCTGGACTACGAGTTGGATATCAACATCGTGGAGACACCGGGAGAGATAATCGAGGCCATCAAGGGCGCCGATATCATCCTGAACGGCGGCGTTTCCATGCCGAAAGAGGTCATCGACGAAATCGACACTGCCCAGGCCATCATTGTGGGCAGCCACGGGTTCAACCACATAGATCACAACGCAGCAACCGAAAAAAACGTGATGATTGTGAACTGCGCCGGCTTTTGCACAGAGGAGGTGTCCAATCACGCCATCCTCATGGTCATGGCCTGCGCCAAGAAGCTGACAATCCTCAACGACATGGTCAAGCGGGGCAAGTGGGGCGTCGAGACCCGAAACATCCTCATGCCCATGGCGCCCATCGACGGCCAGACGCTGGGACTGGTGGCCTTTGGCAACATTGCCCGAGCGGTCTCCCGCAAGGCCCAGGCGCTTGGCATGGACGTTATTACATACGACCCCTACTGCCCGCCCTGGATAACCAAGGAATACAGGGTGCGTCCGGTGGCAACGCTGGAAGAGTTGGCCGCCGACTCCGACTTCGTCTCCGTGCATATGCCTCTGAACGACGAGACCCGGCAACTGATTGGCGAGCCTTTCTTCAAGGCCATGAAGTCGGCGGCTTACTTCGTGAACACCTGCAGAGGTCCAACCGTCGACGAGGCGGCGCTAATCCGAGCGCTCCAAAATGGCGAGATCGCGGGTGCAGGCCTGGACGTGTTCGAAGAGGAGCCAACGTCCCCGGACAATCCTCTGCTGAAGATGGACAACGTGATCGTTACGCCTCATTCAGCCGGCTCATCCAATAATTCCAGGGTGCTGTCTCCGCTGCGTGTAGGCCAGGAGACAGCCCGTCTGCTGAGAGGAAATTGGCCGATGTCCATTGTCAATCCGGAAGTGCGGGCCAACATTACGATGCGCCCAATGGCGGAGAACGTCTACGGCGAATAACCCGCAGACTTAGCCAGGGTCCCTATACGCAGGTATCATCAGGGGGCGGTATGTAGCCGCCCCCGTTTGTGCGTATGCATCAATCCGTTATTCGCGCACTATGCGGCGGTCTTCTTTCGCAGTTCTCCTTGAACGGCGGCCAGGGCTTCGCTGCTGGAGGGCGGCTGGATTGTCCAAATTACAGGCTTCGCGAATACGAGACCCAGTGGCGTCCCACCGCGAAGAAATTGGTCCGACTGGCGTCGGCCGCTCAATCGAGAGTAAACAAGTTCCTCACCTGATGGCCCTAACACTTCGTGACCTCCACGCCGGTCGATCCGCCGGCAGCATGTCCGACGTTACCCATGTCTCCAGCCAATGTTGCGGACTGCATACGACATTGGCTTATCGGCAAGTCAATGTTGCCACCAGGCCCCGCGCGTTGCCTGACAAATTCCTCAACACTTCCTGACATCTCCGACGCGCGCTCAAAATGGCAAGGCCACAGGTCCGCATAGCTAATGTACTTCGATTGAGTAGTCCGAATCGGTGTCCGTGCCTAACCGATATCCGTAGCCGTTTGCATGGAATGCATATCGGGTTGGCTAAAAATGGTACTGAGACTAGCTTCCGCCTGGCCGTCTGGCCGGTTGACCGCTATGAAATTTGTCCTTCAACAACCGGGGAGACGTGTGGTTTTGACAACCTTGTCCGCAGACAAGTCCCAGGCCGAAAGGCAGCTCGTAGTATTTTCGTTGAATACTGAGCTTTACGGCGTGGACATAAATGTTGTTCGCGAAATCATCCGCATGCAAAAGCTCACCAACATCCCTCAGACCCCCTCTTACGTTAAGGGCGTCATCAACCTCAGGGGATCGGTGACGCCGGTTATCGATCTGCGAAAGCGACTGGACCTCCAGGTCAGGGACGCGACCACCGATACCAGAATCGTTGTAGTAGACGTTGGAAACCAGAACATAGGCATCATCGTTGACCAGGTAACCGAGGTATTGCGGATCTCGTCCGATGCCATCGAGCCCACATCGGCTATTGTCACCGCCACCGATTCCGATTACATTCTGGGAATCGCCAAGCTGGAGGACCGGCTGATAATACTTCTAGACCTGGAGAGTGCGCTTTGCCAGGAGGCCCTTGAGAACGGCCGACAGGCCAATCGCGAACAGCAGCGCCTGGAGACCGAGAACCCGGTGGAGGCGATTCTGGAACAGACCGTCGCCGAAGAAGAGGCTGACGAAGACCGGGAGCCTTTAGAGGACAGGGATACGCTGTCGGTATTCTACGTCCGGTTGCTGGAGGCGTTCCCCGAGCTCAAGCCGTTCTTCGCCGAAATGGACGTGACGGAGGCCGGAAGGGACCTCATGGAGTTCCTGCACCCTATCCTGGACAACCTTGCCAGGCCCGAAGCCCTGAATGAGGCACTGCAAGCGCTGGTGGAATATCACGTGGACCTGGGCATCAGGCCGGAGCACCATCCGTTGATTGGCGACACACTCAGGCAGATGGTAGCCGAATACCTGGACATCGGCTGGACAGAGGAGTTCGAGGCCACCTGGATTGAGCAGTACAATGCCGTCATCGGAGCTCTCAGCGCCTAGTTCCGATGCCTGCTTCCAATACCTCCGCAACATAAATTCAGGGCCGACGGTTGCGCAACCGTCGGCCCTTTTCACTCGATACCAAGATCCCCGTTCTGCTCCACTATATTCCACCGTCATCATCCTACCGTCAGCACCAGCTTGCCAAAGAATTTCACGGCCTCCATCGCCTGGTGTGCCTTGGCGGCGTCCTCCAGCGGATACGTCTGGTGGATAATTCCCCTTATCGTGCCTCTGCCGGCCAGCTCCACAATCTGGCGAAGGTCCTCTTTTCGGCCCATGAACACGCCGAACACCGTCTGGTAACGCAGAAACATCAGGCCCATCTGCAACTCAGCCTTGTAGCCGCTGGTGACTCCGCAGATGCCGTATCGGCCCCCCACGGCAAGCGACGCCATGGCGGCAGGCCAGAAGTCGGCGCCCACATGGTCGAGCACCACGTTTACGCCCTGACCCCCGGTTATCTCCTTTACCCGCCTGGCGATGTCTTCGGTGTTGTAATTTATCACGTGGTCCGCGCCCAGTTGCCTGGCCTTATTGGCCTTTTCCTCCGTGCTGGTTGTGGTTATGACCGTCGCGCCGATCACGTTCTTGGCCACCTGAATGGCGGCAGTGCCGACCCCGCTTGAGGCTGACGGTATCAGCACCGTCTCCCAGGGCTTGAGCTTGGCCTTGCGCATCAGAATAGTCCAGCAGGGCAGGAATACTGTGGGGAGGGAGGCCGCCTGCTCGAATGACAGCGAGTCGGATATATGAAAGGCGTTCACCGCCGGAACGCTAACGTATTCGGCGTAGCCGCCGCTGACGCTGGAGCCCAGCATGCCCGCGTCGGAGCAGAACTCTTCCTGTCCCGCCACGCAGAACCGGCACTGGTTGCAAGTGATCCGGGGATTCACCACGACTCGTTCGCCCACGGCAACTCGGTTGACCTGGCTTCCGGTCTCCGCGACCTCTCCGGCAACGTCGCCTCCCAGGATATGCGGGCCGTTGAATCTGACGCGCGTCCCCCTGGCCCCGGCCCTGGTGTACAGGTCCAGCCGGTTGAGGGCGCAGGCCCTGACCCTTATCTTCACGTCGTTGGGACCGACCTCAGGCTCAGGAACGTCCCCATAGGTGAGAACGTCAACGTCCCCGTGTTCCGTGATGTAAACGGCTTTCATCAGCTCTCCAGATCGGATCTTTTAATTCCTTGGCGGCTTACGGCCAAGTCCGCCTACAGCCAGGTTAGCTTGTTGCCGTTCAGATAGAGAAAACCTCGAAGGATACCGCGTAATCGCAGTCAAATTTGGCTCCGACGGCAGCCCCGATGAAGGTGAGAAAGCTGTCCGGGTCGAAATCCTGGCTGAGATTATCGATGTATACCCGATGCTTCTCCAGCGAGGCGACGCTCTTGTCTATATGGTCGGTTATATCCACGGCGTGCGTCGCGTCAGGCGATCCGCCAACCAGGACGCTCTTCAACCCGTTCCATGGCTCGTGCCCCTCCCCCAGCAACTCGGGAAAGATCCAGCGGTTACCCGCGTCTCGGGAGGCGTCCAGCGTGGCCAGGCCGACGGCGCGGTGGTCCGCCATGTTGAATCCGCCGCCCTCCCACCTGAGCTGAAAGTTCCCCGTGACAATCACGTCCGGCTTGTGACGGCGGATAGCCCTTGCGATATCCCGCCTCAGGCCGATTCCGTACTCCACTACTCCGTCCGTGTATCCCATGAACTCCACGGTTTCCACGCCCACCACCGCCGCACTCCGACGCTCCTCCTCCTCGCGCAGTGGCCCTGCCTCGGCCGGCGACATCGCGTCTATGCCTGCCTCGCCTCGCGTCACCATGAGGTAAATCACCTTTTTGCCCTGCGCCGTCCATCGCGCCACTGCGCCGGCGGTCCCGTACTCCAGATCATCCGGGTGCGCGGCAATCGCCAGGGCGGTGTTCCAGTCCTCGGGCAGGGCCTTAAGCATGGTCTCCGGCATATTTATTGAATTTCTTTCATTATTATTCCTTCGGGCGTCTGACTAAATCAGCGGGCGCACCTTGGAGGCGAACCCGTCCATGCGCGCCAGGGTGGCGTCTAGATTCTCGGCCTGAAGGTTGATCAACAGGTGGTTCACGCCCAGCTCCTCCAGGCGCTTCACGTCATCCGCTAGCTGTTCCGGCATGCCCGTGAGGATCCTTCTCTCGCCGTTCACCATCTCGGCTTCGCTTTCGTTGTTCCAGTTCACGCTGTAAGCAAAGTCCAGCGTCTCCGGGTCCCGGCCCGCCCTACGGGCATTCTCGCGCACCCGGTCTCGGTATTCAGCGTACTGCTTCACCGTACCAACGGGGAATTTGGGATTACTGCCAATCGGGTACCAGGCGTCGCCAAGCTGGGCTGCACGCCGCAACGCCGGGGGGCTCTCGCCGCCAATCCACAACGGGGGATGCGGCTTCTGCACGGGTTTTGGCGCGAAAGTGATGTCGGAAAAATCGGCGTACTTGCCATGGAACTCCGGCGCATCGCTGGTCCAAAGCTCCTTGAAGATGCGGATGTACTCGTTAGTCACCTGCCCACGTTCCTCGTAGGGCGGAGCGTCAATCGCCTCGAACTCCTCCTTCATCCATCCCACGCCGCAGCCTACAATCAGGCGGCCTTCGGACAGCACGTCGATTGTGGCCAGCATCTTGGCTGTCAGGACAGGGCTTCGGTGCGGCACCACCATCACGGACGTGAGCAGGCGAATCGATGATGTAATGCCGGCCAGGTAGCTAACGGTTGTCAACTGCTCCATGTACTCGCCGCCGGCGCTGCTGACGAACTTGCCGCTTTCGTTGTACGGATAGACGGAGTCGATGGTATTGGGCACGACGATGTGGTCGCTTACGCTAACGATGTCGTACCCCATTTCCTCGCCCTTCTGCGTCATGGTGGCGACATTTTCCAGCGTAGCCAGAGGCCCCCTGTTGGGTATGCCAAATCCGATTTCCATCTCTAACCTTTCCTGGTCTTATCAACTATCTCAAAAAGGCGGATGCCTTGTTCCTGGGGGCACATCCCCCAGGTCCTTTGCCAGAGGGGGAAAACCCCTCTGGACTCCCCTATGACGATTTTAAGATAGTTACTTAGTCCTTGACCTACCAAATTGGATATTCGCTAGTTAACCGGACGCGCGCGGGTGTAAAGGCGCTCTGCTGCACAAACCCGGTCCATCTTGAGCAGTTATCAGCGTTGGCGGAGCCTGCTGCCTTGTAGTCCGAACCAGAACATCCTCGGTTTAGGTCACACTAATTTGCGGCCGCAGGTTTGTCAATAGAATCGCCTTGGACATCGATGCCGAGCGCGTATCTGCTGGAACACGAGGCCGCTTACCCGGCCGGACCGTCCACGAACGACCTTAGAGCCTCGAAATATTCCTCTCCGCCCACCAGGTAGGTGTTGTTATGGTTCGCGCCTCTGATTAAGTACAGACGCTTGGGCTCACTGGCCTGTTCGAAAAGCGCCACGCCCATTTCGACGGGCACGGTCTCGTCGGCGTCGCCGTGGACCACCATGACGGGGCTGGTGACCCTGGATATTTTCGCCAGGGAATCAAACTTGCTGTGCACAACAAGGCCAACCGGAATAACCCTGGACAGCACCGGGTGAGAGCGCCGGGCCATTGCCTTAAGCGATGTGAAAGGCGACTCCAGTATGATCCCTCGAAAGTCCTGTCCGGCGCCCATCTCCACTGCGACGGCAGCCCCGATGGACCGCCCGAACAGGACCAGGCCGCCCTCGGCGTTCACATCGGGCCGCGACTTCAGGTAGGAGATAGCGGCCTCCGCATCCAGGTACATGCCTTTCTCGGAAGGGCTGCCCTCGCTGAGCCCGTAACCCCTGTAATCGAAAATGAACACGTTTACGCCGACAGCCCTATTTAGCAGCAGAATGTTCTCGACACGGTCCCCAATGTTGCCGGCGTTGCCATGAAACCACAACAACGTGGTGTCGCCGGCTCCCTGCACGAACCAGCCGTGCAGCGTCACTCCATCTGCGGCCTGAAAGCGCACCTCCTCAAAGGCCAACCCAACGTCGCCTGGGTCCGCGACAACCTCTCTCGAGGGGAAGAATATCAGTTGTCTATCCAGCAATTTCAGTTGTCTCGTCAAAAGGGCGAGTAGGCTCAATGCAACCAGCGCGATTATTAGCGGCCAAACGACCTTCCACACACTGGCCCCTGGCCCGACCGAAGTTAACCACCGCAACAGCGTAGCTCCGCATCAGACAAGTCTATCACCGCCGGCTACAGCCTCCAGCAATACCGGGCCCCTTGTCGGACCCAATATCGGACATGATGTCGCACAAGAATGTCTACAACATTTAATCAAGTCTCTGGTTGCATTGCGCGAAAAAACTCACGAAATCCTCACACCTTCCTCAGTACGCTCACGCCATCCTCACGCCACATGAACGATGTTTGTGCTGCCGGAGAGACTTTGACCCACTAACCAATTGGGGGGTAGCCACCGGCGCGAAGGGCAGGCAACACACGTTCGCGCCGGGTCTGGGCCAAAGTCTCCCCCGGCGATGCTTACGCACAGGACACGCACCCAAGCGGTGCGCCTGGTTCATCAAAACGTCCCTTCGCTATTTCAGGTCCGCTGCTATAATCATGTCGCTTATTTTATACATGTTTCGCGTACCGGGCGGAACGGAATTGCCGGCGCCGGGGCAAGAATCAGGTCCGGCGGTGGAGCGGGAGCAGCGAAATGCGATTGGAAGGCAAGGTCGCCTTGATTACCGGGGCGGCGACGGGCGTGCTGGGCAGCACCATGGGTTTTGGAGGCGCCAGCGCCTGGCTGTTCGCAAGGGAAGGCGCGAAGGTCGTGCTGGCGGACATTAACGACGGCCTGGGCGAACAGACTGCCGGCCAGATGCGCGACGACGGGTTCGACGCCACCTACCTGCACCTGGATGTAACCAGGGAGCAGGACTGGGCCGATGCATTCCAGGCCACTGTAGCGGCATACGGAAAGCTGGACGTGCTGGTCAACAACGCCGGAACCAGCGCCCGCACCACGGTGGATGAGACTACCGAGGAGATCTGGGACGCTCAGATGGACGTGCATGCCAAGGGAGTTTTCCTGGGCACAAAGCACGCCATCCCGTTCATGCGAAAGGTCGGCGGCGGCTCGATTATCATTGTATCCTCCATGTACGGCATCGTGGGCAGCCCGACGGTCACGGCCTACCACGCGGCCAAGGGGGCGTCCAGGCTCTTCGCCAAGGCAGCGGCGATGCAGTATGCCAAGGAGAATATCCGCGTGAACTCCGTGCATCCGGGCTACGCCGATACGCCGTTGACGGAGCAGTACTTTTCCGATCCTGAGCGCCGTCGATGGCTCATCGGCAGAACGCCCGTTGGCCGGCTTGGTAAGGCCGAAGACATCGCCAACGGCATCCTGTATTTAGCCTCCGATGAGTCGCAATGGGTAACAGGGTCCGAACTGGTCATAGATGGCGGCGTCACCGCTCAATAACTTCGATATGATCCTGAACACGGCTTGATTTCGGCGGTCGACAATGCGGCCGAGTGGTAAGTAACTATCTCAAAATGGTGATGGGGGAGTCCAGAGGGGGCTATCCCCCTCTAGCAGAGGGTCTGAGGGATGTGCCACCAGGAACGAACAC
>JACZVF010000253.1 GCA_022572805.1 Chloroflexota bacterium
TCACCCTGAGCTTGTCGAGGGGCAACGCCGACAGGTTGCCGTTTCGGTAGGATACGTGGGGCTGTAGCTCATCTGGGAGAGCATCCCGATATCATCGGGAGGGCACTCCTTAGCTCCGCGTTAACAACTTAGGCATCACTCACATCCGTGGGGCTGTAGCTCATCTGGGAGAGCACTTCAATGGCATTGAAGGGGTACGGGGTTCGAGTCCCCGCAGCTCCACCAACACGTACAGAAGCAAGAACTCCATCGACTGCAGCCACCGTGTCGCCGTGGATCGGTGTCGAGGCGCCACCCGCCCCCAACGGAATCACATATCGTAATTCCGCCTGATCGCCTTTTACAACGATCTCTCTCACGAAGGACTTGATGAACGCCTTTCTCTCCACCAGCTCGCTTTCTTGAATCAGTCGGCGCAGCTCACCTACGTACTTCCGCACGTCACGGTTACTCAGACGATCTGAACTGCGCTCGGACACGGTCTCCTCTGCATCGGCTTTGGCGGCTTGCACTTGCTCCTGACGATGGCGGAGGTGATGTATCCTGGGTGAAAGATCGTCCAAGGTGACCTTGCCGGTCTCCAGGGCATCGTAAAGCCGGTCTAACCGCCGCTGGATATCTGCCAGTTCGCTTTCCAGCACCTTCGTGCGGTCCTTGTCCTCGTGGGCGGCCGCATCCAGTTCCTCATTGACTAGCATAACGAGCTCTGTGAGTTTCTCCTCGGTCAGGACGTTCTCTTTGATCTTGTCCACTACCAGCCCCTCCAGCCGTCGTGCGTTCAGATAAGGAGCGTCGCAGGTGCCCTTGCCTTGCTTTAGCAGCGTGCCGCAGACGTAATATGCGAACTTACCGCTCTTTGCCTTCTGGCCCGTGAGACTTCTGCCACATGTCCCGCACTTTACCAGTCCACTGAGCAGGTAGGAGCTTGACACCCTGCGTGGGTTCATCATAGCGGGGGCTCGCTCCCGGAGAAGACTCTGCACTCGGCTGAAGACCGATTGGTCCACGATCGGCTGCCAGGCAGCCTCGACCCTGATAGGCTCAAGCTTGTGCCCACCCTTCGACGTCTTGCCCCATACGAGAGTCCCTGTGTACGCTTCGTTGGTAAGAATGCCCCATGCGGTTGTCTTGGTCCAGGACTTACCCCTGGGGCTGGGTATGCCCTGATCGCTGAGACCGCGACAGACCTCCTTAAGCCCCGCGCCCTGCTCCACGGACCTGAACATGCGCGCCACCACGGGAGCAGTTGCTGGGTCCGGCTCCAGTGTCGTCCTCTCCTTGCCTCCGTCAAGGACCTTCTTCCGCCTGTATCCATAAGGAGCTCTGCTCGGGAGGTAGAAGCCCCTGGACGCGGCCTCGCGCATACCCCTGAGCACCTCCTGCGCCAGATTTGCAGAGTAGAACTCATCAATGCTCTCGATGATGGCCTCCAGAAGGTGTCCGGTTGGCGTGTCTTCGGACGGCTCCGTGATTGAGACTACCCTCACACCGTGTTTCTTGAGCAGGGACTTGAAGACGATGGCGTCCTCTCTGTTCCTGGCGAAACGGGAGTATTTCCACACCAGTACCGCCTGAAACGGAGCGGTGGCCCGCCTGGCCTCGCCGATCATCCGCTGGAACTGGGGCCGATCAGCGGTGCGGCCGCTCTCGGCCTCCTCCACATACTCCCTGACTACCCGGTATCCGTGCTTTTCGGCATGCTCCCTCAGCGCCCTGAGCTGGGACGATATGGAAAGGTCGACGTCCTGCCTATCGCTGGATACCCTTGCGTAAAGTGCGACGTTCATGATTGGGTCTCCTCCGTTTGATGCGGGCTATAAACCGAGTCGTTTGCAGACAGAGCAGCGCCCTGGTACAAACCCCATGAGCAGCGCGTCCCCGATTAATCGCCTGAGACGCCGGGCATCGCTATCCAGCTGCCTTTTCTGTCTGGCTACCTTTCGGACACTCGGGTCCTGCGGCAACGTCGTGATCAACTCCAGGAAGTATGCTCGTGCCGCATCCCGCTTCTCGGGCGACGAAAGAGTGGCGATGGTGTCGCCTCCGTAGCGCAGCTGACTGTCAGTGACTTTGATCTCGTCGATGTGGTCGTTGGTGACCTTCCCCGGTGCCGCCTCTATGGACAAGCGACAGGGCCAAGAGACGAATCCTTCGTGTAGCCCCTCTTCCAATCCTGTGGCACTGCCTTCCCTGGAGGTCAGTTCCACGGCGAGCTTCTCAGATGCCTTAGCGCCGACGCGCCGTCCCAGCTCGAGGCACTCATCAGCGTACTCCTTCAGCATACTCCACCACTCGTCCAGCCCATTCCATAGCTCTTTGTCACGCCTCAGGTGCTCTCGTGCCAGCTCGAGAATTCGTATCTGGTCTTCGTCGCTGCGAACCGAGGCCAGACTCAAGACGCCATCTTGAAATTCCAAGCCGGCTGGCAGCATGTAAGCCTTGTCCCACGGAAAATGCACCAGGACCGTCAGCAGCTCCGCATGCGGCACCACCAGCGATTGGCGTGCCCCTTCAAGGGCTGCGAGCAGATCCTTATTGTGTTTGGTAAAGGCCTGACGGTAGAGGTCAGTGCGGGCAATAGCCCGCTCCCGCTCGTCTGACGCCCGCTGGACGTGAGTGGTGATAGTGCGGATGTTTCGGCCTGTCTCTTTCGCCAGCGCAGACTGTGACTTTCCACCTTCATATTGCTCTAGCCAACGCCGCCGTTCGTCGGGGAAAATCCTCTTTCTGTTTCTCTTTCCGCGATCCTGCATAGAACACCTCTTGACACGCCTCTTTCACTAAACTGTAACAGTAATATTAGCAGTATTAAGAATTATTGGATATAGTAACAAGCTTTATATATGTAAATACATGGTCGTTAACATGTTTACATGAGTTCCGAGTCACGACGCCAAGAGCCACAGGGCAACTCCTTTGATGGGCAGGGCCTACGCCTATTGGCCGGGCTCATTGCCAGGGCTCATCGGGCCGAGTTGGGCCTCGATCCAAATGGCTCATTGGAAGAACAACCAGAGGAGGTCGATCCCCAACCGGAAAGTTTGGCAAGGCTTCAGGCAAAGAAGAGAGGTAAGCGTATGGCCCCATAAGGAAGCTCGTTACCAAAGCTGAAATGGAACGTTCCACCGTTACAACGCGTTCATTGGAACGCTCTGTGCACGCATACAGAAGGAGGATTTAACATGAGGCGACACGGATTCAGATACGAACATTCCCAGCCAGATTGGCATCGGGGCGGTATCCCTTGGGGTCGTGTCCTGAGCCTAGGGGCCGGTGTGGTCGTTGCCCTGGCTGTCTTGAGGCCTGACCAGGGCGACTCATCAATCTACGGACAAAAGCCAACGGCCTTCACCCAGATGTCGGCCCGAGTGGCTGACCAGGGCCCCGATGGCTTGGCGCTGCTGACGACGGCCGGCATAGCTGGCGCGGCCTATGTGGCCTACAAGATACTCACCCTCCGGACAACTGACCCAGCGCCATCCCCTCGAGCGACGGCTGTCCCCCGGAAAATAGCGCCTCATCGGGCCACACTGACCCTGCCAGAAACTCCGGCCAAATCCGAATCTTTCGACTGGGGCTCCATCAACTGGGAGTCCGTTAAAAGAGCTCTGGACGAATCGCTGAAATCGAAGGCGGCCCCGAAGCAGACCTGGAACCCTCCCCCGGACTCCAAATGGCTCGATATCCTCCCTCATCCCGGTGTCGTTCTCATTTTGGGCAGGAGAGGTTCAGGGAAGTCCGGCCTCGGATACCGCATTATCGAGCTCCTGCGCCACCGCGGTGAGCCATACATAGTGGGCCTGCCGGCCCAGGCCCAGAAGCACCTGCCGGACTGGGCCGGCACCATGGACCGCCTGGAGGATGTGCCTCCGAAAGCGGTAGTCCTCGTCGACGAGTCCTACCTCCATTACCCTTCCAGGGCAAGCATGACCTCAGGTGGCCGCGACATCGGAAGCCTCATTAACCTCAGTCGCCAGAGAGAGCAGACGCTAATCTTCGTTGTACAGGGGGCCCGCCAACTC
>JACZVF010000254.1 GCA_022572805.1 Chloroflexota bacterium
ACCCGCTTCATCTTGTCGGCGATGGCAGCCTTTAAGGAACATTTCGTCGCCCTAATCGTGAGCGCCGTGGTATTTTTCATCGGCTTTAAGATTCTCCGCCGCATTCCGTCGTTCCGGCGCGCCATGGCAATGGCCATGGCCAGATCTCCCATTCTGGGGTCGTTCATAGTGTCCGGGGAGATCTCCAGGCTGTCGCGCACCTTGAGCCTACTCCTGGAAGCCGGCGTCACGCTGGCAGAGGCCCTGAAGCTGGCCATAGGCGGGATCAAAAATCAGATTCTCAGGGACGTTTTCCTGGAGGCCGAGGAGAGTCTTCTGACAGGTCACGGCCTGTCGGACCCGCTGAAGAACCATTCAATTCTTCCGACCATGTTCGTCGAGTTGGTCACCCTGGGCGAGCAGAGCAACTCGTTGCAGAGCACTATGAGCGACGTGGCGGATGCCTACCAGAAGCAGTTGGAACGGCAGCTCGACAGTCTGCTGGGGATGCTGGAGCCCGCGTCCACTGTAGTGGTGGGCGGAATCGTTGGCTTCATAGCGTTCTCCATGTTCGTGCCCATTTATTCAGGTCTGAACGCAGTGCCGTAGGGCGGCGTTCAGCACCGACACTTTGTCTCGAGCGCCCGGGCTCCGCGATCATTCCCGCGCAAACCACGTAAACGAACAAGGAAGCATGAATCCAAAAACTCTGGGCCAGCTAATAAGGGAAGCCGTTCAAATATACCGTGAGAAGGCGCTGCCTCTCATCGGTATTGTCGCCATGGCGCAGATTCCTCTGATCCTGCTGGACAGCCTTATTAGCGCCAACGAGCTTGCGTTCACCGAACTAGGCCTCTCCACCATCATCGGCCTGGCACAGTACGTGGTCCTGGCCATCCTGACGGCCTTCGCAGTCATCCTGATGTACGGGGCGTTTGTACATGCCATTTCCAGGCATGTGGAGGGCTCCGAGATCAACGTAGTCAGGGCCTACGAGGTGGCATGGCAAAAGCTCCGGCCATTGGGTGGCACGGGCTTCCTGACGGCCCTGGCAATCCTGGGCATGGCTTTGACTGTTATCGGCATTCCGCTGGCAGTCTACTTCGCCGTCAAGTGGGCCTTCGCGGTCCCAGTCGTCATGCTTGAGAACTCCGGCCCCAGGGATTCCATAAAACGCAGCTCCTACCTGGTCAAAGGCAAATGGCTGCGTGTCGCGGGAGTCATGGGCCTATTTGGCATTACCTGGGTGCTCATCGGCGGCCTGCTCAGCGGTGTTGCCGGACTGTCTATTGAATTGGCGCTGGGACTTGTCACGGACAACCAGCCGCTTATCGCCCAGACAGTGGGCATCGTGGGCGGCCTGGCATGGGTCGCGGTGACGCCGCTGTTCCTTATTGGCCTCACGCTGGTCTATTGGGACCTGCGGGTGCGCAAGGAAGGCGTCGACAGAGAGACCATTGCCGGGGAGCTGGACTTCATACCGACGGAGGACCTGGGGCCCGGATTCGAGCTGGCGGCCAATGACTCCTCAGACGAGCTAGTCGAGGCCATGGACGGCGCACCCGGGCGGGCCACCAACCGCTTCACTCGAAAGAAGCGTCGCCAAGAGCTGGAGCTGAGGATTCGGCGCTCCCTGTCCGGAAGGCGTTCCTGGATTGCAGTTGCTGCCGTGGCGGCGGTGCTCATCGTTGGATATTACGGCATACTCACGGCCCGATACCTGCAGGCTTCCGATGAGCGTGAAGCGTTAAACACCGAGATCACGAGAATCAGCAGATTATTGAGACGGCCGGCTGTCCAGGCCTCAAGGCTGGAACTGCAGCTCAATCCCAAACTGTCCGAGCTTGAAGAGCTGCGGGAGGCTTTCACTTACCCCAACAGCGATTTTCTAGTTGGCATCCTTTCGCAGACCGCAAGCGAGATCCCTGTTGAATTGACGTCCATCGCCATCGGCAGCACCAAGCCTACTGGCGAGGGCGCGATACGATATCAGGCTCAGCCCATGACCATTACTCTCAAGGGTTCCACTCAACAGATATACCGGTTCATTGACAGCTTGCACCAGAAGGTAATTGTGACTTCAATATCCAACCTGCGTATGGGAAACGTCAGTGGAGAGGCTGCTTCCGCGCAGGTCGGCCTCGAGTTTTTACTGGACCCACAACAGGTCTTCGACGCCAATTAAGGAGGTGGCGGCTAGCCATGGCCCCCCATCATAGTTTGACCAGATCATTGCGAGCAATCGGCTCGAAATTGAGGATGCCCCACCGAGACAGGCAGACCGACGCGGCCGAGGCCGTTGTCGAGGATTCGCGGGACTTTTTGGCGGAGAATGCCATGGCGAAGGCATTCATTTCGGCGGCGCATGACGGCATTGAGGATATTGCCGCCAAAGGGGCCAATGACAAGAAGAAGAGCAAACTGTTTTCGTTCGGAATGGGCATAGGCCTGTCTAAAATCCGGCATAACGGCGGCGATACGCGGGACCCGGGAACGCACCTCGACGATTTCCCGGCGGCGGCGTCCAGCCGTGTGCAGCCGCGCGGCGGACGTTGGAGTTCGATGTCCCACGCGCTGAAGTCGACCATGCGGTTCCGACCTAAGTTCGCCTCGACCGGCCCGCAGAAGCCTCGGACGAACCCGGGGGCCAGTGAGGAATTCCTGGATGAGCTGTCCATGGACGAGGCCATCGCCCTGCTTGAGGCCGAGATGACCGAGGAGCTGGCCCCTGACACATTCGCTGAGAACGAGCGTGGGCTCAAACGTTTCAAGCCGATCAGACAGATTGCCGAAAAGCTAAACGATATATTCAAGCGCCGGACGATGACGATAACGGTCGAGAACGAGGTCGTCAGGATCGTAGTGTTCCAGGATAGGGATGTGGTGGCATGGGGTGTCGCCAATCCCAGGCAGGACCCATTCCGAGGCCTGGAGATGGCCCGAATGGACGCCGAGTACACCACACGGATGAAGGGCTTGCTGAACGAGCTTCAGTTCCGGCGTCTGAGGGTGGTCGCAGACCTCCCGTTTTACGTGCCGCTCATGCGGCACCTGCAGATTCCGAAAATACCCAAGAAATACATGGACTCGGTGGTCGTCTCCGAGGTGCTGGAAACAGTGCCGTTTTTGGACGAAGAGGTCGACATCCCCTGGCAGTACAGGCGAAACACCGAGGGCAGCGACGTGTTTGCGGTCGCCGTGCCTAAAAAGGCCGTTGACGAGCACGTGGACATCCTGCAGGAACTTAATGTTCATCCCCAAGCTGCGTACTCCAGGTCGACGGGATTGGCCTTCGCCGCGGGCATCTCCAACGCGATCATAGTCCATCTCACCAAGGGGCAGGCTGCGGTGATACTGGTGCTGGAAGGCGCGGCAAAGACCGTCAACAGGGTGGAGTTGAATGCCGCCAATCTGGATAACGAGCTGCAGGCTGAATTAGTTACCCAGGCCATCGAGCAGGTCGAGGTCTACTACCAGCCCGACCCCAAGAGCAACGCCGCGGCAAACCTGCCCATTCTAATTACCGGCCCACTTGTGGACGATAGCCCGCTGGCCGACGCAATAGCCAGAGGCCTGCCAAACGAGATCATACCGTTCGCGCCGGCGATTACCTACCCGGAACATTTCGTGCCGCACGAGTACGCCGTGAATATCGGCCTTGCCCTGAGTGATATGGCCCGCAGCAAGGTCAGAAATAAGCTTCCCGACCAACGAAGGCCGACGGTCAATTTGCTGTCGCCGCGTCACCTGCCGAAGCCGTGGCCCGTTTGGCCTGCGGCTACCTTCGTCACACTGCTGATGCTGGGCGTTATGGCCGTCAGCCTGACATCTCAGGTGAACGGTGTGGAGCTAGAGGCCGGAACACTGGACGCCCGCCTCCAGAACCTGGAAAGGCAGGAGCGCCGAATGAGACTGGAGCGGGGCCAGGCTACGGCCCTGGAACAGCGGATGGCCTCTACCGACCAGATGCAAGTTGACCTGCTGGACAGACTTGCGGTGCTGGAGCAAGACAAGGACTACCTGCTGCAAAGGACGCATTGGA
>JACZVF010000047.1 GCA_022572805.1 Chloroflexota bacterium
CTCCCCCACGATTATGCCTTCGGCGGCCTGTGCTTTGTTGTCGGCTGGGCCGTCGGTTGCCGGCGCAGAATAATTATATCGCCCGTCGATACGGGATGTCGATGCGATGGCGTACATCGACCGCAACCAATCCAGCGGCGGTGGTCATTCCGTGTCACCGGGTGGTGCGCGGCGACGGCGGCCTGGGCTGGTATAGATGGGGCCTGAGCCGCAAAAAAGGCGTTGCTCGAAGCTAAGAAGGAATACTGGGGCAGGCCTAAAGCGCCCGCATAAGCTTTCGTCTGAACACGGCAGGGGTGCTTTTCTCTATCACCAGCGTATCGGCGTCATGGAAGGCCAGAAAGTCCCGCATGGCATCCGCAACGTCAGCGACGAGTTCGTCCTCTGGCTGCACGCCGGGCTCCAGGAATAGCTTCTTCAGGCGCAGGGTCTTCTCTTTGCGCTCCAGCTTGGGGTCGAACCGGCCCACCAGACGGCCTTTATGCAAGATTGGCAAACAGAAGTAACCCCATTCCCGTATTCTTTCCGGCTTGTAGGACTCCAGTATCTGCCTGAATCCCCAGAACTGCATGTCCCTGTCCCTGGCCCAGAACAGGCTATCGAATGGGCTGAGGAACGTGGTGAGAGCCGGCGCCAGAGCTCCGTCAGCCGCTTGTCGCAGCAGGCCAACGTTGTCGCGGTGCGTTAGCAGGTCCCGTACACTGCCATCGGCCATCTGTCCCTTTAGCCTGACGAACGCTCCGCATTTGACCAACGCCTCAACCAGCGGTCTGGACTCGGTGCGCTTCATGTGACAGTAGTCACCGACCTGTGCCGGGCTGCATACCCCCAGCGCCCTCAAGGAGATCTCCAGCAGGTGCGAACCGGCCTCATCACGGTCAGGCATGCTTGTATCCACCCAATCGGGGATGACCCTTTCGGGCAGGTCGTACACCCGCTGGAATTTCAGACGATTAGCAATGACAAGCTCGCCCGAGTTGTAGAGGTGCTCAAGCGCCCTTTTGGCAGGCTTCCAGTCCCACCAGGGGCCTCGACGCTTCTCGTTGCTCTCGAAGTCCGCGGAGCGCCTGCATCCGTTCTTTTCGATGAATCGAAGAACATCTCCGACCAGCTTAAGATTCTCGGGCTGCTCCGCCCAACTTCTACGCCAGCCGACTTCACCGTCCCGGTGGTCTCTCATTGCCGGCAGCTTGTAACGGTACTCGGTCAGCGGGATGATGCAGGCCGCGTGCATCCAGTATTCGAACAGCTGGCGGCCGTTCTCCGACGAAGCGTTGCCATCGTCGAAGACGAGGCGATCGAAGTCCGCGGTGTCGTAGCAACCCAGTCGGCTCCACATTGTCAGGTATTGGCTTCGCTGGACCATCTGTAGGGTATCGATCTGCACCCACCCTACCCGTTTCACCGCATCGAGAATCGCCTGAGGGCCTGGTTGCGTCCTACCCGTGACACGCCGGTCCAGCCCCTGGCAATGCATGGCCAGGGCCCGCAGGGCATCCGTGGGATATGGGGTCGATTGCAAGGGTGACGAGGTCAAATTAGCTTTCCAACAATGAAGACTGGTTGGGAGTTTACCCGTTTCCTCCGCTCGATTCAATCACGCCCGCCTAATGCTGCAGGTCGGCGCGACGTTGACCTCTAATATGCCAGTTTGTACGATACCGCCGACGACAAATACGTTCGATTGATGACTTCTAAGGTACCCTCTACGGTACCAGGGAGAGAGCGACATGACATCGGAAGGCTCCAGTGACAGGGTAATGGTTGAAACCGGCGGTGAGGCCTTCGTGGAGATGATGAACTCCAACGGCGTTGATTATCTTTTCATAAACTCCGGCACGGACACGTTTCCCATACAGGAGGGCATAGCCAAGCTACGCCACCAGGGCAGGCCAACGCCGGAGGTAATTCTGTGCCCGGACGAAGGAACGGCCATCGCCGCGGCGCACGGATACTTCAACGTGACCCGGAAGCCGCAGGTTGTGCTGGTCCATGTGGATGCCGGCACCATGCAGCTTGGCGGAGGCATGCACAACGCGCAACGCGGCCGTGCGGGCATAGTGCTGTGCGCAGGGCGTGCGCCCATGACGTTCGACGGCGAAATGACCGGCGGCAAGAGCATGAATATCCACTGGATTCAGGAGCAACTTGACCAGGCCGGCGCTCTGAGAAACTTCACCAAATGGGACTACGAATTGCGCCGCACGGAGAACATACAACACATAATGCAGCGGGCGTTTCAAGTGGCCGGCTCCGAGCCCACGGGAACTGTTTACATGATGCTGCCCAGAGAGGTGTTGATGGAGCGCATGGACGGAATGGCGCCCATTTCCGCCAGTCGGCACGGCGCGCCAACGACTCCCCATGCCGACCCCCAGGCCCTACAGGGAGCCGCCCAGGCACTGGCCGATGCCCAACACCCGTTGATTATCACAGGCTACTCCGGAAGGCACCAATCGACCGTGGCGGCCATGGTGGAGCTCGCCGACATCATCGGAGCGCCGGTGGTATCCGATCGAGTTCACATGAACTTCCCGTCCACCCACCCTATGTATGCAGCTCCGCGCAGTCCTACCTACAGGACGCCGACGTAATACTGGTGGTGGACCAGGACGTGCCCTACATACCGGCCCATGGCAAGCCCCGGCCCGATGCGAGAATAATTCAGATCGACATCGACCCGGTGAAGGAGAGCATACCATTATGGGTGTTCCCCACCGACGAGATGATTCACGCGGACTCCTCCAAGGCCGTGCCTGCCCTGGTGAAAGCCATCGACGCCCTCTTGACGCCGGCAGACCGGGCACGCGTGGACGAGCGTTACCAGCTGATCAAAGACCGGCACGAGCGCAAACGGCAGCAGGCTCGGGAACTGGCCCTGTCTCACGCACAGCGGGGGCCAATTACCCCGCAGTGGCTTAGCTACTGCATCGGAGAGGCGATAGACGAGGACACTATCCTGCTGGACGAGTGCGTTACAAACTCCGGCAACGTTGACACGTACATTCCCAGAGAAAGGCCCGGCACACTGTACCGAAGCGGTGGCTCCAGCCTGGGATGGGCCCTGGGAGCCGCCATGGGCACAAAGTTGGCCCAGCCGGAGAGCACCGTGGTAACGGTCGTAGGCGACGGCTCTTTCATCTACGGGCATCCGACTTCGACGCTGTGGGCGTCCGACGTCCACGACGCGCCGTTTCTCACGGTGATTTACAACAACCAGGTGCACTACGCAGCCAAGCAGTCGCTGATAAACGGGTACCCTGACGGGGTGTCGGTGCGGAATGACAGCTTCGTCGGCGTAGACCTTGGCCCATCGGTGGACTTCGCCCTTCTGGCGCAGTCATGCAGGGCCTATGGCGAAAAGGTGGAGGACCCCTCGGATGTAACGCCGGCCTTGGAGCGCGCTCTGGAGCAGGTCCGAGGCGGCAAGTCCGCAGTTCTGGATGTCAGGATAGAAAAGCCATAGAAAATCTCGTCAAAGCAAAGCGACAAGAAGGCGAGGTCTTGTGCATCCATTCCATCGAAGGCCTCGTCTCCCGACTTCGTCTTCGGCGATTATATTGACCCCTGAATGTTCTTCTTGAGATCACGGGCACGCCCTACGACACCTAGTCACTATCTTAAAATCGTCATGGGGGAGTCCAGAGGGGCTTTCCCCCTCTGGCAGAGGGTCTGGAAGATGTGCCGCCAGGATCAAGATCTCCCTGGGTGGGCGGGAGCAAGTCATCCGCCATTTGTGAGTCAGTTACTTTATATGCCCGTTCGATATGGTGCGCACTGTCACGCCGTCTCGATTTTCGCGGCGTCACGCAGTCCCAACTCTTCTACAGCGGCATCCCGCATGCGAAACTTCTGAATTTTCCCCGTAACCGTCATCGGAAACTCCGACACGAATTTGACGTAGCGGGGAATCTTGTAGTGGGCTATCTTGCCCCGACAGAAATCCCTGATCTCCTCATCCGTGGCGCTCTCGCCCTGCCTCAGAATTACCCACGCCATCAGTTCTTCGCCCAACCGCACGTCTGGGACGCCTATCACCTGAACATCGGACACCTTGGGATGCGTGTACAGGAACTCCTCTATTTCGCGAGGGTAGACGTTCTCCCCGCCGCGAATCACCATGTCTTTTAGCCTGCCGGTAATCTTGTAGTAACCGTCCTCGTCCACCGTCGCCAGGTCGCCGGTATGAAGCCAGCCGTCGGCATCAACGGCTGCGTTGGTGGCTTCCGGCATGTTGTAATACCCCTTCATGACCATGGGACTTCGCGTCCACAACTCTCCTTGCCGGCCTTGAGGAACCTCGTTGCCCGTTTCGAGGTCCATTAGCTTGACCTCGACGCTTGTGAGGGCCGGTCCGACGGTGCTGACTCTCTTTTCGATGGAATCGCTGGTGTGGGTCAGGGTTATTACGGGCGAGGCTTCTGTTTGGCCGTAGGCGACGATGATCTCTCTGGCGCCTATCTGGTCTATTACCTGGCGCATGACCTCGATGGGGCACGGAGAGCCTGCCATGATGCCGGTGCGCAACGAGGACAGATCGAACGACTCGAAGTCTGAATGCCCCAACTCGGCTATGAACATCGTCGGAACCCCGTGCAGCGCGGTGCAGCGTTCTCGCTGTATCGCCTCCAACGTCTTCAGCGGCTCGAAATACTCGGACGGAATCACTATCGTCGCCCCCCGCGTCACGCATGCGAGAGTGCCCAGCACGCACCCGAAGCAGTGGTAGAAAGGCACCGGGATGCACAGCCGGTCCTGGTCGGTGAGACTCATCCCCTCGGCCGTGTAGTCGGCGTTGGCGACCAGGTTGTAATGTGTCAGCATCGCGCCCTTGGGCTGCCCCGTTGTCCCGGATGTGTACTGGATGTTGATCACGTCGTCGGGTTCGCACTCGGCTTGACGCCTGGCCAGCTCCTGCGGACTCGTCTCGTCTGCTTTGGCCCTGACGTCGGACCAAAGCCACATGCCTGGTGGACGTTCAGGCTCCTTCTCCGCCGTGTAAGACGGGATGTAGATGACGTGCCGCAGGTCGGGCAGCCTGTCACTGTGAAGTTGACCAGGCGGCGACTCCTTCAGCTCCGGCACAACCTCATTTATCATGGCGACGTAGTCTGATGTCTTGAAGCTTCCTATCAGAATGAGGGCGTGGGCGTCCGACTGACGTAGAACGTACTCAAGCTCGAATGTCCGGTATGCGGGATTGACTGTAACCAGGACCGCGCCGATTTTCGCGGTGGCGAACTGGGCAACAGCCCACTCACTGTAGTTCGTTGCCCAGATGCCCACGTGGTGTCCCTTTTCGATGCCCATCGTCATGAGGCCACGCGCCACGCGGTCACACTCGTCCCGAAACTCAGCGTAGGTATATCTAGTCCCCTGCTCGACATGGACCAGCGCTTCGTTGGGACCAAATGCCCTGGCCTGCCGGTCCAATAGATCGCCGATTGTGGTCCGCAGGTCGGAGGTCTCGCTCATTAACATTCTCCTGAATTCGCGTCTTTGTCGTGAAATGTGTCGTGGAGTTTGCCGCGGCGAACTCCAGGGACGGCGAATCCAGTTCCTACCCTAGCATAGTGCCGCCTCTGCCGCTGACGTTCGTCCTACGCGCGCCCCGGAGCCAAGCCGCCTCGCAGACGTCGCAAGTCCCTTTACCCCGACAAGTGCCTTCCGGCATGGGTATCGTGGTTCGCCGGCTGGATGGCGGCGATGTCGCGTATGTCGGCCTGCATGCACGGTGTCCCGTCAACGGGTCGGCGGGTGAGTGCGCCGAAATCGTACTTGTCGCCAAGTCTCTGCAGTACCGCTCCGCCAATAAATCCGTTGGCGCCGGCTATCAAGACCTTCTACTGGGAATCGTGCAGGACAAACCGCCGGCTGGTGGAGCGTCGTGTAGGGGTCCAGTTTGCTGCTTCTTTTAAACATCAGGCCCCCTTCCTACAGGCGTTGGCGTGAGGATGGCATGAGAGCCTGAGGTACGGTAAAGGCACTACAGAAGCGAAATCCCGGCGACGCCTAACGCTATCATGGCGATGGAGATTGTTTTAGCAGACAACGTCGGACGGTCCAGGGGCTCGTTCAGCAGCCTCCGCCTCGCAACGCCCGGTGGAAGGCTGAGGCCGGAACAAGGCTGTAGTGGTAGACCGTTGCCGGCGGGAACTATCGTCGCGTTTTTCTGAAAATACCCAAAATTAACGGCCGTGGCATTTTTTGAACTTCTTGCCGCTGTTGCATGGGCAGGGCGCGTTGCGGCCCACCTTGCCGGCGCTTCGGACCTTTTCCTTGACGACATGCTCAGCCTGACACGCCGCGCAGGTGCAGGCGTCCGGGTGGTCGTTGTACCAGTTCGGTCTGTTCATATTTAGGTGTATTCTGCGCGGTGCCCTGACCGCAGCCCTAAAATGCGCTACCGGTCAGGCGGTAAATGGACACGTCGTCGTTTTGGAATACCTTCGTGAGCTCTCCGCCCAACCCGTCATCGAATTTGCGAAGGCCCTCTTCCGAGAAGTATAGCTGTTCCAGCTTGCCGACGTAAACGTACCGCACGCCGTACCGTCTTAGAAGCGACATGGCCTCCTGCGGGTCTTGCGTATCGTAAATGGTCTGCACATCCCGGATTCGCTTGCCGACCTCTTGCCTGTAGTCCCAGCGCTGCTGTTCCTGGTGCCACTGCCAACCCACCACCGTGGGCAGGCCCGTGTTGATGGACACGCGGCCGCCCCACCGGTAGGTTGGGGTAACGCCCTCCAGCACGACGGGCGAGCCCTGCACGTTGTCCTTGAGCCACTGAATGCCGTCGTAGTCCTTGGCCAGCTCGATGTCGCCGTTGGCGTCCCTGTAGACGGCGTCGTCGATGTAGGCCGCCCCGTCCAGCGTGAGGGGTGTTACGTTGTCGTTGAAGCGGTCCCGCAATCGGTCCTGCGTTCCCAATATAGGGTAAATTGACGCGCTTGCGATGAGCGAGACCAGCATCAATACCCAGGCTTTCTTAGGAGGAGAAAGCCTAAGCAAAGATACCTTCTTGCCGTGGCCCAGCCGCCAGAGCAGGTACGCCGACGCCAACGCCAGCAGCACCCAGACCTGTAGGTAGAACTTGAATATGCTGTTCATGCGGTCGATGTCGGACTCCACCCGCAGGAAGTCCAGGCCCAGCACCAGCAGCAGTGCGGCGCTTACCATGATGGCTACGAAGACATGCTGTGGCGAATCGGCGTGCTCGGAGAGCAGCCGTCGAACGCCCGAGATAAGCACCAACACCAGCAAGGCGGCCACGAACGGGACCGTGCTTCCCAGCGTGCTGCTGGTGAACGCCGCGGTAAGGGCAAAGCCCGCCAGCGTGACGATCGCAACCGTCGCCAGCGCACCCCATGCGCCGTCCGGCGGTTCCGTTTCCGCGAACGCCTCCGGTCCGAGGGACCTTCGCAGCCGACTGTACCGACGCCATATCAGCCCCAGCCCCCGAAGCAGTATGTGGCGCAGGTCGCTCATTACAAAAGAGCCTATGATGAATATGAACAGGCCGCTGATTGCCAGGAACTGCCAGAGCACCGTGGTGTTGGTGGTGGACTCTATGCCCAGGCCGTTGAAGAAGGTCTCGTAATTCTGGTGGAACGGCAGGAAGAAGACGTAGCCTGCCACGGCCATGAATGTCGCCTTGAGACCGGCCCGCGCCAGCATTACCAGCCCGAAACCGCCGTGCACGAAGAACTCGGCCAGCAGTATGGCCGCCACCGCGATAATCAGGTACGTGGGGAAGTCCCAGGCGTTGATGAGCCTCAGAGATCCCACCGCAACGCCAACCACGACCAGTCGCCCTATGCCTACCGGGTCCAGAAAACCTGGTTTGATGCGGTTCGTCGCCGCCATGACTATTGCCAGCCCGATGCCCAGCGACAGCAGCGTGAACGGCATGGCCATCATGTGGGCGTGCAGGTCGCCAAACAGGAACGTGAAGAATGGGAACTCGGTTATTTCGTGCCCAGGCGGGTCTGGGGGCATCATCCGGCTGCTTCGCCAGAAGTCGAACTGCCCGAACGGCTCACTTTGAAGCAGCACTCGCTTGACGCCGTGGCCGACCTGTATGGCCCCGTCCAGGTTGCCCAGCACTGTCACGAACAACGCGGCCCCGATGCCTGCCACGGCGGGCGACCAGTGAAGTCCCCTGCCTCTGCACGCTGCGCCGGCAGATGCCAGCCTGCGTCTCGTGCTCTCGGCAAGGTTGTACACCAGCGAAAACGCCCCGCCCACCGTCAACGCGAAGAAGGTCGGCACCGCCAGGTTGAAGGCGATTGCCGGGTTAATCGACGTGACCCGGATCAGCGTGGCGGTTAGGAACTGTCCCCAGTAGTAGTAGTTGATGTACCCGCCGGCGAACCACGGGTCGTAGGGCGGCATGTAGCTGGAGCGAAGCACGGCATTCAGGTACGCCAGGTCCATGGGCTTTTCGCCGCCGCGCCAGGGATGCCACAGGTCGGGGTTGGCCATGCGCACCAGCACAAACGCCAGGAACGCGGCCATGAACACCGCCTCGCTAATGGCCAGCACGGACCAGCGTCGTCTTAAGTAGTCCAGCATCTCCCGGCGGTTGCGGCGCAGCACCACTAGAGAAGCCGCTGCAACCACCACTAGCGCCAAAGCTATGGACCCACGGGAAAACGCGACCCACTGAAAGCTGGCCAGCAGCCATACGATCAGTCCCACCAGCATCAAGCCCAGTATTTTCGAAAACAGGTAGCCTCTGTCCGGCAGCGGCCTGAATATCACAAAGCCCAGCGGAACTGTCAGCAGCGCGATGCCCTGAATGGCGACCAGCCATCCCAGGACCGGCATGCGGTTCGTCCAGCCGTCGACGCTTACGATGTCCGTCCAGGTACCGCCCGCCTGCTGCGCCTCCGCATCCTCCCGCGACAGCATCAAGCCGGTCCCTGGTGATTTAGGCGGCGCATCGGGTCGCTCGTCAGCCGGATGCGACTGCCCGTTCGTTCGGGCCGCCCGCTGAATTCTGCCCAGTATCACGCTCTCATCCAGACCCTCGATGTTCTGGAAAATCAGGACCTTGGGGTGGTCGTACACCGTGAAGCTTTCATCGGCGTGCCCAAGGTTAAGCGTTATTGGTGAAGGGTTGAAATTCTCCAGACCGACGGGTGTCGGCAGATTGGGCCGCGCGAAGGTCTCGTCCACAAAACCCACGCCCATCAGCCGGGGGTAGGTCGCCTCGAAATGCACAAGCCGGTACCCCAGCCTCTCGGTGAACAGCAACTCGTAATAGGGCGTCGTGGTGTGGTAGCGCTCCGGCAAGCGCGGAATCGTGCCGTATAGCCGGTTGCTGAAGAATACGATGTAGTCGGAGTCGGCCAGCTTCCTGGCCACGTTGGCGAACTTGGATGGACTGTCGTCGTCGTATAGCTGTAGCTCGCTGATCGTGTGACCATCCAGATTGGGGATCGCCTCCTCCCAGTGCTCCTTCAGGACCTGCGAACCCTCGGTTGCCTGGCCCACCAACCACTCTGAGGCGCGCACCGCCGTGTGGGTCTGTCCGTACACGTTCGTGTACGCGATAGCGTAGAAGCCTGTAACCCCTACCAGAAAGGCGGCCGCCAACGCCAACGCCGGCCGCAGGGCGCGGCGGGACGTATGCGACCGGCTCGCGCGGTCCCATGCCGCCGCCACCATCTGCGACCCGAACAGCACCAGAAACGGGGTTATCGGTATCATGTACCGCATGAACTTGACCTGCAAAGAGCCGGTAATCAGGAAATACGGCACTACCCATGCTAGGAGCAAAACGTTGATGCGGGAGGTGTTTGTACGGACGGGCAATGTCGCCAGCAGCGTCGCCACGGCGATGCCCGAGGCTACCAGTATCACCGGGAAGCTGTTGGACCAGAGCAGAAGCCCGGCCGGAACCAGCCAACCGATTGCGATATATGCAGCCCCGAGCCGCCTCGGCAATCCCCGCAGAGAAGCGAACAGTACTCCCGCCCAGGCGACGATGCCCAGCGGCAATCCAAGGCCCCATGTCGCCAGTTGGCGGAGCTGGTAAATGTACGGCAAGGTGTCCGCGTACTGCCGTGTGTAGGGGTAGTCCCTGATGCGGCGGACCATCTCCGACTGCTCGCTGACGTCGGAGAAGAAGCGGGAGTAGTCCAAAAAAGCGTAAGGCTGGGCGACAAAGAACACCACCAGAGACACGCCGAATCCCACGCCCAGTGCTTTCAGGACCTTTGGCAGGCGCTTTTCGAAGGTGCCCTCCGAATCCCTACCGGAAAGCGAGAAAAGGTACATGAGATGCGCCACGACGAATGCGGCGAAGATAGGCGCCAGGCTGACTTTGGTGGCCATGCCGATGCCCAGCAGGAGGCCTGCCAGCGCCGAGTCCCTTGGCCGTCCTTCCCGGGCCACGCGCACCATGAAGTACAGCGAAGCGACGGCGAACAGCGCCAGCAGCGTGTCCACGGCGAAGAAGTGGCTTAGCTGAATGTGGATCACCGAAAGCGACAGAAGGGCCGCCGCAAACAGTCCCGTGCGCCTGTCGAAGATGGCCCTGCCCAGCAGGTACACGACGATAACGGTAACCACGTCGGCCAGCGCGGACATGGCGCGGGCAGGCACTCGCAGGTCGGTGATGCCGTCGCCTGTGAAGACGCCCGATGCCAGCTCGATTCCCTTCATCATGTACAGCGGGAAGCTGCCGTAGGGAAACCAGCGCGGGTTCCAGGGGCTTTCGTCGGCGTTCAGCAGCACGCCCAGGTCGTTCAGCGGCGGCGGCGCAAGGTCGGCGACGCGAAAGAGAATGGCCCGCTCGTCGGGGTGCGGTGTGTACGGGAAGCCGGCGTCCCAGTCCAGCCCGTAAAAGCGCAGCGCCACCGCCACCGCGACGATAACACCGATGGCTACCAGGGACAGCCCTTCGCTGCGGGCGGCAGTTATCGCCCGGCCAAAAGCCGATCTCGTCCGGGTGTCTGCTGGTGGGGCGACGGACAATATGTTGAGCTCTGCGTCCATATCAGGCTGGTCTATAGATGGCGCGGTTGGAACCGGTTGAAACAGGTCGATTTACCCCTGCTCAAGCACTTCTCACACACTGATATGGTACGTAACTCCCGTATTCGGAGATTGCGGTCAAAGCGGTATGTTTGGAGGCGTTTTGCGAATCCCAAATTGCGGATGCGGCGGCCCCTAACGCAATTTGCCAACGAGGCGACGTATCAGCGTCTGACCATTCTAAACGCCCGGCCAACCAGATAGATGGCCAGCAGAATCGCCAACCCAACCGGCACTGAAAGCAGTCCGGCTAACCAGACCTCCCAATAAGAGGTATCCGGGTGGACGGCGCTTATGGCCAGAGGAAAGTAGACTACGAAGGTACCGTATGCGAGGCCAATTAAGGCTTTAAGTAGTCGGATGCCCCACACTGAACTGTTTTGAAGTACCGCGAACGACACTGCAGCCAGCGCGGCTATGACCGGGTAGAATACCGAATAAAAGCCCATTAGACCATTAAATGTGTCCTGCCACGACCCTTCAAGGTACGTCAGATTCACGCCCAAGTATCCGAGAACCAGCCGTGACCCGAGGATGGACCAGTGAAAGTACTGTGTGCCCGCGGAGACCAGCAGGAAGAATGCCAACGGGCCCAGCAAAGGGAACCTCACCATCCACCGAAACCAAATGTAGATGAACGCGAGCCCGTCGGGCATTTCTTCAAACGCGCGGTTGATGTCGAACCTCGTTGCCTTTTCAATCGCCAGCGTGACGCCGGTAATCAGCACGAGACCGTTCAAAAGAAAGTCGCCCAGCGCGATTTCAATGTCGCCGCTGCCACTGAATTTGGCGAGCGCGGTGTGTGGGTTGCCCAGGAAGGCGAATATAAACTGGAAGTATTTTACGATCTGCTCGATGCTCATAGCCGAACAAGCCTCGCGATCACCTGAGATACGATGTCTGCCGGCATAATACTAAATCGGTGGCGGCGAAATATCGGTCGGCTTCGGGGCAGGGCGCTCCGGCAACGAAGTCATCGCCGGCCTGCGTATAAAGGGCACAGTGGAACGTGGTATGCTTGCGGAAAATTCGTCGCTCGACGAAATGGCGCGAGCAATCTTGGAGACGGCATGCAGGTAGAATCCAACGGCATTCGCATCGGCTACGAATTGGACGGGCGCAGGGGCGCACCGTGGGTGACCTTCATCACCGGCATTGCCAACGACACAACCATGTGGGACGGGCAGGTGCCGGGACTGGAGAAGGACTTCAGGATACTGCGGCTGGACTCTCGCGGTCACGGGGGCTCAGAGGCCACCGAGGGAGATTACACCTTCGACATGCTCATTGGGGACGTGCTAGGTGCCTGGGACGCCCTGGATATTCAGAAGACACACCTGGTGGGCCTGGGCCTTGGAGGCTCGACGTCAATCGGCATCGGCATCAGGCACTCGGACCGGCTGCTCAGCCTGATGCCCACGGCCTGCCGGGCGGTTATGACTCCCGAACTCGCTTCCAGGTGGCCGGGCCTCATCGCAGCCGTGAAGGAAGGCGGCATGGACGCTGTGGCGGAGCCCACGGTGCAGCGATGGTTCACCAGGGAGTTCAAGGCCGCCAACCCTGACGTTCTGGAGGCGGTTCGCTATCAGATTCGCCGCACCGACCCGAACGGCTACTACGGCTGCATAGCTGCGTTCCTGTCTCTGGACTTCACTCAGGAGGGTGTGCACAACATCAGCGTGCCGACTCACTTCATCAGCGGCGCGAATGACCAAAGCGGCGGGCCTTCGGAGGTCATGCAGGGCCTGGCCGAGGTAGTGCCCGGGGCCGTCCACACGGCGGTCCGCAACGCCGCGCACATCTGCAACATTCAGAACCCGCCCGGTTACAACCAGATACTAGGAAAATTCCTGAGGGAGCAGTTGCATTAGAGGCTCAGATTGAGTTGGTAGTCCCGATTATCTGCCGGTCCGATGGGAAGCCATGATACGCAGACGAGATCGCCAGCTACTGCACCGATGACGAAGCCAGACCTTCAAAGACTGTCTTCCATTCCTTGGGATTGCCGCCATGAACCTGCCGGAAGGTAATTATACCGTTGGCGTCGACGCCGATCTTGGTCGACTGCTGCAGCACCCTAAGCGTGGAAAGTGTCTTGGGCTCGGTTTTGGCTATCGGCCAGGGGTAGCCCTGCTGCCTTCGATAGGCCTCCATCAGTTCCAAACTCTCGGTCGGGTCCTGCCCAACAGCGTAGAAGTTCACCTGGTCTGCGAATTCAGGATATACGTCCTTCATGCGCCGTAACTCGGCGCGGCAAAAAGTTCACCAGGTGGCGAAGAAAAAATAAAAAGTGGGCTTCCCCTCGGCCACGAGATTGGCGGCCGAGACAATGTTCCCGTTGTTCAGCTGGATGTCGAAGTCAGGTATCTTGTCGCCAACGGCGATGCCCGTTTCGGCATTAATAGGGGATAGGCCGGCCGATGTCGTTGCCTCCTGGTGCTGCTCGTTCGCGGAGCCGCTGAGCATGAACATCGTGGCGGCGCCGATAGCTACCAGCGCGATGGCCGCTACGCCGGCCACTATCGCCACAGGCCCTTTGCCGCGGCCTGGTTTCTCGCTTTGCCCCCGTTTACTGCGCCGGCTGCGTCTGCCTGTGCCTCGTCGGCTTGCCATGGAGCTACCTCGAATAATTAATAGCGCGAAAGCTGGAATCCGATACTCACCAGTTAAGCACTACGAAACCAGGCCAAACGTGGATTCCGCAGGTGTGCAATTCCGGCAGGCGCTTTTCTGGGCGGACGTTCCGAGCTGGTTTGGTGGCGGACGGCGTACCTGGCGTCGTGGGCGGGCTTACCGCGTACCCAACGCCGCCTGTGCATGCAGCATTCGGAACCTGCTTAGATACACAACCAGGAACTGGGAAAGGTCCTGCGGGAGCAGCTATGGCGGGCCGACGCTAGAATTAGCATTTTCCTTGGTAACTATCCCATTGATGTATAAACTAGCGTCTGGACACGCCAGCTAGTCTGTCACGTACTTCCTTCAAAGTGGAATACCGGTCTAGTTGGTCAACGTTCTTTGCCCTGGTGGTGGTGTAGAGCAAAAAATAACGGGGCGACCTTTTGCATCTGCAATTTGGGCAGAGATATCATCAAGCTTATTAACTAACATCCTGAGGATGTCTTTCGAGCCAGCAGTGCGCTGCATTGAGCCACCACTTTTTTTTCTATCGTGGGAAAGGCCACGAATCCAGACGACACTTATGTTGGCATCTCGCAGCAAGGTTTCATGTTCAGATTTAGCCCTATCATCCTTAGTAATCCAAACAAAGCGCCTCTTTCCCAATAAGGGTATTAAGTCCTCATCTTTTACGCCCTTGTCAGGCATAAGTATATTGAATCCAACACTCGAAAGAACCTCCCCAATGGGTGGTGGAAGGCACTCATCGTAGTAGTAGATGACATCCTTAGGCTGCAACTTGTGCGAGTTCTTCTTCCCAGGCAATAGCTGTCTCTACCTGTTCCTTCGATAACGCATACGAACGAGCTATCAAAGGAATCGAATCCCCGGCAGAGTGTAGTGCCCATAGAGACTCTGTTGAGATGCGCGTTCCTTTGATGCAGGGCTTGCCGCCTAGAATACCGGGGTCCGAGACGATCCGTTCAAACATTTCATGGCTCCACGAGTGTACCGACCAGGCACCTCTGATTAGACGGGTTGTGCCCGGCGATTCTTCTTCAGTCAAACTCGGATGGCTGGAACCCGTCGTATGAATCCAGTTCTCCGCCTACCACTCCGGCCCGCCGCCGTACCTTCCGAAGACGTCGGCCATGAGGTCCATCAGTTCGCCGACGGTCGCGTCTGCTTCGGCGGCGGCGATGAGGGCGGGCATGACGTTCTTGCTCGCCTTGGCGTCGTTACGAAGTTGATCGAGGGCGGCCTGGTGCGTCGACTTGTCGCGCGTTTGCTTGATCTCTTTCAGCCGGGCGACCTGCTCGTCCTCG
>JACZVF010000048.1 GCA_022572805.1 Chloroflexota bacterium
CAGCGACGCGGCGATGATAGAGAAGTGGGGCGGCGGAATCGGCTTCGGCTTCTCCAAACTGCGGCCCAAGAGCGACCGCATCGCCACCACCCACGGTCAGGCCTGCGGACCAATCGCCGTCATGAAGCTTTACTCCGCCGTCGGCGCAACGCTCACGCAGGGCGCTTTCCGGCTTGGCGCGCACATGGGTCAGCTAATCATCAGCCACCCGGATATCCAGGAGTTCATCCACTGCAAGGACAACGACGATGCCCTGCAGAACTTCAACATATCGGTGCAGATTACCGACGCCTTCATGCGTGCGGTGGACAACGATGAGGAATGGCAGTTTGTAAACCCACGCAACACCGGGGACGGGCCCGTGAACGAGGTCGTCGGCACGGTGCGAGCGCGGGACCTGTGGAACGAGATATGCGAGTCGGCCCACAAGACGGGCGACCCCGGCGTCGTCTTCATCGACCGGGTATGGGAGACGCAGCCCAATCCTCAGATGGGCGACATCCAGACCTCCAACCCATGCGGCGAGGAGTTCCTGGAGAACTACGGCAACTGCTGCTTAGGGTCCATCAACCTGGACAAGTTCGCCGTGGCGAACGGCCAGAGTTTCGACTGGCAACTGCTGGAGGACACGGTGCGCACGGGCGTCCGCTTCCTGGACGACGTTATCGAGGTGAACCAGTTCCCGCTGCCCAAGCTGCGTGAGATCAACCTGAAGACGCGACGCATCGGCCTGGGTGTCATGGGTTGGGCCGACGCGCTAATCCGCATAGGAATGCCGTACGACTCCGATGAGGCGCTGGCCCTGGCGGACGAGGTGGGCAGGTTCATCCACGATAAGGCATGGGACGAGTCGGCCAACCTGGCCAAAGAGCGCGGCGTTTTCCCGCAGTACGAGGACTCCGCTTTGAAGCAGCGCCCCGACCTGCCGGGGCCTGTGCGTAACTCCAGCGTCGTTACGATAGCGCCGACGGGTACTATCAGCCGGCTGGCGGACTGCTCATCGGGCATCGAGCCGCATTTCGCCAACGCATGGTGGTCCAACGTGCTGTGGTCCGGCGGTGATGGCGAAGGCTCTGGCGAAGCTGGCGCCCGCCTGCTGGACGCGCCCAAGTCGGTCTGGGAGGCCCTGCGCGAACGGCTGGCCAACGAAGACGAGGTCCGCGAGGTGCTGGGTCAGCTTGCGGACGGCCCCGATGATGCCGAGCGCATCTTCGCCGATCATGGCATCAACCCGGAGACCTTCCGGACGTCGATGCTTATTAGCGCCGAGGCGCACGTGAAGATGCAGGCTGTGTGGCAGAAGCACGTAACGAACTCGGTCTCCAAGACCATCAACCTGGCCAACAGCGCCACCTTGCAGGACGTGGAGGACGCCTTCCGCCTGGCGTGGGAAACGAAGTGCAAGGCGGTAACGGTGTACCGCGACGGCTCCAAGTCCATGCAGGTGCTGGAGACGGGCAAAGTCATTGGCGACGAGTCTGCCGCGGCGGAAGAGGGTGTGCTGTTCCCCAGGTCGCGCCCCGATTTGGTTCGTGGCGTAACGGAGCGGGTCCGCACGGGCCACGGCACCATGTACGTTACTGTGAACTTTGATGAAAAGGGCAAGCCCTTCGAGCTGTTCACGAACATCGGCAAGGCGGGCGGCAGCGAGCCTGCCCACCTGGAGGGGCTCTCGCGCATGGTATCTCTATGCCTGCGGTCAGGCGTGGCCCCGGACGTAATTATCGAGCAGCTCAGCGGCATCACGTCGGAGCCTGTGTGGGACAACGGCGTGCTAATCCGCTCGGCCGAGGACGGCGTGGCGCACGTGCTGCGGCGGCACATCGAGGGCATCAGCCCCGCGCCAACGGACGGCGACGGCGGGTCGCAACCGGACATGTTCCGAAGCGCCGAGGCCGCGCAGCCTACAGCCAGAGGTTACGTGTCCAACGGCGTCCGCCACGGCGGATGCCCCAAGTGCGGTGGCCGCGTCGTCCACCAGGAGGGCTGCATCCACTGCCTGGTGTGCGGCTACACCAAGTGCGAGTAGGTTTTGGATAGCCAGCTTATCATTACAAGTTAATGAGGCTTGGTATCCGGCGCCCCTACAACAATTTAGGCGGACCAGAGCGGGCTTTCGAAGGTCAGATCTCGGTTGAGCTAGATATATGCAAGCTTGAGCTGGATACGGTAAGCGCATCGCGTAACTTCTTCCTTCGTGGCCCAAGATTGGTTCGCCGGTCATCCGAAACTAAAACTGCCTTGTTACGTACCATTGGCGGTAGTCGCGGTGCTCGGTTGAGGCGCCACGGTCGTGGTAGATTTCGAATATCTCGTCGTTGGTGGTCTTGACGCGGTAGTAGTTGCGGTGGTGGCGCTGCCACCACCTGTGGCTGCCCCTGTGGCCCTTGCCGAAGGCTGAGTCTTCCCGGTAGTGCAGGATAACCTTGATTTCGTGGACTTCGTCGTCGAAGGAGAAGGCGACAGGCCTGTGCACGCCGCCCTCGTCAACAGCAACGTCGATCTGCTTCCCGAAGAAACGCCTCGGGGATGATCGCCAATCCGCTAGCTCGTTTTTCCGGTCCATAATCAACGTCCATATTAAGCCACTTCACCCGGCAAACTAGAAATACTTGGTGTATTATACCCAATGATTTTTGAGTGCCAGATTCCTTAGTTGTGCTCGGGCGTATGCCGATGGTGAAGGCGGAATAAAAGCGGGAGCCAATGCGGTGATACTGAGCGATGTTGATATAAAAAGGGCCCTGGCCAGCGGGCATCTGGTGGTGGCTCCCTGCGACGTAGAAGAGGCGGTTCAGCCTGTTAGCATCGACCTGCGGCTGGGCGACAAGCTGCGGGTGTTCCGCCAGGACCGCTACCCGGTTATCGACGTGAAGCAGCAAATGGATAATCTCACGGACCTCATGACCATCGACGAGATCAATCCCTTCATTCTTCACCCCAACTCCTTCGCCCTGGGCATCACAGAAGAGTGGATCGAGCTGCCTGACGACCTGATGGGTCGCCTGGATGGCAAGAGCTCCCTCGGCCGGCTGGGTCTGCTGGTGCACTCGACGGCGGGTTTCATAGACCCGGGCTTCAAGGGCAGCATCGTTCTGGAGTTCAGCAACGTGTCGCCGCTGCCCATCACGTTGTATGCAGGCATGCCTATCGCGCAGATATCCTTCTACCAGTTGACCAGCCCGGCGGAGATGCCCTATGGCCACGCTAAGCGGGAGAGCAAGTACCAGAACCAGGACGGGCCCGCCCCCAGCCGCTACTACCTCAATTTTCAAGGTAAGAGCGGAAAGCGCGCCGAGAGGAACCGCCATTACCCAACCGATGCCAACGCGCTGAAGCAGTGGCTGGACGACAGCGCGTTCCACGGCGACGTTGGCCTGATGGCCGATGAGCTGGAGATGCCCAGGAAGACAGTGGAGGACTGGGTGTACGGACGCTATGCGCCCAACGCATCCCATCGGGCCAAGCTGCACGAGCTGACGGACCTGGCCATATTCGAGCCCTACCAGCGGGAGCTCATGGGCTCCGAGTCCGAGCCTTCTGAGTAGCGGGCGGATGACTCTGGTTCTGCGATAGCAGTTGTTGGGCGGTCGAAGTCTTAAGTAGCCGTCACCAGGAGCTGATTTCTTAATTTCGCAGCAGCATTCCAGGCTGGCACTGGCGGCAGTAGCTGGTGATGCGCTTGTTGGCCGTGATTTCGCTGATCTGGTGGCCGCAGCGGGGGCAGGGCTGCCCGCCCTTATTATGCACCTTCAGGAAGTCCCTTACCTTCACGTGAATGTTCTCGCCCATGCGTTCCCGCAGGATTGGTATGGCGTCTTCCACCACCGAGCGGGACTTTTCCAAAATGCGTCGCAGCTCATCCTCGGAAAGGGACTTGCGCTTGCGGAAGGGGTAGACCTGGGCCTCGAATAGGATCTCGTCGGAGTAGGCGTTGCCTATGCCCGACAGCACCGCACCCCTGGTCAGGATGCCCTTGATCTCGCCGGGATATCTTTTAAGGCGTTGCTGAAACTCCTCGAAGCTCATGCCGTCCAGAACGTCGGGGCCCTGCTCGTTTAGACGCGGGACCTGGTCCAGCTGGTCTGTCCGAATGTAATACACCAGCCCCATCTGCTTCTCGTCCAGGTAACGCAACTGGGTTCCGTCCGAAAGGTCAAAGGTAAGGCAGGTGCGCTTGTAGAGACGTGACTCGGGGGCGCAGTGCTGAATCATGCCTGTCAGCATGGGGTTGATGGCCAGGATACGATTGCCGGAAAGGCCTATCAGCAGGAACTTGCCTCGTCGGTCCACGGACTCCAGCGACCGCCCCTGTATGTCCTCCGTCATGTCGCCGGCGAGGGACCTCAGCACGCTGGGCTTGACGATGGCCGCCCTCGTGATCTTGGTGTCCACCACGTGCTCGGTCAGGTATTCCTTGATGACTTCCAGGTCTGGCGCTTCCGGCATAGTACACCGCCTCCGGGCTTCGGCGAGTTTCGGGCATTATACCAGTACGTCCTCTTTTTTCATGGATAGAGAAATTCGACGGCGGGCCTTGTCCACCTCCAACACCGCGACGGTGACAGTCTGTCCTACCTTTGCGACGTCGGTGGGCCTGCGGACGAAGCTGTCGGAGAGCTTGCTGATGTGGACGAGGCCGTCCTGGTGCACGCCTATGTCGATGAATGCTCCGAAATCGGTGACGTTGGTGACAATGCCGGGTAGGACCATGGCCTGTCGCAGATCGTCCATGGACGTGACGCCATCGGCGAAGTGGAACGCCTCGAACTGCCGTCGCGGGTCACGCCCCGGTCTTTCCAGCTCGGCCATGATGTCCTCCAGCGTGGGCAGGCCTACGTCACCGCCGGCGTACCGTCTCAGGTCGAGGCGGCTTCGAATGGAGGGGTCTGCGATGAGCTGCGACACCGACGCATTCAGGTCGGTGGCGATCTTCTCGACGACTGGGTACCGCTCCGGGTGAACGGCGCTGGCGTCCAGCGGGTTGTCGCCGTGGATTCTGAGGAAGCCTGCCGCCTGCTCGAAGGCCTTGGGACCCAGGCCAGACACTTTTCTCAGCTCGGCCCTGGACTTGAACGGCCCGTTTTCCCTGCGGTAGGCCAGGAGGTTCTCGGCCAGGCGCGGACCGATGCCGGATATGTAGGTTAGTATGCGGCGGCTGGCCGTGTTGACGTCTACCCCGACGGCGTTGACGCAGCTTGTGACCACGTCGTCCAGCTTTTGCTGGAGCAGGGCCGGGTCCACATCGTGCTGGTACTGGCCCACCCCCACCGATTGCGGATCGATCTTCACCAGCTCCGCCAACGGGTCCTGAAGGCGTCGTCCTATGGATATGGCCCCGCGGACGGTTACGTCCTGGTCCGGGAACTCCTCCCTCGCCACCGCCGAAGCGGAGTAGACGGATGCGCCGCTCTCATTAACGGACACGATGGGAATGCCCTGACCCAGGTCCAGGCCGCGAAGAAAGGCCTCGGTCTCCCGGCCGCCGGTGCCGTTGCCCACGGCGACGGCCTGAACGGCAAAGTTCTTGACAAGTTCTCTGACGGTAGAAGCGGCCGTCCGGGCTTGGGAGTCGCCCAGCAGCGCGAATATCGTCTCGTTATGAAGAAGCTCTCCGTGGCTGTCCAGGCACACCAGCTTGGCCCCGGAGCGAAAGCCGGGGTCCAGTGCCAGGACCGTCTTTTCGCCCAAGGGCGGCGCCAACAGCAGCTCCCGAAGGTTGGTGGCGAATACATCTATAGATGCCTTGTCGGCGCGGGCCTTGGAGGCGTTGCGGGCCTCGGTCTCTATGGACGGCCCCAGAAGCCGCTTGTAACCGTCCCGTATGCTATCGCGGACCTGGTCTGCGGCGGCGTTTCGCGCGCGCACAAAACGGTCTTCCAGCAGCGCGATGGCAGGCTCGTCGGCGGGCTGGATTCCAACGCTCAACATGCCCTCGGACTCGCCTCTGAATATTGCCAACACCCGGTGTGAAGGGGCGGATGCCAGGAGCTCTTCCGCATCGAAATAGTCCCGGTACTTTGCCGCCTCATCCTCTTTGCCCTTGATTACTCGGGAGCGCAAGGTGGCCCTTCGGGCATAAAGAGAACGCACGCGGCGCCTGGCCTCGGTATCCTCGCTGACCCACTGTGCCATTATGTCTCTGGCGCCTGCCAGCGCCGACTCTGCGTCGGGAACGCCCTTGTCGTCGTCGACGTAGGCCTCGGCCTCGCGCTCGGGATCGATGTCTGTCTGCGCCCATACCATTTGGGCCAACGGTTCCAGACCCTTGTCGATGGCTTGGGTGGCCCTGGTCCGCCGCTTTGGCCGATGGGGAAGATACAGGTCCTCCAGCTCCGTAAGGGTCCGGGCAGCGCGCAATGTTCGGCCCAGCTCGTCGGTCAGCAGGCCTCGCTTTTGCAGGGACGCCAGCATGGTGTCTCGGCGTTCGTCCAGTTGGCGGAGTTGGGCCAGCCGTTCCTTGACGTTAAGTATGCCTACCTCATCCATGCTGCCGGTGTTCTCTTTTCGGTAGCGGGCGATGAATGGAACGGTGGCCCCGCCGTCCAGCAAAGCGGCGACTGACGCCACATTTGCCGAATGCAGGCCAAGTTCCCTGGCAATCCGGGCTATTTTTTCATGCACTGCATAAGTCCTGGCGCGAATTCCGTATGGTTGATAACGGTCTGAAACTCCGCTTGTCGGCTAACGGTGTTGGGTGCATACGAGGAATAATCCTCCGAAGGCGTCGTATTTTTTGGAGCGGATTCCAACTCCGCGCGGACAGCCGGACAACTACGCCTGGCTCTCCAATGGCCGTGCGGTCAATTCAGAATCATTACGCTGGCATCGGCCATAAGCCCACGCCGGTGTTTGCGTGTCCGAACAAAATGCGATTGCGCCCTCGGGATGGCACTGCCGGCGGCGCTATACCTTTGAGTACTTGGGAGTGGCGGTCCTGGTGCCGTCAGGCAGGGTATCGAAGGTGAAGTCTCCGAACAGCAGCGGGGCCTCTCGCTGAAGAATCTCCAAAACGATTATTGCCAGGTTTCGTATCTCCCGGTCGGCGTAGGGCGTCGACCGCATTTCGATGAAGTGCCGCCATGCCCGCACGTTTGCGGTGACGAATATTTTCGTTTCGGTGGCATTGGGAAGAACCGACCGCGCCGCCTGGCGAATGGCCTTGCGGCGATCGGTCCGGGACTCGAATTTCTCCCTGGGCAACGCCTCCTCCAGCGCTTCGACGAGCTGGCTGTAAGCCTCCGACGCCTTTTCCAGCGCGTTGGAGAGAACGGTCTTCGCATGCTCCGAGCTGCCGTTGCCGTTTACCAAGGCCGGGGGGATGACAAAGCGGCTTTCGGACTCGTCTACGTATCGCTGGGACCTCTGGCTGAAGGCGAAGCCCGCCCTGTGCCGCACCAGCTCGTGTGACAGGCTGCGGGAAACGCCGGTGAATACGAAGCCGTAGTTGATGTGCTCGAATACGCTGCCGTCCTTGGAGGCCAGGAGGTTGGTTATGAAATCGGCGATGTCCTTGCGGCCCTTGCCGTAGCTCATGTAGCACAGCCGGGCCGACACCTCCGCTATGGCGGCAGACTCATCTTCGCCGGCACGTATGCTGTCCGGTATCGGCGGGACTCCTTCGTCCTCAAGAAACTCCGCGACCTGCTCCCAGTCAACAGATGGCTTGGAAACAAGATAGACCTTGGGTCCATTTAAGAAGGTGCTCATCGTCCGTCCTAGTTAGGAATGTTGATTGGAATAATCGGTGAGAAACCGAGACTATTTTGATCGAGACGCGTCGTCGTCCGGCGTTATGTGGTCCGACACCGGTAGCCATCTGAACAGTCTCCGCTGGCCGGGCCTGAAATAGTAGGGCCCGCAAGGGAGCACCGGTCGAGACAGGCGACCGACAGCGAATGCCGCTGCAATTGCAGCCTCGCGCCGCTCCAACTCCAATATATCATAGGACCCCTGGAACGCACGTGTGTTCAATTTATCAGCCCCGTAGTTGTGGTGTAATTCGATTTGATCCCGGCTATGGTCGCTGTAGGCGTGAATCGAAACGCGGGACGCCAACGTTGGCGAACGCCGCCTGCAAATATATCTAACTCCGGCTTCGGACCTCAACGCTGGAAGGCGGAGATATTAGCTTGTATTTGCGTTGCCACGGCCTGAGGCAAAGTGATAGCCTTTTGGTCTGCATCTTCTCCTCGCGTAAATTACTCCACCCCGCAACTCGCCGGGTTCGTCGCGGTTATTCGGCACCTGGTCGGTCCTGCGCTCAATTTCAATCCTGCTAACCTTGAAAGGTGCATGGGGCGTTGATTTCAGCACGGCAACCTCTTTCAGGCCGTTTGAAGTAGTCCAGTCGTTCATAGAATGGTCTGTTTACCCCATCGTTTCCCAGGATCAGACCGTTTAGAACGTATTTTCCAGCAAAATCTTAAAAAAAGGCTTGACAAAGTACAAAACTGGTTATTATGATACTCGCCAACGGGCCCGAAGAATCATGATCAGGTTGTATTAGACCCATATTAATTGAAGGAGGGCTTTTTTATTATGGCTACTACTCTTAGGAAGAGTGATATCACCGGAATGGTGGCCGCCAAGTTGGGCGGAAACCGGGCTACGGGCGAGGCTGCCCTCAGGGCCGTGCTGGAGAGCATAGAAGAGCCTCTTTCCGCCGGCAACAGGGTTGTGTTGACTGGATTCGGCGCCTTCGAAATACGGCAGGTCAAAGAGCGCAAGGTCCGCCCTATCCGAGGGGCCAAGTCCGGCGAGCTTGTTACCGTCCCAGCCCATAAGCGAGTTGGCTTTACAGCCGGAGCAGAGCTCAACAGGACGGCTCAAGGCTAAGCTAACCATAAGCAGACCCAATTTAGGCCAGGCGCACCCTGCGTGCGTCTGGCCTTTTATATTTTCTGTAGGCCCGGTCCGTGCGCCATGTTCGGGTGAATAAATCGGCTCTTGGCCCGACACCTAATCACTCTGATAATATTTTGAAATAAATTTCAGAATATTTTGAGAATTGTTTCAGAAATGCTGATTTTGCCATCTGCGATTAATGGAGGGCCGTCGGAACGTTCTATGCCTTTAGTGCCGCCAACGCCCGGTTTTTAACCCGGCGAAAAGTGAGGAGGTCCAAACTTCTCATATTGCGGCTGGGCCGCATGCCCTTGCGGGCGCCGTCGTTAAAGGCGAGGCGACGGCGGAAATTAAGCGGTACCGCAAGGTGCAGCAGGCCGGGGGACATGTAGGGTTAGGCGATCGATATCGTTGCTGTCACAGGTGGCTGGACCGGGCCGGCAAATCTGTGGAAGATGCACCTTAAATTGCGTGTGCGAATTGATTTCAATGTGTCCATAATTAAGTTGAAGGAACCTGACAGGGAGCAGAGCAAAGTTGGAAGTTAAGCAATTTCTGGACACATCCGGGACCGCATTGACGGACTACCCCCCTTCGCATTGCGGCCGTTGTGCCACACTGACGGAGTACGAGGGTTGGGCCTACGACCCGCAGAACGGCCTGGTGGAGTTTATCTGCTTAAAATGCGGTAAGGTGAAGTACGACAAGCACTTCGAGGACGTAACCGACAGGGCTTTGCTGGCGGAGATACGCGAGGTCGCCGATTGGGCGGCTGAGCAGGACCAGGCAGACCAGGACGGGTTAGACTGGGACCGGTAACAAGGGTCCACTACAGGAATTGGTAATAATGAGGCCTGCTTGCCACAGGCCTCTTTTGTTGATTGAACGTTTCAGATCCAAGTGAACGCCTCGCTTGGCCGTCAGTATCGCGTTTGAATTACAGCGGTCAAGACTGAACGGTATCGTGACAGCCTGCCAACTGGTCTTGACATGCAGGCATTAGTGATTCTGCTTTCCCAAGGTTTGCGGGGCTGTAGCCTCGACCCCGTAACCGGGCGCCGCATTCCCGAGAGCCCCCTTTTACGCTTGTTTAATAAGATCACCAGAAAGTGATTGACCGCACATACCTCCCGCACGGTATAAATAGGTTCGTAAGCCGGCATCGGGTTCGCGGATGGGTAAAAAATCATGCCCGCTCCGCGTTTCACCATATGGGCTGAAAAGATTCTCAATGCTGTCTTTCATATTTTGCATGTGCCGTTTACGTCGTTGTTTGCCTCCCGGCGTGTCGCGGAGAGGGAGATTGATGCCCATGGGGTTTGCAGAGGATGTCAAGGCTAAGATTAGCGAGAGTTTGAACGAGAGAATCAGGGCTGCTGAAGAGGCCGTCAAGAACACAGACTCTGCGCAGACCCAGTACGTCGCCGACGCCGCTGCCACGAAGCTGGACCTTATGATTCTGAGGAAGATGCCGACGGGACCCAACAATGCCGACCGGGCGGCAAAAGAGGCCTCTATGCAGGCCAGGCTTCGACACCGGCGGGACCAGTACGCCAAGGCTGAGCAGGACCTGGGCACCTACAGGAAGGACATCGCAATGTACCGGGGCATCAGGATAGACGTGCGGAAAGGCGCCTTGCGGCTAATAGCCTAGTTGTAGCGAAATCTGTTGGTTAACGGATGGGCGGACCACTTTGGTCCGCCTTATTTTCGTCGGAGCGCCTGGCTCCTGGTGGAAATTTTCGGTTTCGCCGATAATCGGGCTGGCGCCGCCTGAAAATATCCTGAAATGGCCAGCCAATTGGCCTCAATATCCTGGTCAGGAGCGTATACGCTCCGCAGTCTGATGTTGTACGATTGGGGCCGACAAAATGCGCGGATGGGCCGCCGGTTTTGGAATGCCCGTGCCATGCATCTAGGGAATGCTCGGCGATGGCCGCCGCTTGAGAGCCAGGCGTCAGCGGCGCCAACTGATGGCTTGCTTTTCATGGTCGAGCACATCGTGAAGCATTGTCGCAGGCCGCGCTGTGGAGTGGTTGGAAAAGATGGTTTATGCTGACCCGAACCGGTGGGTCTGGTGGTACAAACCTACGGAAACCCCTCAGAAGGGACTGTACAGCGTGCTGGTGCCCGGCCGTTTAGAGGACGATGGCATGACTGTCCATGGCGCCATCGCATTTTTTCGGAAGTTTAGCCGAGTGATGTTCGAGGGCAAAGCCGTGCTGGACTGCCGTGCGGACGGCGCAGGGGCCATCCAGTTCGCGCCGGGGGAGTTAATCAATTGCCCCCAATGCATGGGCGGTAATGCACCAGTCGCAATTAATGTGCGGGAGATGGCCCAAGAGAATCTGGATTAGCAGCCGCCGGCATTGAGCCGAGGGGCTGCTGCCGCTACGCCGTGGGTGCCAGAAGACGCCTTTCGAAGGCGTGCAGGCGTGCCAAAAGCTCCCGCTCAGGCATGGCCCGGGAAACACATAAATCCGCGCCTCGCAACAGCGCCTCCGCAGCAAAATCACCGTCCCTATTTACCGTGACCACGATTATATTGTCGGTCAAGAGCCTCAACATTGGGATGAGGTATTCTTCCGCCACTGAGGTGGCGTCTGGAATGACTATCAAGTCCGGATCGATGTCGGCGATCATTGTGATGAAACGGTCGGCATCTTCCTCCAGGAATACGCAGTATTCCTGACTGTCCAGGAGATCTGACAACTCGCGGATGACACGGGCGCCGTCGTCCAGGATGCAAACAGTCCGGCTGACTGGCATCATTTGATAATGTCCGGAGAGCGCGATTTTAATGCCAGCCTACTATTACCCCGTGGTCGCGCTGTATCAGGGACACGCTATGGCCCTCGTTGCACCTGGCCTTGATAACGGCCTTGCTGTTCCCCTTATAAGGAGACAGGGCCAGGGATAGTCCACCACAGTATGGGCAGCTGATCTTATAGACCATACGCTCGCGGACCCTGCGTATTTCGATGGACTCGTTGGAGGTGTTGCCGTACTTAACAAATTTGGTTTTGGTGACCATCATCATCTTCCCTGAGAAATAGGCGACGTTTGTAAATATTCGGAATGCCGGCTCCGACTTGTGCCAACTCCTGCCGGCTGGGACCGGTTAAGCAGGATGCTCAGCATGTTATGAAACGGGGTCTGGATTTACAATCCGTTTACCTGCAATTTTTGTACTTTTTCGGTTTTATTTCAGAAAATATGTTCGGAACGTATTATCCTGGCGGAAATAGAAAATTTCGGACAAGGACATATCTGGGCTAGCCTCCCCCTCTGAGGTCCGCTGAGATTTACAGCGCGGCCCGGTGGATATGGGTAATTCGTATTCCGGTGGGGAGGTTCCCTTCGTGAGGTGTGAGCGGGCGATCCCGTGATTGTCCCTGTGGAAATCGCGCCGTATACGCCGAAACCATGGCATAAAAGCAATTCACCGTGATGCCTTTTAGCCAGCATTTCGGTGTGCTATACTACCGGCGGAGGGTGTTCGCACCCCCTACAGGTCCCACCAGTCGATGTGTCTCTTCCGGGTCAAGAATTGCCGCCTGGGCTGGTGGGCCTACTTATTTCTCGCCCCCCCCTTGCTTCCCAATTTCCGATTCCGTACAGTCGCTGGGTATTTACGGTGGTGGTGTCTTCCAAGCGTCGAAAGGGGCCGCCTGCGTACGGGGGAGTTTGGGTGCGAAATGTAATTCGTTCGAGAGCATTACTGAATCCAAGCCGCCATAGTCTCGGATATGAAGGCCCAGAAACCAGATGAGCAGGCGAAATGACGCTTAACGTCAATGCCTGCTCACCGCCTCTTCCGGGTCAAGAAAAAGGCTTCTGGGACTGGTGTCCGCGACCTTGCGGCCGGTACTGCAAGGGTACCACACCTCGTTAAACTTTTCTAGTTTTAATTTTAGATTTAAATCAAATGGCGATGGTTTGTCTGAAGACGTGTGAGACTCTCCGTGCTGTCATCGGCTTAAACCAATAGGCCGTTCGTTGATTGGCTTGGGTCAGTGAGGTGGCCATGGTTAGGAATGGTCGAGGCAGGGCGAAATCGACGGGGCGTGCGCCGGATGCAGAGGACGCTCCGACTGTGGACGGCGTGGTCGACGCCATGGAGCCGGGTCGGGCGGAGATCGTCAGCAGGCTTCGAGAGATTGCGCTGGAGCTGGAGGGCACTGACGAGCGGACGGTTTACGACGGCTTCTTTCGGGAGTGGACGCCCGCCGTTTACGTGGGCGCCAGGCAACTCTTCCATGTGCATAACTTTCGCTCGGGCCTGAGGGCCACGGTCTTCGTGGGCGTCAGCTCCCTGGAGCCTGTCGCGCTGCACTCGGACGAGGTGTCGCCGGCGGTGCGGGAGAACGTGGCGGCTACATCGGGGCGGACCATGAAGCAGGTGAAGTTTCCGCTGGACAGCGTGGAGGACATTGGGCCGCTGATGGAGCTGGTGCGCCTCAAGTGGTTACTGGAGGTGGATTAGGGTTTTGGGATTTTATCTACGAACCGGCAGGAATGACAGTGACTTGGCGTGCTGATGTTGCACCAGTCTGATTCACGTGTTTGTGGTTCGACAAGCTCACCACGAATGTGTTTTCTGTATTTCGTTCCCTCTGAGCTTGTCGAAGAGTGAAGTGGGCAATTAGCTTTCGTATAAATTAGAATACCCCCCTTAAAACACCTACCCCGCGACGCGAACTGGGACAGCACTTTTCCCGGCGTTGACAATTAGAACATTTGTTTCTATACTGCCTACATGAGGGTCGCTTGTGTAAACATCAGCCACATGCGCATGAAGTGTGAGCTGACGCGAAATACGGACGTTGTGGGCAAGCCCGCCGTCCTGGTAGATAGGACCAAAGCCAGGCCTGTGCTGCTGGACGGCACGCCCGAGGCCGGCTTTGCCAGGGGCGTTGGGCTGTCGGAGATGCGCTCGCGCCACGGCCACCTGATCGAGCTGGAGAGCGACGAGCCCTTCTACCGCTCGGTGCAGGAGGGCATCGTGAGGTCGCTGCAAGCCTCCTTCGACCGCGTGCAGAGCGGCGGCCTGGGCACGGTCTACGTTCGGGTGGACGGCTTCGACCAGCTGTATGGCGCAGACAACATCCCTTCGGTTCTGATCGAATCGGTGGAGACGCACTTGAACCCGCGCCTTGGCATCGGCCCCGGCAAGTTTCCGGCCTACGTGGCCGCGTTGCAGAGCGCCGGCCGGGAAAGCACCCAGGTGCCCGACGGAGATGCCAAGGCTTTTCTATCGCCTATGCCGGTACAGCTATTGCCTGTGCCCGCAATCCAAAAACTCCTACTCAAAAAATTTGGACTGGGCTGCATGGGGCAGGTGGCTGCCCTGAACGTCTGGGACCTGCAGGCGCGGTTCGGACCCGAGGGCAGGCGCATCTGGGAGCTGTGCAACGGCATCGACCGGGAACCGCTGATTCCAGACCGGCAGGAGGAGGCCATCTCCAAAAGCGTGGAGTTTCCCTTTCCCACCGCCTCACTGGAGATGCTGTTCCTGGGCATCGAGAAGCTGACCGAGAGGGCCTTCACCGACGCCGGTCTAAAGGGGCGGTTCGTCCAAAAGGCGCTGATAAGCGGCAAGCTGCTTCGTGGCGAGGAGCTCTGGGACGCATCCTTTGTTTTCAAGAGGCCCGTCAGCGACGCCCGTAACGCCGCGGCCCCGCTCCAGGTCATGCTGGCTAACACAGAGATCCCGCACCTGGTGATGGACCTGAGCCTGACCATATCCGACTTCTGTGCGGAGCCGCAGGTGCAGCTTCAGATGAAGGGCCTGGCCGAGCAGGTGGAGCCTCTGTCGGACGTGGTGGAGAAGCTGAGGGTTCGGCTGCGGGGCAAGGAGCCGCTGGCCCAGATGGTTACCGTGGAGCCGGGGCACTGCCTTCCCGAGCGGCACGCCGTGTGGAATCCCAGCCTTCAGCCAGTCAACCCGCCGGTGCCCATCTCCGTGCGAGAGGGGCCGGGCCATGTCCCCCTGTACGTGACGCTGAAGCGCAAGACGGTGCGGGTTTTCCGCATAGACAACATGTGGAAGGTGAACGACAACTGGTCGA
>JACZVF010000049.1 GCA_022572805.1 Chloroflexota bacterium
GGAAGGCGTGGAAGGCAATCCGAGCGACTTCGTCATCGCCTGAACTGGCTGCTGCATCTGCAATATTGGTCGGAGCAATAGCCGCATTCGCGGCAGGGATTCCCACATACGCGGCCTTTGGCGGAGCTCGGTTTTACCTGGAGGACTGGGTCCTGATAGCAATTATGGCACGCGGAGCAACGCTAATAGCCCGGGAAGTGTCAAGCCGTAGGGCCGTGTGAAAGTCTTGTATCTGGCCAGCGTGGTGGACATACCTATGTCGGACCATGGCGGTCTGGGCGGCACCAGCCACGTTATCGAGGCTGCACGGCATCTGGGCAGGCTGGGGTTGGATGTCACGGTTTTCTGCCGGGGTAAAGGTCGCGGCGCAGAGTGGATCGAGCATGAGAATCTCAAGGTCCGACGGCTTTACCGGGGCAGCTCGACAACCGTGACTACCGAACATGCCGGTATGACCGCGTTTAGCAGGCGCGCCATCAGAACGCCGTTCCTGTGGGGAACGCGGCTGCTGCAGTCTCTTGACGACGCGGTGAAAATAGTGAGGTGGGCCAGGATAAATAAGGTCGACGTTATCTACGAGCGGGTCAACAGGTTCTCCGTGGCAGGGACGATGGCATCCAAGATTTCGGGCATCCCGCTGGTTGCGGAGGTCAACGACCTTAACTTTCATGACATCAGCTTGAAGAGGGCGTCGGCCATCGTGGTGCCCGAGCCGCGATCCTTGAAACAAAAGTTTCGACACAAGGCCCACCAGCTACCGTGGGGAGTGGACACCGAACGGATTCGTCCATTAACGCCATGCAGAGAAATTAAAGACAGGCTGGGTTTAAATGATAGTCCTACCGTTATGTTCGTGGGATCGTTTCTTCCTTGGCATGGCGCCGTGTCCCTGGTAAAGGCCGCGCCGTTTGTATGCGAGAGGCACCCGGAGGCGAAGTTCGTGATGATAGGCGCGGGCCCTGATGAGGCAAGGACCCGCGACGAGATACGAAGCCTCCGACTGGAAGATTTTTTTATTTTCATGGGGTATGTGCCTCACAACGAAATCAGCCGGTATCTCTCTGCGGGGGACGTGATGGTAGCGCCTTATACCAGCGAGTTGGGCGCACAGCAGGGCAGGGCGGAGATGGGCCGCTCGTTCAAGGTGCTGGAGTATATGGCGGCGGCGAAGCCAGTGGTGGTCACGGCGGTGGCCAACCGTAGTGGGCTAATCGAGCATGGCCGGACGGGACTGGTGGTAGCGGACGACGGCCCGGAAGCCCTGGCGGTGGCAATAAACTGCCTGCTAAAGGATCCGGCAAGGGCAAAAGCCATGGGAGAGCGGGGTAGGAAGGTCGTGGAGGCCAACCACACATGGCAGCGCCACGCCCAGGCCATCAAAGAGATTTTTCAGAAAGTAATTGCCGCGTAGTGACGCAATGAAGATACTGTTTGACATCGAACCCTGCTTTCTCAACACGACCGGGATGGCCAGAGTCACCAGGGAGCTCCTCAGGGGGCTGACTGTGCTGGATACCGATAACACCTACGTCCTGTTCCACTCCAGCAACTTCAGCTCGTCGCATTACGGTTGCCTCCCGGACCTCCCGGAGAACTTCGAGGTCTTGAGGTTGAGCAGGTCACGTAGGACGCTCACGATGCTTAGTCTGGTTGGGGGTCTATTGGGATTTGGCGAAAGATTTCTCCGAGACGATTTCCCCGATGATATCGACGTATATTTTTCGACAACGGCTTTTCTTCTGCCCGTTCGGGTTCCGCGCAAGATCGGCATGATTCACGACCTTAGCCCTTTCGACTGCCCCACCTACTTTCCATGGCGGGATATGCTGATAGGGCGCCGGTCCTACTCAATGCTGGTCAAATCAGCCGACCGCATTTTGACCGTTTCGCAGTTCAGCCGGCGCAAGATTCTGGACAAATGGAAGTTGCCGGAAGACAGGGTCGGCGTCGTGGATGGCGGCGTCTGGCCCGCCAGCACGCTGAATGGCGCCCTGGATGGCGCAGGGGGGTCCAGACCGGGTGGCGACGTCCCTGCCAAGTACGGCATCCAGGGGCCATACTTCCTGTGGTGCGGCGCCATGTGGAAGCGCAAGAACGTTACGGCGTTGATACGGGCCCTGAAGGAGTTCAAACGGCGGACCGGCGACGACACGTTGCTGGTGCTGGCCGGTACTCCAGGCAATCAGAGCGCGGAGGTTGACGCGCTGGCCAAAGAGCTGGATGTAGAGAAGTACATCCGCCGCGTCGGATTTGTCGAGGACGAAGACCTGCCGGGACTGCTGCGTGGCGCCGTGGCATTCGTATTCCCTTCCATGTATGAGGGTTTCGGGCTGCCCGTGCTGGAAGCCATGGCCTGCGGCACCCCTGTGATCGCGTCCAATGTGACGTCTCTGCCGGAGGTGATGGCTGGCGCAGGGCTGCTGGTAGACCCTACTGCGCCATCTACAATCGCGGACTCCATGGTTGAGGTCTCGACGGACCCTGACCTGCGAAGGCGGCTCTCGGAGCAGGGCAAAGCCAGGGCGGCAACCTATAGCTGGAATGCGTCTGCCAAGGCGCTGCTGCAGGCATTCGATGAGGTGTGTAGTGCATAAGCTTACAAGGCGGCCGGAGCTGAGGAGACAGGCTTAGATGGATGAAAGGGCCGCCAAGATTGCGGCGATGGCCAACTCCGTCGTTTACGACTCGGAGGCGACCCGCGACTACATAGACGGCGCGCCGCACGTCAAACACGCTTCGTTGCGCGCCCTGTACGGCAGCCTTGTTGTGGGAATCTACGACCGTTCGCTGAAGCATACTGCTACGTCTGAGGTGCCGCAGGTATTAGACCTGGGCGCAGGGGAGGGCTCCGCGACGCTGCCGTTTCTGGAGCTCGGGGCAAGGGTGACCGCCGTAGACGTGTCCGAGAGCATGTTGGCCGCGCTAAAGGAAAAGTGTACGGCATACGCAGGAATGCTGGAGGCCGAATGCCGGGATGTGTTCGACATGCTCCACCACATGCGGGACACCGGCCGGAAATTCGACGTCGTGGTGGCCAACTCGTTTCTGCACCACGTACCCGACTACCTGGCGCTGACCAGGGACGCCGTGGCGGTGCTTTCCCCCCACGGCCAGTTCTTCTCATTCCAGGAGCCCCTGTGGCATGACTCGTTGGGGCCCTTCGCGCGCAGGTTCAGCAACGTGGCTTACCTCGCATGGCGTGTGTTCAAGGGCGACAAGCTGGGAGGCTTCAAGCGGCGGCGGCGGCGGTCCAGGGGCTTATACCTTGAGGACTGCCCCGAGGACAACGCCGAGTACCATGCTGTTCGAGAAGGCATCGACCAGAACGCCATGATGGACCTGTTCAAGGAATCCGGCCTCGATTACCAGATGGTGCGGTACTTCAGCACGCAGAGCCGACTGTTTCAATTCATTGGCTCGTCGCTGGGCATGAAAAACACATTCGCCATCATAAGCGGGAACACCGGAAAAAGCGGTGCATAGTTACCGGACGAATAAGGTCAGCCACCAGCTGCAGGACGGCGCATGCGAATCGTGATAAACGCGCTGTCCGCCCGCACCGGTGGCGGCCTCACCTACCTGAATAACCTGCTTCTCCACCTGGTGCGCATCGACAAGCAGAACGATTACACCGTGCTGGTAACGCCGGAAAACCGCAGCAACGTTTTGGGGGAGGGCCGGTCACGCATCGCAGTTGAGGAGGTCGGTGTGGGCAGCGTCTGGCGTCGTCTGCTGTACGAGCAGGTCGGCCTGCCGCGCCTGCTGGACCGCCTGCGAGCCGACCTGGTGTTCGCCCCTGCGGAGATAGCGCCACTAAGGGCAGACTGCCCTGTGGTGCTGGGCATCCAGAACCCGCACCCCTATTACGACGAGGGTGTAAGGTGGCCACTGAGCCAGAGGATTCGGCACCTTGTACTGAGGACGGTAGCAAGACCGTCGGCGCGAAAGGCAAGGCGGGTCATATTCGTGTCCGAGACCTCTCGCCGCCACATATCCAGGGTGCTCGGCATTGAGATCGAAAAGACCAGGGCTATACACCACGGCGTGGACGTATCGCATTTCGGCGAGGTGCCGCCGGGCGAGGCGAAAGCTGCCAGGGACCGGTTTTGCGGCGGAGACGATTACATCCTGTCGGTCTCAGACCTGATGCCCCATAAGAACTACCCCATGCTGATGGACGCCTACAGCCGCCTGAGCAACGAACTGCGGCACAGGTACAGGCTTCTCATCGTGGGCGGGGGAACGCGCGACCAGACGCAGACCCTTAAGGAGCATTCCGAAGGGCTGGGAATGCAGGAGCGAATCGTGTTTTCCGGGTCCGTGCCGCACCAGGAGCTGGCCGCCATATACAGTGGCGCGACGCTTTTCGTGATGCCCTCTCGGTTGGAGACCTTCGGTATTCCGCTTATTGAGGCCATGGCGTCGGGTCTGCCGGTAGTGGCTGCCAGGGCCTCCGCCATTCCCGAAGTGTTAGGGAATGCCGGCCTGCTTTTCGACCCGGACGACATGCAGGAACTGTCGGACGGCATGGCGTCGGCGCTGACTGATGAAAAACTACGACTCGAACTGATAGACAAGGGTCGCGCACGAGCTGCGGACTTCTCCCTGGAGGCTACCGCGAGACAGACACTTGAGGTCTTCGAAGAGGCGTACAAGTCGGCCCAGGTGGCCCGGGCCGTCATTTACGGCGGTAAACTATAATGGTTAGGCGCGGCTTGCCGGCAGTGGGGCCGGAAGGCTTGGACGATATGCAACAGGCCATAGACCACGCAGGCCGGATACGCAATTGAGGAGTGAACGGTGAGCGGCAGAGCATACATATCCCGTTTCACGCCAGGCGAACTGGACGGGCCTGTCGAGGCAGCCCTTGAATGGCTTGACTGGGAAAGCATTGTGCCCTCTCAGGGGCGGGTATACATCAAGCCTAATTTCACTTATCCGCATTTCAAGCCGGGCGTTACAACTTCACCGGCGATGATCGAGGCCCTGGTGAAGGCGCTGAAATCCCGCACGGACAGAATCACAGTTGTGGAGTCCGACGGCGGCGCACACGCATGGAGCGCCGACGAGGCCTTCGAGGGCCACAATCTGCCTGACCTGGTCCAGCGATACGGTATAACCACCGCTAACCTGATGAACATGCCCAGAGAAGACGTAACGGTGGAGATCGACAAAAAGCAGGTTACGGTGCCGCTGCCGTCGCCGCTGTTGCACGAGGCAGACGTTTTCATCTCCATGCCGGTGCCCAAGATGCACGTCATGACCGGCGTAAGTCTGGGATTTAAGAACCAGTGGGGTTGCATTCCAGACGTTAAACGTCTGAAGTACCACCACAGGTTCACGCCGTCTATTCTGGCCATCAACAAGGCACTGCGGCCAGGCCTGCTGCTATTCGACGGCACCCACTTTCTCGACCGCAGCGGCCCCATGGATGGCGACCTCGTGAACGCCAACTTGATCGTGGCGTCGGACTCGCCCGGGGCTGGAAGCCTGGTCTGCGCCCAACTAATGGGCATCGACCCGATGAGCATAGCCCACCTGAAGGAAGCCATTCGAGTGGGCATGATGCCGCCAAACGTGGACGACGTGGAGCTAAACGCGGAGCTGGGCCAGTTCCAACTGTCGCCCTTCAGGCTGGAGCGCACGCTTCTCAACTACGTAGCCCTATACGCCTTCCACAGCCGGCTTTCGACCTGGTTTCTGTACAACTCCAGGTTTGCCAAGCCGGTGCACCAACTGATGAATCTGGTGAGGAAACCATCCACCGAAATCACGCCCTACTGGTAGCCCGGAAATACAGCCGCAAAAAATAAGGAACTAATTACTAATAACTGAGACCTAAATACTAACGATGAAACAGGTCCTGCAAAGCTACAAGACAGGCGATCTAACGCTGGACGAGGTGCCCGTTCCGGCCCTGCGCGCCAATGGCGTGTTGGTGCAGAACGTGACTTCGCTGGTGAGCGTCGGCACGGAAAAACTGATGATGGACCTGGCCAAGAAGAGTCTGCTGGGTAAGGCCAGAAGCCGACCGGACCTTGTGCGTCAGGTGATCAACAAGGCCAAAGTAGACGGCATCAGAGAGACGTACCGCGCCGCTATGGGACGCCTGGATACGCCCGTGCCGCTGGGTTACAGCTGCGCCGGCCACGTCATCGAGGTGGCGACTGCGGTAGACGACTTCCAAGTGGGCGACAGCGTCGCCTGCTTCGGGGCCAGTCAGGCGTCCCACAGTGAGGTCGTCTCCGTTACGCGCAGCCTGGCCGTCAAGATACCGGAGGGCGTAGGATTTGAGGCCGCAGCCTTCGCCGGCGTGGGGGCCATAGCGCTTCACGGCGTGCGCACGGCCGAGATTCAGCTGGGCGACAGGGTAGTCGTCATCGGCCTCGGTCTCATCGGCCTCATCGCGGTGCAGATTCTCCAGGGAGCGGGCGCCCACGTTTTCGGCGTGGATATCAGTCTGGACAAGGTGGAACTGGCCCGCGGTCTCGGCATGGAACAGGGGGCGGTGCTGGCCGATAATGACAATGAGGACGTGCCCGGTCAGGTGCGAGCATGGTCCGATGGAAGCGGGGCGGATGCGGTAATCATCTTCGCCGGCGCTAACTCGTCCCAGCCAATCGAGCTGGCCGCCGAGGTCGCTCGACAGGGCGCGCGCCTGGCCGTGCCGGGCATGGTGGACCTGAAACTGGACCGGCGGCAGTTCTTCGACAAGGAGCTAAAGCTCATCGTACCGAGATCGGCAGGGCCTGGTATTTACGATCCGCAGTACGAGGAGATGGGGCGGGACTATCCGTTGCCTTACGTGCGGTGGACCGCCCAGCGAAACATGGACGAGTTCCTGAGGATGGTGGCCAACGGCAAGGTCAGTGTCGACCCGATAATTACCCACCGCTACGCCATCGAGGAAGCCCTTCAGGCCTATGACCTCGTTTACAAGGGCGGAGGAGGCCACATCGGCGTGCTGCTGTCCTATCAGGCGAAGCCGGTGTCCCGCGCCACCGTAGCTGTGAAGCCGGCAACTAAGTCCGCAGGGCACACAGCCGGGACGCCACAGGTGGGACTCATCGGCGCAGGGCTGTTCACCAAGTCCATCCTCCTGCCCATACTGAAAAAGATGGGCGACATCGAACTGTGCGGCGTCGTTACAGCCAGCGGATATACGGCCCGACACGTCGCCGAGCGCAACGGCTTCCAGTACTGCGGGTCAGACTACCAGGAGCTGCTGGACGACCACAACGTGGACAGCGTTCTGATTACAACGCGGCACGACCTGCATGTGCCCATGACAATCGCCGCCCTGGAGAAGGGCAAACATGTCTTCGTGGAGAAGCCCCTGGCCACAACGGCGGACACGCTGGCGCAGGTCGTGCAGGCCCACGAGAACCACAATGGCCACCTAATGGTGGGCTTCAACCGGCGTTACTCACCCTTCAGCGTACGTGCCCGGCAAGCCCTGGAAACGCGCAAGGGTCCTGCCATAGTCCACATGCGGGTGAACGCCGGCCCCGTGCCGCCGGAGAGCTGGGTGCTGGACCCGGTAGAGGGAGGCGGCCGCATCATTGGCGAGATGTGCCATTTCGTAGACCTGGCGCAGTACCTGCTGGGCGCCAATCCCATTCGTGCCTATGCACGGTCGGTTAGCGGCGACGGCGCAGCTACAACGGATGACAACGTGGTGGTGACGCTGGATATGTCGGATGGCTCCACCACGTCCATCGTGTACGTGTCCATGAGCGACCGGGCATTCCCTAGGGAGCGCGTCGAGATCTTTTGGGACGGCGCCGTATGCGCGATAGACAACTTCAAGCAGATGAGCATCGTCAAGGGCGGTAAGACCGAGCGTACCAAGCGCTGGAACCTGGACCGCGGCCACAAGGCGGAACTGGAAGCATTCTTCGGAATGGTCAGGGGAGAGGTCGCTTCTGTGCCGATGGCGGACTATGCCGCGACCACCATGACTACCTTCGCCATCGTCGAGTCGCTTAAGAGTGGAATGCCTGTCGAAGTCCAGTCCGTGTCCCGGTCCGCCTCCGCGTTATCATCTGGCGGAAATGGCCAGTGAGGGTGCTGCTGATTACAGTCGATTACCCGCCCACGGTGAAATCGGCGGCACGCCTGTTCTCCGAGCTGGCAGAGGACCTGACGGAGCGAGGCCATCGCGTCTCGGTGCTCACGTCCATACCGGACCGCAATTTGGCAGAGTCCACCACTAGAAAGCAACGGCTCTACGGGCGCGAGACCCTCAACGGCGTCAGAGTCCACCGCGTCTCCGGACTGCCGATTGGGCGCAATATCCCGATAGTGCGCGGGCTGGAACAGTTCATCACCGCGTTTGTGTACCTGCTTATCGGCGTTTTCATCGGACGGCATCAGGCGGTGATCGTCTACTCCCCACCGCTGCCCCTGGGCCTTACAGGCTACGCCCTGGCGCGAATATGGGGTGGCAGGGTGATCGTCAACGTGCAAGACCTCTACCCGCAGACTGTCATCGACCTGGGCCTGCTGAAAAGCCGCGCTCTCAAGGCAGTCGCTCACTGGATGGAGCGTTTCGTTTACCGGCACGCCGACGCCATCACCGTCCACTCGGAAGGCAACCTGCAGTACGTGGTCAGGAGAGGCGCCTCTGCCGAAACGGTCCGAGTCGTGCACAACTGGGTTGACCTGGACGAGGTCAGTCCCGGGCCGCGGGACAACCAGTGGCGGCGCGACCATAACCTGGACGACACCTTCGTCGTCTCGTTCGCGGGAACCATGGGTTTCGCACAGGGCTTGGAGGACATTCTTCACATCGCCCACCGTCTGAAAGAGCACGAAGATATCGTCTTCGTGATGGCGGGAGACGGTATTTTCCGCCAGGACCTTCAGGACCAAGCCGAGGCAAAGGGCCTGACTAACGTCAGGTTCGTGCCCACTCAACCTCCGAAGGAATACGTGGAGCTTCTGCGGGCGTCGGACGTCTGCCTGGTCCCGCTGAGTAAGGACCTTAAGACGCCGGTGGTGCCGGGAAAGCTGCAGAGCATAATGGCTGCAGGCAGACCGGCAATCTGCTGGGCGGACCCGGCCAGCGACGCCCGGCGGCTGATAGCAGATGCCAACTGCGGGAGCTTCTTCCCTGCAGGCAGGCACGACCACATTGCACAAGCAATCCTGGAGCTGTACAGGGCCAACGGCATGGCCGCTGAGAAGGGCCGGAACGGACGTGATTACGCCGAGGCCCACTTTGGCAGGGAGGGCAGCACCCGCATCTACGACGAACTCATCGCCCTCGGTGGCGGAGATTAGAGCATGAGGGAATATCAAGGCTACTACAGCGGCAAGACAGTACTGATAACCGGCGGCGCAGGCGCCATCGGTTCCAATCTGACCCGCGAGATAGCCCAGCTAGGGGCCAAGGTTATCGTGCTGGACGACCACAGCGCCTCAGAGCGTTGGAATGTGCCGTCGGAGCCAAACGTGCTGTTTGCCGAAGGAACTGTCCAGGACGAGGTAGTGCTTAAGCGCGTCTTCTTCGAACGTCCGCAGGTAGTCTTCCACCTTGCTGCGTTCTTCGCCAATCAAAACTCCGTCGATCACCCGGAACGCGACCTGGAGGTAAACGGGCTGGGAACGTTGCGGCTGCTGCAATACGCCACCATGAATGGGGTGGACCGATTCGTATACGCATCGTCCGGCTGCTCCATTTACGGCAGCGACGCCCCACTTCCGCTAAAAGAAGAATTCATGTCCATGAATCTGAGCACTCCCTACCAGATAACGAAGATGGTCGGTGAGCTCTACTGCAACTTCTTCTTCAACCACTACGGCCTCAAGGTAGTCAAACCCCGGTTCTTCAACTCCTACGGCCCCGGAGAGGTACCCGGCCAGTATCGAAACGTAATCCCTAATTTCATCTACTGGGCCATGAAGGGCCAGTCACTTCCCATTACCGGTACAGGCGAAGAGACCCGCGACTTCACTTACGTTGGGGACATTGTCGACGGCCTGCTTAGGGCAGGGTATTACGAGGCCGCCATCAGCGAGGAGTTCAACTTGGCTTCGGGCAGAGAGACCCGCATAATCGACCTGGCGGAGATGATCAACGGGCTGGTAGGCAATAGTGCTGGAATTAAGCTGGCCAGCCGCCGAAAGTGGGACACCAAGTCCAGACTGCTGGCGTCAGTGGACAAGGCCAGAGACATCATAGGCTACAAGCCAGAGACACCCTTCGAAGAAGGACTGAAAAGCACGTTCGGCTGGTTCAAGGAAAACTGGGACCTCATCGATGCCGCCGCGGCCTTCGGGCCGGGAGTATCTTCTGCGGTGCGGGAGATGACGACCAGGTCCGGATGAGGCGGTTACCCTTGCCATGAAGGTCCTCAGCGTTATTGGCACCAGGCCGGAGGCCATCAAGCTCGCCCCGGTCATCCATGAGCTTGAGCGTCGGGCCAAGGCGTCCGATATACAGTCCGTGGTCTGCAGCACCGCACAGCACCGCGAGATGTTGGACCAGGTCCTGGAGGTCTTCAGCATCCAGCCCGATTACGACCTGCGCGTCATGGAGCCGGACCAGACACCGATGCAAGTGGCCGCCGGCGTGTTGAATCGACTGGAGCCTGTGCTACGGAACGAAAAGCCCGACTGGGTGCTGGTCCAGGGCGACACCACCACCGTTATGGCGGCGGCTATCGCCGCATTTTACTCTCGATGCAGGGTGGGTCACGTGGAGGCTGGACTGCGGAGCTTCGACAGGTTGCAGCCATTTCCAGAGGAGATCAACCGGCGGCTGGCGAGCGTCGTGGCTGATCTGCACTTTGCCCCTACCGAATTGGCCCAGGCTAACCTCGTCAGGGAAGGCGTCCCCCAGGACCGGGTAGTGGTTACGGGCAACACTGTCGTCGATGCGCTGCTGTGGGCAGCAGAGCGGCCCGATCAACCCGGCATTGGCGACATATTGAACCAGCACACCGGTACAGACAACGCTCATGGCTATTCCGAAGGCGCCTGCGGCCCAAGAAAGCGACTTATTCTGGTGACCGCCCACCGCCGCGAGAATTTCGGCAAGCCCATCGAGGACATCTGCCTGGCACTGAAGGACATCGCAGACTCCCACAGGGATACCGTCCACGTTGTGTATCCCGTGCACCGCAACCCCAACATCTGGGGGCCCGTGCATCGGATTCTGGGCGGGACGGACAACGTTACGCTGCTGGAGCCTGTGGACTACCTGGCGATGGTCCAGCTGATGAAATCAGCATACCTGGTTCTAACGGACTCCGGCGGCATTCAGGAGGAGGCTCCAACGCTGTCAAAGCCTGTGCTGGTGCTTCGCAGCGTGACGGAGCGGCCGGAGGCTGTCGAGTATGGCACGGCCAGGACCGTGGGTACCGACCGCCATCGCATCGTGTCCGAGGTGGACCGCCTGCTCAGTGACGAGTCAGCCTATCGAAGAATGGCCAGGGCCACCAGCCCATATGGCGACGGCAAGGCTGCGGAGAGGATCGTGAGCTTGCTTTTGGGGGAGCACATCGAGCCATTCAAGATAGCGCAAAGCGCGGGCGGGCAGGCCGGAGCCGTTCGCTGACGCCTGGACGCTCAGTCAGTCCTGACCGGGCGCCACCAGTCCCGGACGTCCAAACAATAGGAACAAGACTGCCTGCCTGCCGACAACGGAGGGCAGGCAGTCTTGTTTCATCGCTGCTTCCTACGGATATTAATCGCTTGAGATTTCTTTGGCCGGACTGGTCTTCAAACGAGGCAGGGCAAACGCAGCAGTCTGGTAGGCAGGTCGAAATGCGGTACCTAGCGACCGCGGAAGGTCACCGCATCCACGAAGGTCTTTAGAAGAATGACTGCGTCGAGCCACAGCGACTGGTGCTTGATGTAGTACAGGTCGTACTCCAGCTTCATCCAGGCGTCCTGAACGGAGCTGGTGTTGCCCTGATTGATAAACGCCCAGCCGGCCATACCCGGCCGCACCGAGTGGCGAAGCCTGTAGAAAGGGATCGCCTTGTCGAACTGGTCGGCCAGCTCAATCCGCTCGGGCCTGGGTCCAACAGCGCTCATGTCCCCCTTGAAAACGTTCAGGAACTGGGGGAACTCGTCCACGTGGGTGGACCGCAGTATGCGCCCAATGCGGGTTACCCTGGAATCGCCTCTCTCCGTCCAGAGGGGCTGCTCGGCCTCGTCGGGTGGGACCGCCATGGACCTGAACTTGTACGCCCGGAACCGACGGCCTCCTTTGCCAATGCGGTCCTGGCGGTAAAAGACAGGGCCACGTGAATCCAGGCGGATGGCCACGGCGACGAACGGCAGCAAGACCAGAAGACCTGCAAGGCCGAGCAATGCCAGCGTGATGTCGATGGACCTCTTCACCAGAGGGAATATGACCCCGGTGCCGGCATGAGACATGGGCAGAACACTAAGCCACCCATCGGAGACCAGGTCCAGGGGTATGCGGCCGGTTATCTCTTCATAGACCACCGGGAGCGGCGTCACCTGAACGCCCTGCTCCTGGCAGTCCACCAGGCTCCGCACAAGGCTTTCGTTGGGATGGTCCATTGACGTGACGATCACCTCGGATGCGCCCATCAGCTGGACTAACTCAGGCAGGTCCTCGGTGGAGCCCAACGGCGCCATGAGATCCTTATCCGACTCCGAGGCGTCAGGCCGATTCAATACCTGCTCGTTGACGAACCCGACCACGCGATAGTGCGGATTGGAGAGGGTCCTGACTGTTTGGGCCGCAATGGAGCTGGCCGCACCGCTGCCTACTAAGATAGCCCTCCGCTGAAATGGCGACTTGCCCAGGTACACGGTGTAGACATATCGCCATACTCCCAGGGCCACAAACGACATTCCAACAAAGTAGAATACGAACCGGCGCGGCAGCTCTCCCGGCGACGATAGAAAGTAGATAAGCAGGTACGCCACCAGAAGCAGCGCCACCACCTGCGTCAAGGCCCGCGCGCTATTTCTGAGGCTGGAGGTAACCGAGGTTTCGTAAAGCCCGTTCAACACGCCGAAGACTACCCACAGGGCTGTCAGGAACGGAAACCAGTAGAGTTGCCCAAACAGGAAGTCTCGCGTAAACGGCACGTAACCAATAGTCCAGGTCCACAGCGCCAGGGCCACGCACAAGTTGACCAATAGTACATCGACCACTAGCAAAAGAGCCCTTCGCTCGGACATGCGGAACGGCCACCGGAAGCCCGCCCGTCCTTCTGCAGGGGCACGTGTTGGGCCACCGGCGGGGCCGCGCACAGGGGGAGGCGTTTCAGACGCGTCGGCTGAGTTGGCGGAGTCTTCCTTAGACAGTACCTTCAGTTTGGCCCCCCTTTTTGCGGCGGCCGGCCCGATTTGGCGTGCCGCGCTAATATAGAGATGTCGGGCTCCTTCAGCAATAACCCCGCATTCAGCTACCGAAAAGCGTAGCCGCGTACAAATAGCATGTCAATGCTGTAGGAACCCGTGTTACCGCAGGTATGTGGGAGGCCACTGGGCATGCCACGACGGGTGCCCTTATTACCCGCATTACCCGCGCAAACTCGCATCATTCCTTGGTTGACTCGCCACCACCGGCCAGGCAAACAAATTGACACGACCAGGATAGGTGACCGGCGGTCCGCATCATCTCTGAAGGCAGCAATTGGACGTCGATTTTCCCAGATCCACGACCCTGCTGACTGTCCGCTCTGTTAACACGCCCACCTCAATCCCACGCGAATCCCATGTAATTCGGTAACGCTCAGGTAATACTACTGCCTATACCCTTACACCAATTCGAATTGGGATAACCGGAGGGTGCAGCCCTCTACTCCGCTCGTTTTCTCCGGGAAACTACGGTTGATAGCAGTTTGCCGAGCGTGCGACGCCTTTATGAGAATGACAGGTGGCTCCGGCTGAGGTAGCCAAGGAAGCGGTGACCCCCATTCGGAAGACCCTGCGGACAAGCAAATGGGCGGGGCGAAATTGCGTAAATCGATGGGACGTAAGGGCATTGCAAAGGTAGGGGGCTTTTGCCATAGTAGATTACGTACCCGCAGCCTGGGAATTTAACGTTTGTGTGCCGGTCCTCTCGATACTAAATAAACACGGGGCCAACGCCCGCTGCGGCGATGCTAATTTGATCTCGGGCAGGCTTCCTTTTTGCATCAGGCGAATGAACGAGACATGGCATGTTGGCGAACGGATTCCGGTAAGTAATGGGCGGAAATCCAGTACAGGCAATTTCCCATACAGCGCGAAATACCGTGAGTACTGAGGCGTTAACTTATTGACATCGGCCTCTTGACTCTTATATAGTTTCGCTGGATTTGTCGAAGTTTGCCCCTCGTAAATTAGGGGTATGTTATTCATGATTACCCGGATGGCCCAGGACTTATGGTTCCTGAGGCCTCAGAGGCAATCTTCGTTGCCGGTGAAAACCGGCGTTGGAATATCGATAGGGATATAAGGTTTTGCACAGGATTAAAGGTCAAGATAATGGCAGCGATGAGTCCAGCGCAATCCATGTGCCGCTTCTGCAAAGCGGACCATCGCCGCCCGCCCGGGTAGAAATCGACGCCCGGGGTTCTGTTTGTATAGCAAGTACGTCCAAACGCCAGACCCGGAAATTTCAAGGGGGTAAGAAGTGAAAAGACTCTTTGGGTCCATACCCATAATCGCAGTTCTAGTTTTATTGTTCGGAGCGGTTTTCAACATCGTGGAGCAGCCGCAGACTGCCCAGGCGGTGTCTCCGATCTTCAGAATCTACATGGTCAGCCCTGTCCCCGGAGCGGAGAAT
>JACZVF010000255.1 GCA_022572805.1 Chloroflexota bacterium
GCAGTGGTCGTCGAAAGGAGGATCGGAAGATCGTTGCCGTGCTCAGCGTGGCCCGCCGCGAATACGGCGCCATCCGCAGCCTCCTTGAGCAGCCAATCCAGTGAGCCGTCGCCGGAACGGTGGAGGTCTGCCGCCACGCCAGTCCAGTATGTGTGCATGTTCAAGGCCAGGGCGGTGGCATGCGCGTAGTAGGCGAGGCGCCGCTGCTCCCGGGACACCTCGGCCAGCGACATCCCGTGGCCGCCCATCTCCTCCGGCACGGCCATCGTCAGGTAACCCGCGTCTCGCAGTTCGTCGAAGTCCTCTTGGAAGAAGCGGTTCTCTCGATCGTAGCTGGGAGCGCGCTCAAGACAGCGCTCCAAGATGTCTTCGGATAGGGCGAAGCGTTCGGCGGTTACCATAACTATTCTCCTTCTTGGGCAGAGTTCATATCTACTATCTCCACCTACTGAGGTTGGGGGTCTTGTCCAGTGCGTTGGCTCCTACTGTTGCCACGGCACCTCGTATAGCCGGACGGGGTCCTCGAACCCACGCAGCTCGGTTTCGCCTGTGTCCGCGAAGGGCAGGTCCTTGCCGATGCAGAGTTCTCGCACGACTTGGGCAACGAGAATGCCTCCCGTCTCCGCGCAATCACAAATACGCTTCGCAAGGTTCACGGCAGAACCGTACAGGTCGTCGTGGTCCATGACAGGCTCTCCGGCGCTGATGCCAATGCGAACGCGGAACGGATGCTCGGGGCGTGCTTCATTCTGGGTGGCAAAGGACTTCTGCATGGTGATAGCGGATTCAACCGCCGCGGATGCTGCGACGAAGGAAGCCATGATGCCATCGCCTGTATGTTTGACTTCACGGCCGTTGTGGGCATCGAGCGAGTCGCGAATCACGGTGTTGTGAACACGAAGCTGGTCGACGTAGCGCGCATCACCGAGCTGCTGTGTCTCAGCGACAGAACTCTCCAGGTCCGTAAACAGGATCGCCCGTACCGCGGGCACCCACTCGGTCGTGGCAGGATCCTTGGCCGCCGGCGTGCTCGCGATCCTGCCCATGAACTCTTCAACGACTGGTTGGTTCACTTCGATGATCTCGTTTGCCACGTCATCGTGAGCTTCCTTGTGCACAAGGGCTGCGCGCTCCTTGCTCGGAGCATCGATAAGGCAGAAGGCCTGTTGTGCTTCTTCTTCGATCCAGTACGTGACGTAGCGGACACCGTACTTGCCTTGGATCTCGATGTCACGCAGGTGGACTTCTGCGACCTCTTCGGCAGTCTGCGTCACTCCCTCGTGACGGTCCATGTAAAGTGGCATACGCCGTCCCTCCCTTGCGGCCAAGCTTAACCGTTGCCGTGCGCGCTCGTCAACGAAAAGACGCACGTGTACGGCGTTTGGCTGGCGGCCTTTACCTTTGTTCCAGCTCGAAGCGGAAGTCCTCGATAACGGGGTTGGCGAGCAGTTTCCGGCACATCTCGGTGATCTGCTTCTCCGCCGATGCCTTGTCGTCGCCATCGAGTGTGATCTCGATGTACTTACCGGCGCGCACGGCCTCGACGGCATCGAAGCCGAGCGAATGCAAGCCGCCGCGAATGGTGAGGCCCTGGGGGTCGTTGACGGTGGGCTTGAGGGTAACGTAGATCTTGGCCAGGTACACCCGATCCTTTATCCCCCTTGCAGGCAGGATATGCGCTCAAGACCGTTGTTCACGTGGGCATCGTAGAACTCCCGTATGCGGTCCTCTTGTACGCCATCAAATCGGTCCAGCCAGCCCCAAGAGGTGATGGCCACCTCACCTGGGGTAATCCCGGAGTATGGGCGCATAATCATCCATCTCCTGCGGTCAGGGAGGTCCTCTGCTATGTTTTCTAGCCGTTTGATCTCCGCATCATCGCTCAGATTGTAGCTGATAATCACCTGGCCGTGCTCCAAGTTGTGGATAATTCGCTCATCGGGGACATCATCTTCATTATTGTATATACCGCACCGCGCCCAGCCGGTCCCCCAGTGGCGACCGGAGGTTGGAGGGCTGGAGTTATACCCGTCGTAGGGGTCTCCCTCCGGAATGTGAGTGCTTCCCAGCAGCGCTATCTGCTCACCTACCGCAGCGCCGGTGCCAGACGTTCCACCTCCGCCTCCGGTGCCGATGAAGCCCTGTGCCACAAAGCTTCCAATTACCAGCACCGCAACCGTGAAGGCAGCTCCGTAAAAGCCCCAGCGTCGGATTCTTTTCCAGGTCCTTGGGCGGATTCTGGGTATGGAGGCACCGCTGTCCTGGCCCTGACCAGAGGAACCGCGGACTCGATTGGGAGAATGCCGGCTACGTCTGCTTCTGTCCCGTTTGCTGCTTTCGGGCAATTTGATTCTCTCCTGCTACGGCGGAAGCTCTTGGCCCGTGAGCCGGCGGTAGGCTTCCTGGTACCTTTTAACGGTTTTGTCTACCACATCCTTGGGGAGGGGAGGCGCCGGGGGCTCCCGATTCCATCCCTGGGCTATGAGCCAGTCGCGAACATACTGCTTGTCGAAGTTGGGCTGGGGCCTGCCGGGCCGGTAGCCCTGGGCGTCCCAGAAGCGGCTGGAGTCTGGGGTAAATATCTCGTCGATAAGTATCATCTGGCCGTCGACAAATCCAAACTCTAGCTTGGTGTCAGCAAGGATGATGCCCCTTTCGGACGCATAGTCCCTGGCATACTGATATACGGCTATGCTCTTCTCCTCCAGGTCCTTGGCAACCTGAACTCCGACCATGTCCTCTACTTCTTTGATGCTTATATTCTCGTCGTGACCCTCCTCCGCCTTGGTGGTGGGGGTGAAGATGGGCTCTGGAAACATCTGCCCTTCCAGCAAGCCCTTGGGCATGGCCTTGCCGAATACGGTCCCCTGTTTCTGGTACTCGGCCCAGGCCGACCCTGCCAGGTACCCTCGCACAATACACTCTACGTCAACGCGCTGTGCCCTGCGGACCACCATGGCCTGACGCGCGACCTCCAATGGAACGTTCCCCACCGGTGAGCCTTCAGGCAGGGCGCCGGGCTCGTCGGCCATGGCTATAACGTGGTTGGGGACAAGGTGGGACGTTTGCTGGAACCAGAAGGCCGACATACGGCTGAGCACCAGGCCCTTCTTTGGAATGCCCGTGGGCAGGACCACGTCGAAGGCGGAGATGCGGTCCGAGGCCACCATGAGAAGGCGGCCTTCGCCAAGGTCATAGGTGTCGCGTACCTTGCCGCGGTACAGGAGGTTAGGAAGCTGGGTTTCCATCAGCATGGCGTAGTCCTGAAGGGTGGTTTAGTAGTGAACACTGGTTCTCTGAGTTCCATGTGTGGAGGCTAAGACAGCTCCAGCCGCTGAAACACATCATCTACGTACTTACCATAGTAGCTGTAGTCGAACAGGGCGTCCAAGTCTTCCATGGACATGTACGAGGCAACTTCCGGGTCGGATTTAACCAGCCCCTGGAAGCTGGCGTCCTCATCCCAGGTCTTCATGGCGTGCTTCTGCACTATTTTGTAGGCCTTCTCCCGGGCCAGGCCCTTCTCCACCAGGGTTAGCATCAGCCGCTGGCTGAACACAAGACCCCCGGTGCTCTCTATGTTACTCCACATTCGCTCTGGATAGACCCTTAGGCCGCTGATGACACCGGTGAACAGGTCCAGGATGTAGTCCAGGGCCAGGCAGGAGTCAGGCAGAATGAGCCGCTCCGCCGACGAATGGCTGATGTCCCGCTCATGCCATAGGGCCACGTTCTCCAGGGCAGTAACAGCGTGACCACGAATCAACCGCGCCAGTCCGCAGACCCTTTCGCTAAGCTCCGGGTTCCTCTTATGGGGCATGGACGAGGAGCCCGTTTGCCCTTCACCAAAGGGCTCTTCCACCTCCCTGACCTCGGTCCGCTGAAGAGACCTGATCTCGGTGGCGAACTTCTCCAGGGAAGCGGCGATCAATGCCAAGGTGGTGACGAAATGGGCATGACGGT
>JACZVF010000256.1 GCA_022572805.1 Chloroflexota bacterium
GCAACCTTTGCCCAGGTCAACGTGTTCAACATCACTACTACTGCCGGCGAGGAGGAGCACGTCGGCAAGATAAGCCGGTACGGCGACGCCGAAGGCCAGCTTATCTGGCCGGCCGGGGTCGCCCTGGACGCGGACGAAAACCTGTACGTCACAGACGAGTGGATGAACCGCATCTCCGTGTTCAGGCCCGACGGGGAGTTCGTGAAGTGCTGGGGAACTGCCGGCGACGGCGACGGGGAGTTCAATCGCCCATCAGGCATCGCCATGGACACAGACGGCAATCTTCTAGTGGCGGACAGCCTCAACCATCGAGTGCAGCGCTTGACCGTCGACGGAGAGTTCGTGTCGGCCTTTGGCGCCCACGGAAGCGGCGATGGACAGTTGGACTCGCCCTGGGGGATAACGACTGACAGCGAAGGCTTCGTCTACGTTGCCGACCACAAGAACCACCGCGCGCAGAAGTTTACGGCGGATGGCCGGTTCGTCACCTCCTTCGGGACCTACGGCGAAGGCAAGGGCCAGCTCAACCGTCCCAGCGACGTGGCCGTAGACCAGGACGGCGACGTGTACGTATGTGACTGGGCCAACGACCGCGTCCAGGTCTTCGCGCCCAATGGCCGGTACCTGACCAGCCTGATAGGCGATGCGCACGACCTCGCCAAGTGGCATCGAGAGCAGGTGGAGGCCAACGTCGATGTGAAGAATGCTCGTCGCCGCGTATACACGATGGAGCCCGAGTGGCGTTTCGCCATGCCCACGGGTCTGGCATTCGACGAGTCCAAATCACGCCTCATAGTCGCCGATACACAACGGGGCCGCGTCCAGATCTACAATAAGCTTCACGACTACCTGGAGCCGCAGTTCAACCTTTAGTACGATTGGTGGGCGATGATCTGTCCGAATTGCCAGAGCGAAAATCTTGCCTCGGCCGTGTTTTGCCGGGACTGCGGAAGCAGGCTGCCAGAGCACGAAGGCCTGTCATCCAGAACGGTGCGGGAGGCGCAGCCATTCAGGCAGGCACCGGCCGTAGCCGAAGGCAACGTAGTACACATTGGAGCCAAGTACCTCGGCGAACTCGTTGGCGGGGCATTCGCGATATACAGAAAAAACCCGCTGCCGTTCTTCGCGCTGGCGCTACTTCCGCAAATTCCGTTGATATTGCTTGCGATACTGGTGCCGGGCGTCGATCTGGCAGACCTCGCTGGGTTCAACGTGGATGAGGAAGGCGAGGCCTTCGCATTTTCCCAACTTGGTAGCCTGTTGGGCACGGTGCTCGTGTTACTCGTGGCGATGATCTTTCTCACTTTGCTCTCTTTGGGTGGCATTATTCATGCCACCGGGCAGCACTACCTGGGCAGGCGCGTGGAATTTCTCCCCGCTGTCAGGGCAGCGGGCAATAGGATTGTCCCCCTGTTTGTTGCAGGGCTTCTCCTGGTGCTAATAATGATCATCCCTGTTCTTCTTTCTGCAATCCTGGTTGGCATACCAGTCCTGGTCTTTCTGACGGTGCGCCTGTACTTCGCCATCAACGCCCTTATGCTGGAGGACCTGGGGCCGACAGACGCTATCAAAAGGAGCTGGCGCCTGGTGGAGGGTTGCTGGTGGAGGACATTTGGAATCGGTATCATCTTCATCCTGCTCACACTGGCGGCGACTTTGTTGGGTTCGCTGTTGACGTTGCCTGTTGATTTTCTTGGAAGCTCCCTCTTGAGCGGCCTTGTTGCCGCACTGGTCAGCGCGCTGGCGGCGCCCTTCGTCAATATCGGCAGCACGGTCGTCTACCTGGACCTTCGAGTGCGTCACGAGGGCGAAAGTGTCAAGATAGTTCCCTGAATTTTCGTCTGCATGCGCCCGTACAAAAACCCAAAACTGGTCCAATCCCATTCTCGGTAACATGCTTATCCGAAACAACGCATGCCTTTGCCGCCCGCCCGGCCCTCCAGCGTTTCCTGCCACGTTTCCCATCGGCGATAGGCCGATATCCCGTATTCCGCATGCTATAAATAGCAGCAACGCCCGCCGCGCCGACGCTTTATTCATGTTTGCGCCGGGCTCGTCAATCAAAAAGGCGGCATAAAGCCGTCGCAGGACCACAGAGGAGATGGCCTTGAACTACGAACTGATTCTTCTTGAGATCGAAGATGGCGTAGCCACACTTACGCTGAACCGGCCGGAAAAGCTCAATGCCCTCAATGCGGAGCTGCTGCGGGAATTCAGTGATGCCCTGGACAGCGTCCACGGTGACCACGACGTTAACGTGCTGGTTTTGACTGGCGCGGGCAGGGCCTTCTCCGCCGGGTTCGACATCTCTCCCGGGCAGACCCACGAAGCAGTGCCGCCCACCGCCCACTGGGACGCCACTCACCTGGCTCCCAGGACCATTATGAAGCTTTGGAACCTGCGGCAGCCCACAATATGCGCCGTCAACGGGCATGCGCTGGCCGCGGGCAACGTCCTGGCCATGACCGCAGACATTGTCATCGCGGCGGATAACGCCGTCTTTGGCGAGCCGGAGGTACGCTTCGTGGCGCACTCGCCGGCCATCATGCTTCCCTACATGATTCCTTTCCGCCACCTGAACTGGCTTTACTTCACTGGCGACACAGTGGACGCGCTCACCGCCGAGAGGTGGAACATGGTGAACAAGGTTGTGCCGGCGGACACCTTGATGGAGGAGGCCATGAGGGTGGCCCGACGTATCGCCAGCGTGCCGCCCTATGCCGCCCAGATGATGAAGCGCAGCATCAAGGGCGCCTACGAGAACATGGGTTTTAGCAGCGCCTTCGAGAACCACCTGATGATTCGCATGATCGAAGGCATGGCCGACGACGTGCCTGAAAAAGAGGCGCTGAGGGCCATTCGAGAGGAACAAGGCATGCGGGCCTTCCTGCAGGCCCGCGATGCGCCCTTTGTTTCAGATAGTTAAGTTGGTGTCTTAACTGGCAGCAGCGTGGGGACCTTTCGAACCGTGAGACTCCGTCACATACACGCAGCCAGCGGGCTATTGGGCGCCCTTTATTCGGCTGGCGCGTTGCCCTCCGCCAGCGAGGGGTCCAGTTGCCGCTCCTCTTCGTTAGCCGTGATCTGGATGTGCAGGTCCTTTAGTTGGGACTCCTCGACGAAGTTCGGCGCTTCGAACAGCGGGTCGAAACCGCTCTGGGTCTTGGGGAAGGCGATGACGTCGCGGATGTTGTCCCTGCCGGTCAGCACCATCAGCAGCCGGTCTATGCCGGGTGCGATGCCCCCGTGGGGTGGAGTGCCGTATTCAAAAGCCGTCAGCAGCTGATCGAAGCGCTCGGCCACCTGCTCCTTGGTGTAGCCCAGCACCTTGAAGACTCGCTCCTGCAGCTCGCGCTTGTGGATTCGAATGCTGCCGCTGGCCAGCTCGGAGCCGTTGGCCACCAGGTCGTACAGCCTGCCCAGGACCCTGCCCGGGTCGGTCTCAATGTACTGCTCATAGCCCTCCTTGGGCATGGAGAAGGCGTGATGCATGGCGTCCCACCGGCCCTCATCCTCATTGTATTCGAACAGCGGGAAGTCCGTGATAAACGCGAAGGCCACCTGGTTTGGGTCTGCCAGACCCAGTCGCCGGCCCATCTCGTGCCGCAGGAGGCCCAGGGCCAGGTTGGTGCTCTTGGCAGGCCCCGCCACGATGAGAATCATGTCGCCCGGCTGTGCCTCCACCCTGAGGGCGATCTCCTTCACCTGGTCAACGGTAAGGAAGCGGGACGCCCCCGACCTGATCTGGTCCTCTGTGACGTCTTCCAGGTCTCCCTCGCCGGTCAGAGATATGGTGACCAGGCCCTGAGCTCCCCTGGCCTTCACGAACTCGATGAGATCGTCCGTTTGCCGGCGGGAGTACGTGGCGCATCCTGGGGCGCTGAAGCCCTTGACTATGCCTCCGTCTTTAACCACGGACGTAAACACTCGGAACTCCGTCCGGGCGGCAATTTCC
>JACZVF010000257.1 GCA_022572805.1 Chloroflexota bacterium
GATGGTCATCGCGATAACCCTGTCGGTAACGCCTGCCTCGCTGGCCGTTATCGCTTTGGCTCTGCTTTTGGTTCTGGCGGCCAGATTGGCCGCCGGCTCGCGAGGCAAGATTTCGAAGCCGCTGCCCCACATAGGTGTCGGAGTCCTGCTGGCCTCCCTCCTGGTGGTCGGCCTGACGCTCTTCAATGGAGCGTTCGACGCCTTTCAGGGCCAGGCAATTAGCGTGTGGGCGTTTGTTGGCGCGGAGTCACGACTGGCGGATGTCACTTCGGGCGGTGGCTGGATATCCGGCGCCGTACCGCTTGTGCTGTGGGCGGCGTTCGTAATGTATGTCGGCGTCAAGGCTCTGACACTCCTGAGCGTCGACCGGCACTCGGTATTGTGGACGTTTGGACTGGTGCTTGCCGTGCTCGCAGCGCTGGCGCTGTCAGCCACGTATCAGCCGCTGATTTGGCTGACGTCGGCGGTTGTCGTCGGCAGATCCAGCCGGATGAGGCGATTGTCCGCGTTCAGAGCGCGATTGGACGTTTAGCCACTATCTTAAAATCGTCATGGGGGGAGTCCAGAGGGCTTTCCCTCTCTGGCAGAGGGCCTGGGGGACGTGCCCCCAGGAACAGGAGCCCCCACGGTGGGTGGGCGGAAACAAGGCATCCGCCTTCTTGAGATATTTACTTGGCCCGGAGCACCAACCGACGGGTGCGAACCGACCAATGGTGTTCTGAGACGAAATCGAGGACACGGAAATCCTCTCGTTGCCGTATGACGGCGTGTCCGTAACCGTATTGCCGGCCATGCACAATGCGCGGCTCGCAATCACACGCCGCCTCAATGCCGCAATCCGGAAATTAAACGCGAACTTGTCCTGTTCCGTCTGGTCTCGGCGCACGGCCTCGGCGGACTTTCGACAAGTCCCACCCCCGTAATTGAAGCGGGCCAGTCCGCTGTTGACAGGCCTCCACACCGCATCTAGACTACCGTCAGCCACACGATTTCTGCCATATTGCGAGGCCCTCATGACCACCGATTCCAGGCTGAAAATCACAGACGTAAAATCTGTACAATTGCGACTTGTAAAGAACGTCGGTGAGATGGAGGCCGCATGGAATCCCGGCACAAGTTGGCCGCGCACAATAGGCGGTGGCTCATTCGTTGAGGTTCACACGGACCAGGGTCTGGTCGGCATTGGTCCCGGTGTGCCACCGGGCCTGATTCCGTCCGTCAGGGAGCGGCTGCTGGGAGAGGACCCATTCGATGTCGAGCGTCACGCGCATGTGCTGCGGTACTACGCCTCGGGTCCGCCATACCTGGGCACCGCCGGTATCGACATCGCCCTGTGGGACCTTATCGGCAAGGCGACGGGTCAGCCTCTGTACAAGCTCTGGGGCGGCGGTCGAGACAAGGTAATTCCCTATGCCAGCATGATCCTGCTTTCCACGCCCGAGGAACGCGCCGAGATGGCCGTCAAGCTGATGGAGGAAGGGTGGAAAGCCATCAAGATCCGCGCCCACTTCCAGACGATTGCGGAGGACATTCGCCTTGTGGAGGCGGTCCGGGAAGCCGTGGGCGATTCCATGGAGATCATGGTCGACGGCAACCAGGCCCAGTCCAGCGGCACCTGGCAGCCCGGCGTTCAGTGGGACTTCCGCCGGGCCGTGGACACCGCCAGGGAGCTTCAAGACCTCAACTGCTACTGGTTGGAAGAGCCGCTTCCGCGTTTCCACTTCGACAGGCTGGCCGAGCTGAACAACACGGTTGAAATGCCAATCGCGGGCGGCGAGAACAACACCGGACTGCACGAATTCCTGTGGATGTGCCAGGAGGGAGTCTATGATGTGCTCCAGCCGGAGAGCATGGTCTTGGACGGCGTGACCGCCCTTCGCAAGATCGGCGCGCTGGCGGAGTTTTACGGCAAGCAGGTCGTTCCTCATCACGGCGCCGGGGACCTGGGTGTCATCGCCCACCTGCATCTGGTGGCATCCTGGCCACACGCGCCCTTCCTGGAGCTTCTTCACGACCCGCCAATAGGCGACTACAGGCACGCCTTCTCGATAATGAAAGAGTACCCTGTGGTAGAGGAAGGCCTCATAGCGGTTCCGCAAGGGCCGGGCCTGGGCGTCGAGATAGATCCCGATATCATCGAACGCTCCTGAGGCCGCCATCTTCGTATTCGCTAGTTGCGGCGACAGGGTTAAAAGAAAGCCCCGCAACAGCGCGCTGAAAATTACCAGCTCAGTCTTTGTGCGACCGCGATAAGGCTGGACTGCCGGAGGCGGACCGGGTCCGCCAGCCTTCCGAATTCGTCGCTGTTCCGAATCACTGTCGAAATAACCGGCTCTCCCTAGCCGTTTCGCTCGCCCACACGGCGTGAACCGCGTTTGCAACGCCAAACCGGATACTCTATGATGAAATCAACCCCTTTCGAGGTGTAGCGTGGCGGACACCGACCGCATAATAGACGAGCTCAAGGCCATTGTGGGCGACGAGTACGTCATCCACAAACCCGAGGACCTCATTGTGTATGAGTACGACGGCTCCGTGGATAGAGCGACGCCGACGGCGGTTGTGGTCGCAGGCTCCACCGAGGAGGTCTCCGAGGTGGTAAAGGTGTCCCGCCGCCACAACGAGCCCATCGTGGCCCGTGGCGCCGGCACCGGCCTCAGCGGAGGCGCCATTGCCCAGCGGGGCGGCATTGTGCTGACCCTGACACGCATGAAGCGCATCCTCGAAATCGACGTGGAGAACCGTGTCGCCGTGGTGGAGCCGGGCGTCGTCAACCTGCACCTGTCGGACCACGTTGAGCAATACGGCCTTTACTACGCCCCGGACCCCTCCAGTCAGAAGGCCTGCACCTTGGGCGGCAACGTCGCCGAAAACGCCGGTGGCCCTCACTGCCTGGCGTACGGCGTAACCACCAACCATGTTCTGGGAATGGAAGTCGTGCTGGCGGACGGCTCGGTCGAATGGTTCGGCGGCAAGACCCGCGAGAGCAGCGGCTACGACCTCCGCGGCATCATGATCGGCTCCGAAGGCACGTTGGGATTCGTCACCAAGATAGTCGTACGCCTGTTGAAGAAGCCGGAGTCCGTGAAAACGCTGCTGGCGGTATTCAAGGAGTTGGACCACGCCAGCGCGGCCGTGTCTGGCATCATCGCAGCCGGGATTGTGCCCGCGGCCCTCGAAATGATGGACGGCCTGTGCATCCGGGCCGCCGAGGCCGCCGTGGGCGCGGGCTACCCAGAGAATGCGGGGGCTGTGCTTCTGGTTGAGATTGACGGCATGGACGAGGCTGTGGAGGAGGAGGCCGCGGAGGTCGAAAGCGTCTGCAGCGAGTTCGACCCCATGGAGATACGCACCGCCACCGATCCGTCTGAGCGCGAGAGGCTGTGGGCCGGACGAAAGGGTGTCCTGGGCGCCTTGGGACGGCTAGCGCCGAACTACCTCCTCGTGGATGGTACGGTGCCGCGCACCAGGCTGGTGGAGGTCCTCTCCCGCATCAAGCAGATTTCGGATGAGACAGGCTACCCCATCGCCAACCTGCTGCACGCGGGCGACGGCAACCTGCACCCTTCAATCCTGTTCGATGAGCGAAAGCCGGGCGACACCGAGGCAATCCTCAAGATCGGCGGCGATATCCTCAAGATATGCGTCGAGGTCGGCGGGGTCCTTTCCGGTGAGCACGGGATCGGCCTTGAGAAGCAGGAGTACATGCCGTTGATGTTCACCGACGACGACTTGGAGGCCATGGCCAGGCTGAAGCCCGCGTTCGACACCCGCGACCTGCTCAACCCCGCCAAGATTTTCCCCACCGGCGCTTCGTTCGACGGCATCGCAATATCCGCTGCTGTATCCCGCGCAGGCCCCGACGCGTGGATCTAGATTTTTTTGGATGTCCCGG
>JACZVF010000258.1 GCA_022572805.1 Chloroflexota bacterium
AAGTCCGGTAGTTGCAATCCTGAGCGAGCCGAATAGCTGGCCTACCTTCACGTTCAGCTCCTTGCTCATGGGCCTCAGCAGGTCTTCCATGGACTGAGCGTCGAAGGGCTGAAGGTCGGCCAGGCCACCATACGCCGCGTGCAAGCCGGCCCTGGTGCGGTCTACATCCATGCCCTTCTGGACAAGCTCCTCGCTGTCGTACGACACCTCGTCCTGAAAGAAGAACGAGATCAACGGCTCGGCATCTCCAAGCGTTTTCAGCCTCTCCTGCACCAGCGACGCCACCTGCAATGCAAATACTCCGTCATCAGCGCCGACCGGAACGCCTGGTGACGGGTAGTCAATCCAGAACTGCAACAGCGCGTCGGCCAGCTCCTGGTGGGACATCTCTCGGATGTAGTGGCCGTTCATCCAGTCCAGCTTCTCGGCGTTGAATATCGCGCCCGAGCGGGACACCCGTTCGATGCTGAAGTTCCGCGCCAGTTCATCCCGGGTGAACAGCTCTGTCTTGTCGTCCAGCGACCAGCCCAGCAGCGCGAGAAAGTTCAGCATTGCCTGAGGCAGGTATCCCTTCTCCTGAAACTCCCGAACGGACGTTGCGCCGTGGCGTTTGCTCAGCTTGGAACGGTCTGCCGCCAGTATGTTGGGTAGGTGGGCGAACTCAGGGCAAACCCAGCCCAAGGCCTTGTAAAGCTGCAAGTGCCTGGGCGCGCTGGACAGCCAGTCCTCGCCCCGGAAGACGTGGCTTATTTCCATCAAATGGTCGTCCACCACATGGGCCAGGTGGTACGTCGGGTAGCCGTCGGACTTCAGCATAACGAAGTCATCCACCAGCCGGTTCTCGAAGTTAACGTCGCCCCGGACCAGGTCGTTCAGCGTCGTGGTGCCTTCCAGGGGCATCTTGAAGCGGACCACAGGTGTTACGCCACTGTCGTGCTGCTCCTTGCGCTGGGAGTCGGCAAGGTCGCGGCAGTATCGGTCGTAACCCACTGTGTCCTTGCGTTTGGCCTGCTCCTCGCGCACCTGAGACAGCCTTTCAATAGAGCAGTAGCAGCGATATGCTTTGCCGCCATCGATGAGCTCACCAACCACGCGCCGGTATGTCTCCAGCCGTTGTGACTGCACGTACGGTCCGTAGTCGCCCCCTTTGATGGGACCCTCGTCCCAATCCAGGCCCAGCCAGCGCAGCGCGTCAAGCTGCACCTCGACTGCACCCTCCACTTTGCGGCTCTGGTCGGTATCTTCTATCCGAATGATGAAATCGCCGCCGTGACGCCTGGCGAAAAGCCAGTCGAATATGGCGGTACGAATATTGCCCACGTGGGGCTCGCCGGTGGGACTCGGGGCGTAACGGACTCGGACGCGGCCTGCCATGTAAAATCAACTCCTGCACCCCTATATTAGCACGTCGGCGGCTGCGCCAACTAGAACTGCCGATGGCATTTTCAGCATTTCCAGAGCGCCGTATTAGCCGTTTCTCAGCGTGCTCAGATAAGAAGACAGGTCCTGCGGAAGGGGTGACTCGAACTCCACGTATTCGTCAGTGGAGGGTAACCGGAATCCAAGCCGGTGCGCGTGCAGAAACTGGCGGCCCAGCGATGAGCCGGTCCTGCTGTAAACCGAATCACCCACAGGCGGGTGGCCTATAGATGCGAAGTGGACACGCAGTTGGTGGGTCCGGCCTGTGACGAGCTGGGCCTCCACCAGGGTGTGTCCAGCCAGGCGCTCTATGACCCGATACCGCGTGGTGGCCTGACGGCCCGTGGCGACAATAGCCATGCGCTTGCGGTTGGCGGGGTCCCGCCCTATCGGGGCATCGATGGCGGCTTCGTCCAGCTTTACGTTGCCATGCAGCAATGCCAGGTACACCTTCTTGCACTCCCGCGCCTTCATGGCCTCCGACAGCTTGCGGTGGGCCACCTCATTTTTGGCGACAACGATAAGGCCGGAGGTGTCTTTGTCCAGCCGATGCACGATGCCGGGCCGCACTGTGCCGCCGATGCCCTGAAGGTCCGGGCACATCGCCAGCAGCGCGTTGACCATAGTGCTGTCCCTATGTCCCGGCCCCGGGTGAACGGTGAGGCCCGCCGGCTTGTCCACCACGATTACGTCGGCGTCCTGGTACACCACGTCCAAGGGAATGTCCTGCGGAATTAAGGGGCTCTCCACGGGGTCCGGCACAAACACCACGACGGCCTGACCCAACTTCAGCCTGGTGGCCGGCTTGGCCGCGGCGCCATCGAGGGTAACGTTGCCCTGAGCGATGAGCTGCTGTAGTCGGGACCGCGAGAGGTCGGGACATACGCCGTCCAGGTACTTGTCCAGGCGCAGCCCCACAGCGTCTGCCGTGAAGCGCAGCGTCTGCGTCATGGGCTGCCGGCTGTCGAGCGCTCCTGTTCGCCGGCGCCGGACGCCTCCTGCTCCGGTGGGCTCTTGTCGAAGAAGAGCAGTGTCACAACTAGGATAGTTATGCCAACGACGATTGACGAGTCGGCCAGATTGAAAATGGGCCACCAGCCCACATCAATAAAGTCCACGACGACACCCGCCGTCAACCTGTCCAGCAGGTTGCCAAATGCGCCGCCCAACTGTAGTCCTATGGACAAACGTAAGACAGGACGAACTATGGCATGGGTCCTGTAGAAGTAGACCAGAAAGCCCACCGCGATAAACGATGCGACGATTAGAAACACCGTCTGGTTCCTAAGCAGTCCGAATGCCGTGCCGGAGTTGGTGGCATAGGTGATGCGCAGTAAGCCTTCTTGAGGCCAGGACTGACCCAGGTGGAAATTGCTCTTCACCAGCCACTTTGACAACTGGTCCAGCACCAGCACGGTCGGCAGCGTGGTCAGCAGAATCCAGTCTTTATACCAGATCAGTCTCGAAGGTGAATCGGTTGAAGTAGGCTCTGTATGTGGAGTCGGGTCGTCAGTCATACACCGTTGGTTCTCGGCAACTTCCTAGCCAAAATGGCAGCTTACGTCAAGCATAACACACCCATTAAACGCCCATGATTTGCCGGGGCTGGCGGTCACAGCATCCCGGTGCGCAGCCACTTGCCCGTGAGGTAGTACCAGACGAAGAAGACCAGTCGAAGCGACATGCCGGCGACGATGGCCCATGATACCTGCTCCGTCAAACACTTTTCAGATACGAGGCGGCGGCTTGAGCCTGCGCCAGATGCCGAGATAGTGTATAATTACGCGTAATATTGTAATGATGTTGTCGAGGAGGCACGTAATGGTCGACGAGCACCGAGACCCGGAAGAAACTACCAAGGACGCCGAACATGAACACGAAGCGGAACACAGGCACACGTTGCACGAGGGCTTGGACACGCTTGTGGATGAGGTGAATAAAGTCGTACGTGTCGCCATCGTCAACAGCAAGGCGACGGCCGAGACCATAGGGGAGAACATCCGTGAGTCGTTTCACGGCGGGCGAACCAACCGCGACAACGTCGTAATGGTGCGCGTGGACGACGAAAGCCTTGGCCGTATGGACGAGCTTGTGGAGGCCGGCATCGTCAACAGCCGGTCGGAGGCCGCCGCCCTTCTTGTCACGGAGGGCATCAAGGCCAAGCAGGGCATGTTCAACAGGATCGCCGCCAAGGTGGAGGAGATTCGCAATGCCAAGGAAGAGCTCCGCCGCATGGTGGAGGACGAGCCCCCGGAATAGGTAGGGATAAGTTCAGCCGGCCGCCTAGAGAAGCTTTTCCAGCATGCCCCTCAGGTCATCCGGGCCAAGGGGTATCGGAAGGGCGACGGTCCTGTTCCAGCGGGTGCTCTCGACGAGCCTGTCCAGATCGCCTTCCATGAGACCAAGGCCGGAAAGCCGAGTCTCCAGGCCGCAACGTGTCATG
>JACZVF010000259.1 GCA_022572805.1 Chloroflexota bacterium
TTTTGCACCATATACCTCAATAACAGCTCACATCGATGGAGAATCGACATTCCATCTGTGTCTATCCAATTGGACCAAATGCAGGGCGCCCTCAATCCGCGCTCGCCTGCCCCCCCGCCCGCAGCCGCTCCGGCCTTTTTGGCCTGGGCAGGGTCCAGAAGAAGATGGCGGCGACTGCGTAGATGACGGCCAGCGGAATCAGCGACCAGAAGTAGCTCTGGGTGTTGTCGAAGACCCATCCCATCCACACCGGCGTGCTCATGGACATGAACTGGTTGGGAACGTGCTGCCAGCCGCGCAGCGTCGCGAAGGACCGCCTGCCGAAGGACTCTCCCATAATTGCCCAGGTCAGGGGGTTGGCGCTCTCCGCAAATGCCAGCAGCACCACGAAAAGCAGCAACTGCCAGAGGTGTCCGCTCTGATTCAGTAGCACGACCATAGATAGAGTGCCGCCCAACATGCACAAGGCACTGAGCCTGCGTTTGGACACCCGGTCGCCCAGATAACCGATGATCACGTTAAAGACCAGCGTGCTGAAGGACAGCACGGCGATAAACACCGCCGCGATAGGCAGGCCCTCCTCCTCCGTTACGCCCCTTCCCATCAGAAACCAGACCATCACAGGCGCCATGAGGAACATAATGCCGGCATGAACGGTGTTTCGGAATCCTGAGCCAAGAGTCAGCATCCAGAACGTAGCCGTTCTCATGGCATCCTTCGCCGTGTAGTCCTGCTCCTCTGCGCCAAAACGCGGGCCAATACGAGCGGACGCCTGGGCGTGTGCGGGGTTCTCGGCCTGGCCACGCCGGGGACTGGTCACCGGGGCCGGCTCCAGGCCGTCTGGGTGGAGGCCCATTCCTTCCGGGGAACGTCGCATCAGGAAGGATAGCGGCACCACAACCAATAAGATGGATATGCCCGACGCCAGCGCCGCGCCGCGCCAGCCTACGGAGAACACCAGAAGGCCGACAACGGGCACAACGACAACGCCTCCCAATCCGCTTCCGGCAGAGATGATCGACATTGCCAGGCCGCGCTTTCGGCGGAACCACTGGTTCGCTGCCGGAATTGAGGCGCTGTTATATCCGGACCGAAATCCCACGGAAAGAAAGCCAACGAAGATGAACGTGAAGAAGAAGAGGCTGCCGGTCCGAGAGAGGAGAATGAACCCCACGCCTGACATGATGCCGCCAAACGCCATCATGGGTCCAGGGCCCAGCCGGTCCGTGAAGTAGCCCACGATCGGGCCCATGAGGCCTCCCACCAACCGTCCAAGCATGTCGGCCAGGGCGATTGAGGCGACTCCGATACCCAGCTCACTGCGGATTGGCAAGACGTAAAGGCTGAAGCCTCTATTAAAGGTGCCGTGCTTGAAGGCGTCGACCGTCAGGCCGACTGCGACAATCCACCAGCCATAAAAGACCCTGGACCGTAGGTTCCCCACTGAGGTTAATTTTGCCATTCAGACATTGTAGTGCCTCACACCTGCTCACGGGACAATTTCCGTGGGTCCCGCAGCTGGTTTCCATATCCTGCCTTAGCGGCTTGGCGTTTGGGCCAGGGTCGCAGTCACGGCGGCGCATGTCTCCACCCAGCGTTGCGCGGCGCCGGGCCGGCTGGCCAGGTGCAGGTGAACGTAGGAGGCCCAGACACTGCCTTTTCGTACCCCTTCCAGGCGGCCGTCCTGGCTCACCACCACGTATGCCGCCGAAGTCTCGTTATGTCTAATATCCGAAACAGACCAGTGGAACTCGTGGCCTCTGATCTCCTGACCTTTGGAGAGTAGAGGGCCGTCTGCCAGGGCTTTTACCTCGCGGTAGCCCAGAGTCAGGTGGCCCTTTTCCATGGACGACTCCACGGGCAGCACCCCCACCATCTCATGGCGATTGCCATCGAAATCGGTCAAAGAGGTGCCCAGGTACATCAGCCCACCGCACTCGGCGTATATCGGGACGTCACGTGACGCGGCGTCGCGGATGGCGCTTAGCATGGGCTCATTATCAGCCAGGTCCGCCGCGTATATCTCCGGGAAGCCTCCTCCCAGGTAGACGCCGCCCACGCCGTCCGGCAGTCCATTGTCGTCCAAGGGACTGAACGGCACTACCTCCGCTCCCCATGCATCCAGAAGGTCCAAAGAGTCCTGGTAGTAGAAATTAAAGGCCCTGTCCATGGCCACGGCGATTTTCGTTTTCTTGGGCATCGGCTGTGGGGGATAAACCGACGGCTGCACCGTCGGCGTATCTGCCTGTGCCGCCATCTCCAGCAGCCTGTCCAGGTCTATGGTCTCCTCGATCTGCGCGACCAGCCTGTCAAGCCACTCATCGGCCACGGGACCCTCCACCACAGGCACCAGTCCCAGGTGCCGCTCGGGGGCCTTCAGGTCATCTCGGCGAGGCATGTACCCTATTATAGGCAGGCCCGTCGCCTCTTCGATTGGCGGCCCGCAGAACTCCAGATGGCGGGGGCTGCCAACGCCGTTCAAAATCACCCCGGCGATGTTCACACCAGGGTCGAACTGCTGGTAGCCGAGCACCTCAGCGGCGGCGCTGCGCGCCACCTTGGCGGCGTCCACGATGAGGACCACCGGGGCGCGAAGCAGCTTGGCCACCTCTGCCGTGGAGCCCTCATCAGTGAGATTGGCGTGGCCATCGTAAAGGCCCATGACGCCCTCAACGATTGCCACGTCCCGGCCTCTATTGGCCCTCTCGAAGGACTCCAACACGGCGGAGTGAGAAAGCAGCCAGGTGTCCAGATTGCGGCTGGCGACACCGCAGGCCATCCTGTGATACGACGGGTCGATGTAGTCCGGCCCGCACTTGAAAGGCTGCACCTTGAGTCCACGGCGGACCAGGGCGCCCATGATACCCGTGGTTATGGTGGTCTTGCCGACGCCGCTGCGGGTGCCCGCCATTACGATTGCAGAGGTCATTGTTTAAGAATTCGCATTGCCCTAGGTATCAAGAAATTCCAACTATGCCGCCCTTTTTTCCAGGAGATAAGGCCGGCCACATTTATCAAAGTGAACGCTTGAGATAAGGCGCCTTTGTCGACTCGTCGGCGTTAGTGACGTCGTGGTATCCCCTGGGGGTGATCATCCTGTTGCCGGCGACGTACGTCGTGGAGTTGCCGATGACAACCGTGGTGAACATGTCTACGTCCTCGAAGCAGCCCTCCAATTCACCCAGAGTCGTCAGGCTGATATCCTGGTCTGGCCGGTAGGCGTTGCGGACCAGTCCAACCGGCGTATCCTCTCCCCTGACGGCCAGAAGAATCTCCCTGGCCTCGGCGATATGCCGTTGGCGTTTGCGACTGCGCGGATTGTACAGCACCACTACAAAGTCCCCAAGGGCCGCAGCCTCCAGCCGCTTTCGTATCGCCTCCCAGGGAGTCATGAGGTCGCTAAGGCTAATGGCGCAGAAGTCCTGCATCAGCGGCGAACCCAGCAACGCAGCAGCGGACTGCAACGCTGATATCCCCGGCACAACCTCTACATGCGGGTCCTTCCCGTTCCAGCCAGCGGAAGCAAGCTGCTGGAACACAGGCGCCGCCATTCCGAAAATGCCGGCGTCGCCGGACGACACAACGGCTACCGACTTGCCGGCGAATGCAAGCTCCACGGCCTTGGCGGCCCGCTGCATCTCCTCGCCCAGGTCCATTGCTACGATTTCCTTGGACTGGGTGATGTCCCTTATCTGATCTACGTAGCCACTGTACCCGATAACGACCTCACAGCTACTTAGGGCTTCGACAGCCATAGGGGACATAAGGTCGCGGGCGCCCGGGCCCAGGCCCACGAGGAAAAGCTGACCCTTACCCGGTTGGATACTCATGCGGCGGCGACCATTCTGGCTCCTGCAA
>JACZVF010000050.1 GCA_022572805.1 Chloroflexota bacterium
TACTGCAAAGGTGGCGGTTGCTAGCGTGATGGCGGGTACAAATGCAAAAAGGATGGCCAAACCGGTCCTGATCTTGGTTTCTATCCACCAACTGCGCCACCGCACTAGCAGCCAGATAAATGTCAATCCTCCAAACGCAGCCGCAAATCCATCTTTCTTAGGCACTTATTGGTGGCGAACTCGTCTCCTTTCTGACTCTAGCGACTCTTTCCACCATCTCGCTCCCATTCCAGGGCGGCAGGCCTTGTGGTCCGCCGGCCAACCTGCTCAATATGCCCGCCATCTAGGTTTCGTTGATGCTCGCTTTCCCGCCTATCAAGGTCATTAGTAATACCCCGATGGAGGATTTTATTACCCTTCTTAAACACATACTTAAAGGTGTCCCTTTTGTTCGACATTTCATTCTCCAAAAACTAATTTAACACAAAACAGAACAAACGCTCTAGGTATCTTGATAAACATTCGAAGGGGCTAGGCGGTGGGGTCGCCGGCTGCCTTTTTAGGACGACCCCTGCGACGCTTGGCAGGCGGCGCGCCCACCTCCACGTCGTCCAGAAACGAGAGCTGGTTGGTGGGCACCGCAGGCGCTGTCTCCCGGGGCTCCAGGAGCGCCTCGATCTCCTCCTTGAAGCTCTCGATGTCGCGAAAGTCCCTGTATATGCTGGCAAACCGGATGTAGGCCACCCTGTCCAGGTCCCGCAGCCGCTCCATGACCAGCTCGCCGATGGCGTCCGATGGGACCTCCGCCTTGCCAAGGCTCACAACCTCGGCCTCTATTGCGTCGGCCACCTTATCTATGCTGCCCGTGGGCAGAGGGCGCTTGGCGCAGGCTTTGTTCAGGCTCGCCCACAGCTTGTCGCGGTGGAACTCCTCACGCCGTCCGTCCCGCTTGATGACCATAACGGCGTTCGTCTGCACCCGCTCGTATGTTGTGTACCTGCGGTTGCAGGCCAGGCACTCCCGCCGCCGACGGATGCCGTCGCCGGAGTCCCTGGAATCCACTACCTTCGAGTCGTCGTGACCGCAGAACGGACAGAGCATTTCCTGCTTCGACTCAGCCTTGCCATTTAATTAAATAACCACAATCTGTGGAAATATGCCATAACGCTACCACTACATATTGCGTCCTGTCAATGCGTTGTGCTACATTCTGTGTGGTTGGTTTCCGGGTCTTGTCGGCTGATAATACCGCTCACCTTGACATTGTTACGACCATTTGTTCTAATGCGGGGACCAGCCAAATAATCAACCGGAAATACTAACAGCAGGCTGGAGAAATAATGGCAAAGGCGCAGGCAAAGGAATGGCCGGACTGGAATCGACGGCGCGACCCCGAATTGTGGGACTACTACGCCGAGCAGCTTCTGGAGCCCGGCTGGGCAGGGGAGCTAACGGAGTCCGAACACGACTACATCTTGGGCAAGCTCGCCCGCTACAAACGTCTCCGCAACAAGTGGGGGTTCCAGTCCGAAGACGACATCTTGTCTCCAGAGGCAATTCAAGCGGTGGCGATGTCCGGCGATCCCGAGGACCCCTCATTCAACGTAGGCCTGGTCCGGGGAACAGTGCTGGAGAGCGAAGCCAGGAACATCAAGGCGTCGGCATAAGAGCCCTCGTCTCAATGGGCACGTTTACTGGCTCCGCGGCGCTGCCAAAGCGTCCTTTGGTGTTGACCAGGACAGCCGACCTGAAACATTAGCCTGGCGAAGCGTATCCAGACGGACAACTCAAAACAAAAAGGTGGGGAATATGGTTAGCCTGAATAAACTTATGCTCATCGGTAACGTCGGCACAGACCCGGACATGCGCTACACTCCCAACGGCAAGGCCGTAACCACGTTTCGTCTTGCGGTCACGCGCAGGTTCAACGGCCCCGACGGCGAAAAGCAGGACGACACCGAGTGGTTCACAGCCGTTACATGGAACGCGCTGGCGGAACAGTGCAGCCAATGGCTCACCAAGGGCAGACGCGTCTTCGTGGAGGGCCGAATCAAGAGCAACTCTTGGACAGGGGCCGACGGCGTCACCCGCTTCAGCAACGAGATCATCGCCTCCCGAGTGCTCTTCCTGGACCGTGGTGAGAACCAGTCCAATGGCGGCGAACGTCAGCCGGTGGCAGCCCAGGCGTCGCCGGACTCGCAGGAATCTTCCCCTTCGCAGGGCTCCGAAGAGGACCTTCCCTGGTAGATTCCTGGATTGTCCGGCTATTCGAGTTGGGGATTCGAAGGCAAACTTTTAGGCCACGCCAGACCTCCGCCCGCGAACGTCGGCGCTGAATGGACGGGCATTTCAAAATTAAGGACGGGCAATGGAAAAGACAACGCTTAGACCCCCCGGCATTCACAAGCCTTTTAGCTCCTACTCCCACGGCATTGCCGTCGACGGCGCCAATCGCATCGTATTCTGCGCAGGCCAGGTAGCCGCCGATGCCCAAGGTACTATCGTTGGAGAGAACGATTTTGAAACCCAGGTGGTGCAGGTGATATCCAACCTGCGGGCCGTGCTGGCCGAGGCCAACGCAACCCTGGAAGACGTGGTCCAGATAACCATGTACGTCGTGAACCAGGAGAATGCCCCCAAGGCCAGGATAATCCTGCAGGAGCACTTCGACCACATTCGGCCCGCCAGCACACTTTGCGTCCTCGCAGGTCTGGCGGACCCTCGTTTGCTGGTGGAGATCACGGCTTTCGCTGTTGTCGGCTAGCTACAATCGGAAACGCCGCCGTAGTGGACTACATACCGCAAATCAAATGGGGCAGGCCTGATGCCTGCCCCATTTTTCGTGTTCTCTGGTAGCCGGAATTACCTGGCTACGAAGTCGAACTGCTCGTAGTTGCCGCCGGTTATTGAAACGGGGTCCAGGCCCATCCACCGTTCCAAAATCGTGGAGTAGGTGCCGCGGAAGTCGTTGGTGAAGTGCATGTCGCCTTCCAACTGCATGTCCTCCTCCAGCGAAGGGAAGTCGCCGTAGAGGCCGCCCTTTACGTCTCCGCCTATAACGAAGGCGACACCTCCGGAGCCATGGTCCGTGCCGGCGCCGTTGTCCTTGATGCGCCTGCCGAACTCCGAGAACAGCAATATCACCGTATCCTTGTCCGCGCCGTGCTCCTCCAAGTCGTCCATGAAATCGCCAACTGCGCCGGAAACGTCTCCCCAGAGCTTGGCGTGGGTTGTTAGCTCCGATGAGTGGGTATCGAAGCTGCCGTGCTGCGTGTAGAAGATGCGCGTGCCAAGGTCGGCGGTCATCACCTGAGCAATGGATTTCATGTTATCCGCGATTGGATTGTCGGCGTACTCGATGCTGGAGGAATAGCGCTGTGGTGCGACCCGCAGGGTATCCGCCCCCTTGAGGGCGTCGGTGCCCGTCTGCGAAATAAACTTGGCGATGACATCCTTGCCCGCGCCGCCGTACATCTGCGAAAAGGCCTCAAGGGCCAGGTTCCGCGCCGCGTCCTCCTGAATATCAGGGAACAGTCCGTAGGTAGCCAGGTTGCCCACGGAAGCCACAGGCACTCCCTGGGCGTAGAGCGCCCGGGGAAGGCCTCGGCCAAAGTTGACGCCCGTCAATACGTTTTCAGCCTTGGGGTCCAGGTCTCGCACAGCCTTGCCTAGCCACCCTTCCAGGGCGACCTCCTCGCTCTCCGCGGTGTGCCATACGTCCATCGAGCGAAAGTGCGACCTGTTGGGACTGGGGTAACCCACACCACAGATAACGGCAACCTTGCCCCTGTCCCATAGACTCTTGATAGGCGCCAGGCTGGGATTTAGGCCGAGCTTGTCATCCAGCCTCAGGACGTCTTCCTGGGCGATGTTAACGTAGGGCCGGTTGTCGTAGTAGTTGCCGTCGTTGTAGGGAATGACTGTGTTAAGCGCGTCATTGCCCCCGGTCAACTGCAGCACTACGATATTTTTCTTGTTGCTGTCGGCATTCGCCATTGCGTCCCTCCAGGTCCCATCTGCAATTCCATCTTCCCAATATTCTATCGTATCCTGTCGCCGAGAGGCCCCTTAAGCCCTCTTGTATATCTGTAACCTGTGCCGGTTGCTCTCGGTCACGTAAAGCCTGCCCTGGTCGTCCAGCTTAACGGAAGTCGGCGCCCAGAAGTACTTTTCGATATGAGATGAGACCTCGTGGGGATCGTCAACGAAGAAGTCGATGTCCTTTTCCATGTCGGCCTTGGATCGAGCCTCCGCCTCCTCCACGTTGATTCGCAAGAAGTCCTCGGCCCACTTGGAGTCTGTCGCCTCGCCCTTGAGGCCCTGCACGAAGGCGCCGTCCGGACCGAATATTTGCACGCGCTCGTTGCCCCAGTCGGCTATGTACAGGTAGCCTTCTCCGTCAACGGTTACGGCGGCCGGCCTGTGTAACTCCCCATCGCACCGGCCAGGCTTGCCGTACTTGGCGAGGAAAGCGCCGTCGGACGAGAACCTCTGAATGCGGTCGTTGCCCCAGTCGGCGACAAGGATGTCCCCGTTGTCGTCCACCGTGATCCCCCACGGCAACTCGAACTCTCCGTCCCCGGCGCCCTTCGTTCCAAAACCGGAAATGTAGACGCCGTCTTTAGTGAAGCGCTGCACGCGATGGTTCTGGTGGTCCACCACCAGCAGATCGCCTTGCACGTCGAAAGCCAGACCCGACGGGCCATCTAGCTCACCAGGCGCGGTGCCGGCATCGCCCCATGTGCTTCGAGGCTTCCATTCGGAATCGAAGATCACTATGCGATTGGTGTACTCGTCGGCCACATACGTGTTGCCGTCGGCGTCGCGCACGATGGCCGTTGGCCAAATGAACTGCCCGTCACCCGTCCCATGCTCGCCAAAGGTGCCAAAGTACTCGCTGTCCAGGTCGTACACAGTGACTCGCAGCCCTCGAACGTCGCCGTCCAGGGAGCGGCTAACCGTGTAGAGCTTTCCATCACCGTCTATGGCGGTGTCGACCGGATAGTAAAACCCCCGGCCCGCCATCGTCGACAATCCGATGGAGTGGCTGTACTCAATTCTCTTCTGTAGTTGGCTGGTGGCCATGGAAACGCCCCTAATTGCCATCACTTTTCCCATCCCATTTCAATATTGCTTCCGAGCGTCCCCTCTACTACATTAATGGCGAGAGGAGGCGGGGCCAGGCCCTGCTAAGACCGTTGGAATTCGTGGGACGCGGCGACCATCTGGAACATCTGTGCGATTCGTTTCCGGGAGGCTTCGTCCACGTTATGCGGGTCGATTTCGAGCTCCCCGCCCTGGACCGCGAAGTTCTCCAACGTCTCCCGTGTATCGTCGGATACCGTCACGACACCCATCACGTCCAGGCAGGCAGCCACCAGACGCGCCGGGGAGATGACGCCATCGCCGGTGGATGCGACGCGGTCTACCATTTGCCGAACACCGGGCTTGCCGATGTCGCCAAGCTGTCCCGTGGCGAAGTTCAGCCTTTCCACCAACGTTCCGGTGTCTATCCACTCGGCCCCCTGGTGCCAACCCTCCACGCTGGGCGGGTTGATAAGGAACTGGCCCATGTAAGACATCTGCATGGACCTGTCCAGGATCTCCTTGCGAGGCCGGTCGAACTCCCCGGTCAGTCGGAGCACGCCGGCCACCAGCTCGGCTGGACTCTTGACCTTAACAAACCAGCTTTCATCCGCCTTAAAGAATTCGGACGTGAACAGGGTTTGCAGCATGGCGGTGATGTCGTAATTGCTGTCAAAATAAGCCCGGACCAGCATCTCTATGGCCTCAGGGTCGCGGGGTTCGTTGTAAGGCCACTGCGGGACCGGCGGCTCCTCGGCCACGAAGAAGTCGTACAGATGCCTGGCGATAAATCGCGCCGTGGACTCCTGCCGGCAAATCAGGTCTACGATGTCATCGCCGTCGAAACTGCCGGTCTGGCCCAGGAAGGTCTTTTCGCCGTCGTCGTGGTCGTCCGGGTCGAACTCGAAATGCCAGGCAATCCGGCCGTAAGGCCAGATAGAGTCGCGTTCAGCCCTCAAGGCCATGTAGTCCCTGTTACCCAGAGTCCACCCAGTGAAGGCACGAGACGCCTCCTTGATGTCTTCTTCGGTGTAGTTGCCGACGCCCAGCGAGAACAGCTCCAGCAGCTCACGCCCGAAGTTCTCGTTGATGGCGCCCCGGTGGTTGTCGTGATTGTCCAGCCACACGATCATGGCCGGGTCCTTTGCCAGCTCCAACAGCAGCGTCTTGAAGCTGCCCATGCCGTAACGTCGGAACATGCGAATCTGGTCGTTCAGCACCTTGCCGTTGGTTATCTTGGGGTAGCCGGTGGCGAAGATGGTGTGCCAGAAAAGCGTCATCTTCTCCTGCAACGGCGCATCGGTGGAGATCATCTTGTATAACCAGTACGCGCCCGGGTTGAACTGGCCCATCATGCCGGACTGCTCGTGGTGGTAGCGCCGGATCAACTCGTCGGAAATGGAATGGACGTCGCCGGGATTTAGCAGCTCCGCGACTACGGCGTCGTAGCCCCTGGCTGCATAACTCTCTAGCTCATCCCGCGTGGCCCCGAAGCCGGCCCTACGCATCAGGTGAGCGATCAACTCCACCTCTCGTCTTGTTTGAACAACCATAACGCCTCCTCACTCAGCCGGTCCCGTGTCTTGCGCGGATTAGTCACGCATTCGTCTATCAAGGCCACATCGACCTTCGACCCCAGCGCGCCATTCGGCCTCACTCTAACATAATCTCTTACGTTTCTTGGCCAAGACCCGCGATTAGTCGAAATAAATCGATTTTTATGGCGGCAGTATACCACATACCACCCCCTTTTTGCGTCTGGTCCTCTTCAGGTTACGACCCTGCAACACGCTGAACATGGCCCTACCAACACCGCTCTCGCAGCACCCATTTCAGCACCTTGCCGGAGGCGTTTCGAGGGAGCGCATCTATGAAGTCCACGGCGCGGGGACGTGGAAAGCCAACCATCTTGCCACGGCAGAACTCCGTGAGGTCCTCTGCCGTAGCCGGACGGCCCTCTCGCAGCACCAGCAGCGGCTGGACTGCCTCGCCCCACCGACCGTCGGGCACGCCTATTTCGAAGGCATGCGTGGAAACTCCTGCCCTAATTCACCGTTAATGCGAAGTAGACTCGATTCCCGGGGAAATGGGTTAGAGTTTCATACACTCCCTCGCCTTCGTCGAGATGTGTTCCGGAATTTACCGAGCTTTCGGGAAAACCATGATGGTCAGGTCGCTGAACTCCGCTTCCTCCTGCGCCAGGGCGCCCAAAGTGTAGTCCTGCCCGCTCTCGTCGGTGAAGCTGAGACGCTGGAGCGTGTGCAGGGGCGTCTGCGCCTGTATGCCCTTCTCTAACAACAGGTTGGCGATGTCTGCCGGCATGATGTCGTAGGGGCGCGGCAACACGATGGCGTTGCGCTTTCCCTTAATTAGGACCTCCACCAGCTCGGCCAGCGACTCATCGGTCCCGGCCCTTGCGTGCAGGGTAATGAAGATGGACTCCTCCATGTACAGACCCAGTCGCGTGCAGGCGACCTGCACAGAGCTTATGCCGGGAATCAGCACCGTCTCGTCGGCGCGGCGTTGCACCCGCTCCACCAGTTCCCTGGCGGAGAAATTCAGGTCTCCCCAGACACAGACCACACACTTCTTGCCCTCGGCTGCCCTGGCCGCGACAACGTCCAGGACCTCCTCCTGATCGCGGTAGCGCATGGGCATGGCCTCGCCCTGAATCCACCGACTGACGGGCTTCAGCACCGTCTCGAAGCCAGCCACCACGTCCGCCTGGCTAATGGCCTCCTTGGCCTTGAGCGTCAGCAGGTCGGGGTCGCCGGGCCCTACCCCCAGCACCGTTATCGTCGTCAAATCCTCATCACCTCTTCAGCGGCCCGATGCGGCGGGCCGAAACTCCACCGCCGATCACCCGACCGCAATCCACTGCTTTCAGTCCTGGAATCATTTCCTCGGCCCAATTCCAGGCCAAAGAAGCAGCGTACCGCCTTCGCCGACCGTCATCATCGAACAGCATCCCAATAACCGTACCGCTGCGGGCCAGGTTGACGCCCGCTGCGCCCACCTCCGACGCCGGCGCTTCGGTCACATTGTTACTGAAGCCACGTTCGGTATTGACTGCAACAGGTCATTCGATCTCATCGATAGGTCGTGCGCCCAGCTCCTTCATTTCCAGCGCCAGGCCGGCCGAGGCAAGATACACCTTGTCGGCGCGCGCCGCCACAAGCTGGTTAACGCGCCCAAGCACGTCCCTGTACGCCCTGCCCAAAGACGACGGCGGGACCACTCCCAGGCCTACCTCGTTGGTCACGATAATCCACGTGGCGCCACCGGTCTCGTATAGCCCCAGCAAGTCCTCCGTCGACGCCAAAATCTTTCGCTCGGCGTCACGCGAGCCCTCGTCTTTGAGTAGCATGTTGCTCACCCACAGCGTAAGGCAGTCCAGCAGAACAACGTCGTGCCCCTTGACCGCCTCGCTCAATGAAGCAGCCAGGTCTAACGGCTCCTCCAGCGTATTCCAGGACGCCGGCCTGTTGCTGCGGTGGGCGGCGATGCGGCGTGCCATGTCCCCGTCCAGCGCCTGGGCCGTCGCGACAAACAGGACTCGGTCCGCCCTTCGGGCCAAGCGTTCGGCCAGGGCGCTCTTGCCCGAGCGTGCGCCGCCTATAATCAAAACCAGCTCTTTGCTCATGCGTTCGGCGCCGATTACCTCAGACCTGCCATCTGGTAGATAACGTCCATGTCCACGTGCTGCCTGATGTGGTCCGCCAGTTTGTCGTACTCGCCGTCCAGGTCCAGCGCGGACCCCTCCGGCAGCTTTACGCCCTTGCGGCGGGCCAGATTCAGAAGAATGGTCCTCCTGAGACCGTGATTATGGAACAGGCCGTGCATGTATGTGCCCAGCGTTAGACCTTCGCTATCGACTGCGCCATCGCTTGCGTTCACCGCCTGCCCCGATCGTTCGCTGATGTTGAACAGGCTTTCGACGGCCTCGCCGGTGGTGCGGCCCATATGGATTTCGTAGCCTACCACGTCTCCGTCTCCACCCGTGTGGGCGTAGTCTTCCAGCAGGCCAAGCCTTGAGTTCACGGTCCCCTTCACCTGGTGCGTGGCCTTATCGCCCTCGAACACCGTCTCGACAGGAAGCAGCCCCAGCCCTTCTACCTCGGCCTGTTCCGATTCCACGCCGTCAGGGTCCAGCACACGCCGGCCCAACATCTGGTAGCCGCCGCAGATGCCTATCACCGGCACACCCTCCGAACGGCGCTGCTTGACCGCCTCAACCATTCCATTCTCTCCAAGCCAAAGCAGGTCCGCCACCGTGGTCTTGGAACCAGGTATCACGATCAGGTCCGGCCTGCCAAGCTCGGCTCTGCCGCCCACGTAGCGGACCCGCACCCCCGGCTCCTGCCGCAGCGGATCGAAGTCGTCGAAGTTGGCGATGTGGGGCAGCCGAATCACAGCCACGTCCAACACCGCCTCTGCCGAGGACTGTTCGTCGGGATCAATCCCCAGCGAGTCCTCCTCCGGCACGTGGATGTCGGTGTAGTACGGAACGACTCCCACTACGGGCACTCCAGTCCGCTCCAGAATCATCTCCAGGCCCGAGTCCAGCAACGACGGGTCGCCCCGGAACTTGTTAATCACGATTGCCTTCACCAGCGCCCTCTCCTCCGGCTCCAGCAGCAGCATCGTCCCGGCCAGCGAGGCGAAGACGCCGCCTCGATCGATGTCTCCCACCAGCACCACCGGAGCTTGGGCGTACAGGGCCACCCGCATGTTCACGATCTCGTGCTCTTTGAGGTTTATCTCCGCCGGGCTGCCGGCCCCTTCAATCACGACCATGTCGTAGTTGGAAAGGAGGTTATCCAACGCAGCGGTTACTACTGGCCAAAGCTCCAGCTTCATCTCGTAGTACTCGCGGGCCGAAGCCACCCGCAGGGGCTTGCCCATGACCACCACCTGGGACCGCCGTTCCGCCTCCGGCTTCAGCAGAATCGGATTCATCTCCACCGTGGGCGCCACGCGAGCGGCATCGGCCTGCACGGCCTGCGCTCTGCCGAACTCCCCACCGTCAGGAGTTACGAAGGAATTCAGGGACATGTTCTGCGACTTGAAGGGCGCCACCCGCAGGCCCTCCTGCGCGAATATGCGGCAAAGCGCAGTGGCGAACATGGACTTTCCGGCGTGGGACGTGGTCCCCTGCACCATGATTACCTTGGCCCTGCCGGCCTTCTTGCTACCCCTGCTATTCAACGGAGCCCCCTAGATGGTGAGTGTCGTTAAGCAGGTCCAGAGTGACGCCCCCATCCTCGTACAGGCTCACGACGGAGAGGCTTCCATTGGCCAACTTGAACCGCCACATGTATTCGGCCGGCATCTTCAGGAGCTTCACCATCATGGCTCGGAGGCTGCCGCCGTGCGCTACTATCAGCACATTGTCGTCGCCGCAATGGACGGCCTTTAGCCTGTCGGTCGCCGCGGCGACTCGCTCGTATACGTCGGCGTCGCTCTCCCCGTCGGGCGGCGCGAAGTGGATGTCCTCCTGGAACAGCCGCTTGAAAAGGTCAGGGTATCGGGCCTCGACCTCCTTGTACGATAGGCCCTCCCACTCACCGTACCGTTTTTCCCGCAACGCGGGCAGGGTCTGGATGCTTAGGGCGCGCCCGGTGACAATCGGACTCGCCGTCTCCGTGACGCGGGGCAAGTCGCTAGCATAAATAGCCGCAAAATCGATGCCGGCCAACCTCAACCCAACTCTCTGGGCCTGCAACCGTCCGGTCTCGTTCAGCGGCGTGTCCGTCTGCCCTTGCGCCCTGCCCTCGATGTTCCAGTCGGTCTCGCCGTGCCTCACCAGGAACCACCTAGCCATCCGACAGCGCCTTGTCCAGCGCCGCCACCAGACGCCGGCAGTCGTCCATCTTCCGAACTCCAATCCGTATGTAGCCCGGCAGCCCAAAGGACGCGCAATCCCGGACGCAGATGCCATGTTCCTTCAGCAGTCTCAGACGAATCGTGGTCGCATCACCCACCGAAGCCAGAAAGAAATTGGCCGCGCCCACTCTGCACTTCAATCCCATGGACACCAGAGCATCCACGAGGTAAGCCTTACCTATGCGAACAGCCTCCCGGCCCTGTTCCAGGTGGTCCTGCCGGCCCAGGCACATCACGCCTGCCGCCTGCGCCGCCGCGTTCACGCTCCAGCTGTACTGACGCGCCTTTACGCCGGCAATCACCTCTGGACTGGACAGCATGTAGCCCAATCGAAGGCCTGTCAAGGCGTAGTCCTTGGTCATGGAGCGCAGCAGCACGACGTTGGATATTTCCAATAGAGGTCGGGAGTCCCAGGCTCCATCAACAAAGGACACGTACGCCTCGTCCAGCACAAGCACGCCGCTTGCAGACGCCGCCGCCGCTATCCGGCGTACCTTATCCTCGTCCAGGTAGAGGCCGGTAGGGTTGTTGGGGTTGCACAGGAATACCATGCCTGGTCTCAGTTCTCGGATGGACTGGCAGGCCTCTGCGACATCCCAACGAAAATCGTCGGCCTCGTTGGCCACTAGCTCAACCGGCTCAACACCCTGGGCCGCGCAGGCCGCCAGATACTCCCCAAAGGCCGGCCCAAAAATCACCGCGCCATCACCCTTGCTCAGAAACGCCGTGGCCAGAAGATGAATCAACTCGGTGGAACCGTTGCCAACCAGGATTCGGTCCGGCTCCAGATTGAGGCTACCGCCCAGTGCTTCCCGCAGCTCCAGGCAATCTGAGTCCGGGTAGGCGGCGATGTTCACATCTGCGATGGCATTCATCACACCCGGCGGCGCGCCAAGCGGGTTTATGCTGGAGCTGAAGTCCAAAACTGCGCGCGGGTCCAGGCCCAGCCGCCTCAACTCGGCCAGGTCTAGCCCGCCATGCACGGCCCGCACCATCTTGTGCCCGGTGTCCACCATCAGGCCACCAATGCCGCCCTGAGGTAAATTACACCTATCGCCAGAAAAACTCCCAGCGCCGCCACCAGGTAGGCCAGCCGCACCGACGCGCCGATATCTGATGCGTCGGGTTCGCGGTAACCATCGCCTATGCGGTACTGGCCCGGCTTCTCCAGCACTACACCCAGCAGTCCCGACATCGCGCCAATGGTCCAGCCCGCGTTGGGACTGGCGGTCTTACGCTTCGCCTTAATCATTTCGTTCCATCCTCTTCGTGCCGAGAGCCCTTCAAGGGACCCCGCCAGCAGAACTAAGCCGGCGCTAATTCTCGCCGGAATGAGGTTCACCAGGTCGTCCATCTTCGCCGAGGCCTTTCCAAAATACTCGTACCGGCCGCGATAGCCCACCATGCTGTCAAGGGTGTTCAGCGCCCGGTAGGCGAAGGCGCCCGGCAGCCCAAGCAGCGCGAAGGCCAACCACGGACCGATGTAGCTGTCGGTCGTGTTCTCCGCCACCGACTCCACGGCGGCGGCGGCCACCAGCGGGGGGGCCAACCCCTGAGCGTCCCGGCTCACCAGGCTCTGCAGACTGCCCCTGGCATCATCCAACCGCTCCGCCTCCATGGCGTCTTCCGTTGCCTGGGCGGCCTGAGCCAGACCCTTGACGGCAAAAGCGGTCTTCAGCAGGACGGCCCCACCAATAAGGTAGGCCAAAGAGCCGATCTCCTTCAGACCAAGCATTGCCAGCCACGCGAGACCTCCCGCCACCAGTGGCAGGCACACGGCCATAAACGAACCGGAGGTCAACGCCTTCTTTGGAGACGACTGCGGCAACCACTTATCCAAAGCTGATATCGCGCCCCCTATCCACACCACGGGGTGCAGCCGCGCGGGTGGCTCCCTAAATGCCAGGTCCAGCGCCAGCGCCAGAACCAACACGCCCCCGTCGATGTACCACTCTCCAGACCACGGTTGCCACTGCATCGTCGGATTACACCAAGCCCACCAGGGGCGATTGCAAGGCCAGCGGCGATCTTGACAGAACAACAACCGCAAGCACCAGCACTGCAGCCTCTGAGACCTCGTTAATGGCGCCGTAGATGTCCCCCGTCACGCCTCCGAGCAGACTGGACGCCCACCAGCCCAGTCCCCACGCAACGGCGGATGCCAGGGCCATCAGAACAATGCCCATCACGCCGACCAGCAGAACGCCGGCTGCCAGGGCCGTGACGAATCCAAGGGCCAGTTGCCACGCCCGCCGGCCCGACTGGAACGCCGTTCCCAGACCCTGGTGCCTGACGTATGGAAACAGGTCCATGGAAAGCAGGATCCCCCACCGGGCCAGACAGGGAAACAGGACGAGTACGAAGGCCCTGGTGTGATCGGGTATGTCTGCAAGGGCGGTAACTTGAATAAGAAGCAGGGCCACGACGCCGATGACCGCGAAGGCGCCTACATGGGGGTCCTTGAGAATCTCCAGACGACGTTCGCGGGTAAAGCCACCCAGCAACGCATCGCAAGAATCCATGAATCCATCCATGTGCAGGGCGCGGGTCAGGACGATCAGGGCGGTAACCAGCACCGTCGATAGCAGCAGAGCCGGCAGCACAGGCCTCAACACAAGGTCCAGGACAGCGAGGATGCCCCCAAGAATCAGGCCGACCAGCGGGAAGTAGGCGCGGGCTGAGGCCAGCTGCATGGGCGTATCGCGGGGTGCGACGGGCAGTATCGACATGAAGCCAATAGCCAGCCGCAGCGAGTTCATTAGCTGGGCTCCGAGGCCAGCACCTGCTCATCTTCCCTGTCGGAAACGCCGGCCTCGCCGAAGGTAGCCATATCAGACAGACACGCCGCCGCAATCTCAACCAGCGTCATGGCCAGCACCGCACCGGTGCCTTCGCCCAGACGCAGGCCCAGGTCCAGCAGTGGCCGCAGCTTGAGATGAGACAGCACGGCCCTGTGCCCCTTCTCCGCAGAGCGATGTGAGGCGAACATGTAATCACGGGCTCTCGGGCATAATCCATGGGCGATCAGTCCCGCCGCCCCGGAAATGAACCCGTCCAACACGACGGCCCGGCGCATGCCGGCTGCCCCAAGGACCACACCGGCCAGGAGTCCGATCTCGAAGCCTCCGACCTTGGATAACACATCCAGAGCGTCGGCGGCGTCCGGCTGATTCACCGCCAGAGCCTTCTGGATTACGGCGGCCTTATGCACCAGCTCGTCGGGTGTGCGCCCGGTGCCCTTGCCCGTCATCTCGGACGGCGATTTCCCTGTGATACAGGATGCGATGGCGCTCGATGCGGTGGTGTTGCCTATGCCCATGTCCCCGGTGGCAATGAGGTCCGCACCCGATTCGGCGGCCTCGACAGCGAGATGAACACCCGCCAGAACGGCCTCCTCAGCCTGCTCCCGCGTCATGGCCGGGCCCAATGTCATGTCGTTGGTTCCCCGGCCGATCCTCA
>JACZVF010000260.1 GCA_022572805.1 Chloroflexota bacterium
CCATCGCGCTGCGTTGCGGAATGCTGAGCCCGTCGCTAATTGATGGCGGCTGATTGGCAGGCCATTTCGCCATCTGGACTCAATATACCCATTCCCCTATAATCGTGGCCCCGAATGATTTTTGGGCGGAAATTAAGAACAGAACCTGGAGGGACCACATCAATGGTAGACGAAACCATTCGGATCGGCTTCGTGGGCGCAGGCGCCAACACGGAGCTGCGGCACATACCCGGATTCCAGGCCATGGACGGCGTGGAGCTTGTGAGCGTGGCCAACCGCAGCCGGGCGTCCGGACAGCGGGTCGCGGATAAGTACGACATACCTACGGTTTACGACAACTGGGTCGAGCTAATCGAGTCCGACGATACTAACGCCATCTGCATAGGAACTTGGCCGAACATGCACTGCACCCTGGTGCTGGCTGCGCTGGAGAACGAAAAGCACGTCATGACAGAGGCCCGCATGTCCGCCACGGCGGAAGAGGCCCATATCATGCGGGAGACCGCCAAGACGCACCCCGGTCTGATAACGCAGATCGTGCCGGCCCCGCACACGCTAAAGGTCGACAAGACGTTGCAGGGGCTTATCGACGACGGCTACCTGGGCGACATCCTCTCCGTGGACATGGTGGTGCACGGGGGCGGGTTCCTTGAAGGCGAGCGCGACACCCCATACCACTGGCGCAATGACAGGGACTTCAGCGGCTACAACATCATGCAGATGGGCATCTGGTATGAAGCGATGATGCGCTGGTTGGGCCCTGCCGAAACCGTACAGGCGTTAACCCGCGTGCACTCGAAGGCCCGCTACGACGCCGACGGCAATCGCAGGGTGATAACCATTCCAGACCACGTGGAAGCCATGTGCGAGATGTACTCAGGCCCGATAGTCCGCATGCGGTTCAGCACGGTCACGGGCCTGGCCCCCAACGACGGCGTCTGGTTCTTCGGCACGGAAGGCACCATACACCTGGACTCCTCCGGCATGACGTTGAGCGGCGGGCGCAAGGGCGATAGCGGGCTGTCGGAGATTCCCATCCCGGCGGACAAGGCAGGCGGCTGGCGCGTTGAAGAGGAGTTTATAAACGCAATTCGAGGGACAGAGCCCATAACGCACACCGACTTCGACACCGGCGTGCGCTACATGGAGTTCATGGAGGCCATCACTCACAGCGCCCAGAGCGGGGAGAAGATCCACCTACCGCTTTAATATTTGGTTTTTTTGGATATTAGGACTGAGACGCGGTAGGGAGCTCGCATAAACACCGACTCCGCTGCGCCTGAGTGCGATATCGAATAAGGCGCAGAGGATTGACCTATGGACTATGACAGCCTGCTGTCTCATAACCGGCCTGCGGAAGTTGATATGCCCGCGGGCCTCCGAGCAGATACAAAATACATATTCTCCGTCACGAACGCGGTGCCTGAGTTCATCGATGTGGAGAAATACTCCGCGGCCGCCAGGGACGTGGTCTTGCGAGAGGGCAAAAGCCTGGCGCCATACCCGCCTCCCAACGGTCACGAGGGTTTGCGCGGCATTATCACCGACAACCTTCGCGACAGGCGTTCCGCCACCGTCGACGTAGACTCTGTTCTGCTTAGCGACGGGGCCGGTGGCTTTATCAAGCTGTACGTGGATGCCTTCATAGACCCCGGCGACGTAGTTTTCCTGGAGGAGTTCAGCTACCTGGGCACCCTGCGAATACTGCTTTCCAAGCAAGCTGAAGTCGTGCACATTCCCACAGACGATCAAGGCATGAACACCGAGGAGTTGGAGCGGGCTATAAAGGCCGTCAAGGCCCAGGGCAAGACGGCGAAGCTAATCTACGCCATATCCGTATACCAGAATCCCATGGGCGTGACGCTCAGCGCAGAGCGGCGCAAGCACATGGTGGAGATAGCCCAGGACTTTGGCGTGCCCATCCTGGAGAACGAGTCCTACGCAGACTTTCGCATAGACGGGGACCCGCTGCCCCCAAGCATGCTGGGCATGGATGACCAGGACTCGGTGGTGTACGTGTCGTCGTACACGAAGCTGCTGGGCTGCGGATTACGTCTGGGGTACGGCGTCGCGCCCCAGCCCGTTCTGGACGTATTGGAAGCCAGGCGGCCAAGCCACCTTGCCGGAATGATGGTCTACGAGTACCTTCGCTACCACAAGGACGAACACATCGAGAGGGTCCGTAAGGGACTGATGATGCGGCGCGACGCCCTGCTGGCCGCGCTAAAGGAGCACTTCCCGCCAAGCTGCACCTGGACAAGGCCTCAAGGCGGAATGATGGTGTGGGTCCAGCTCCCTCCCGGCGCGGATACCTGGAAGGCCCTGGACCATGCAGTGGATGCGGATGTGAAGTACAACCCAGGCGGCGTGTTCCGGGCCGGCCGCGACTGCAACAACTACCTGCGGCTAACCTACAGCCACAACACGCCGGAGGAGATCCACGAGGGCATTGGAAAGCTGGCGGAAGTCTTCCGGCAAGAGGGTTTTTTTGAGTAAGCGCAGGGACCGCTCCGGGCCACAACTGAAATGACCTACGTAGCCGACCTTCACCTGCACTCGTCCTACGCCCTGGCTACCAGCCCTGACCTGAATTTTGAGAGCCTGGCCAGGTGGGCCAAGATCAAGGGCATAGACCTCCTGGCCACGGCCGACTTTACCCATCCTCTCTGGCTTCAGGAGACGCGGGATAAGCTCACCGACCAGGGCAACGGCCTTTACGAATTCGACGGCGTCAGCTTCGTGATGGGCACCGAAGTTAACTGCAACGGCCAACAGGATGGCCGAAGCCGCAGGGTGCATGTGCTTATTCTCGCCCCGGGCATCGACACCGCCGCAGCCATATCCGAGGCGCTTTCGGACAAAGGCAAGCTCGCGTCCGACGGCAGGCCCACGGTGCATCTGACACCACGCCAGCTCCTGGAGACCCTGCTGCACATCGACGACCGCATTCTCCTCATACCGGCCCACGTGTGGACACCCTGGTTCGGGATTTTTGGCTCGAAGTCCGGCTTTGATTCGCTGGAGGAGTGCTTCGGCGATCTCAAGAAGCATGTGCTGGCCATAGAGTCCGGCCTGTCCAGCGACCCGGCAATGAACTGGCAAATCCCGGAGCTGGACGATGTGTCCATAGTGTCCTTCTCCGACGCTCACTCGGCGCCCAAGCTGGGCCGCGAGATGACCAAGTTCGGCGGCGAGCTAAGCTACGACGGCCTTCTTGACGACCTCAGGAGGCAGAACATTCACTGCACCATGGAGTTCTTCCCCGACGAGGGTAAGTACCACAACTCGGGCCACCGCAAATGCGGCGTCAGTATGTCGCCGGAGGACGTTATGCAGAAGGGCGAGGTCTGTCCCGTATGCGGCCGAAAGGTCACACTGGGCGTCACCTACCGCGTGAAGCAGCTCGCCAAGAGGCAGGTGGAGACCTGGCAAGACGACAGAGGCTTTACGATGGCCGCCAACAACAGGCCCGCCTTTAAGTCGTTCGTTGGCCTACAGCAGATCGTCGCCGAGGGGCTGCGGCGCGGCACGAACACCAAGGGCGTGTCGGACCAGTACCACAGCCTCGTGGACGAGTTCCAATCGGAGCTAAACGTGCTGATGTCCGCCGATATCCGGGACATTGCCAGGGTATCCGGCGAGAGAATAGCTGAAGGCATTTCCCGCGCGCGCAATGGCGAGGTAGCCATTGAGCCAGGCTACGACGGGCAGTTCGGCAAGGTCAGCGTCTGGCCCATCTGAAATGTTTGGATATGATTGGACAGGCAGGCCGATGCGGTTGGCCGGCGCATGGGCGCTGGTGCGTTTGCGCCAACCGCCGACATACTCGACGGCCCGTGCGGACGATTCC
>JACZVF010000261.1 GCA_022572805.1 Chloroflexota bacterium
TGGCAGAAGTAATGCTGGAAATGGACGAGGCTCTGGTCTTGGAGACGGTTTTCGGGACCCGCGACAGACAGATAAACGGCTCATTTCTCTGCTTGCCGAGTTTGGGACTTCAGTCAGCGCTGGCCGAGCGCTGGGGCAAAAAATGACAACTACCGAGCTGGAAATGATCGTTGTCGGTTTGGGTGAGATGCAGGTGTCGAATAATCCTTTGACCGTCCTCTCTTGCCTGGGACTTGGTTCTTGCATAGCCGTCAGCGCTTACGATTCCGTCGCCAAGGTGGCGGGACTGGTGCATATTGTTCTCCCATCGTCCGATGGGAGGGATACTACTCTGCCCGGAAAGTTCGCGGATACTGCCATTCCGTCTTTATTGGATGAGATGAGCAAGCTTGGAGCGCTGAAGGTCCGCCTGCTGGTCAAGATTGCTGGTGGTGCCCAGATATCCAAGACGCAGAATAGCAACCCAATATTCAAAACCGGCCAACGAAACATAGAGGCGACAAAGGAGCAGGCGGCAAAACATGGGCTAAAAATAGCGGCGGAGGAGGTCGGGGGCCACGCCGGCCGTACGCTACGTTTATACGTAGAATCCGGGCGCGTAACGGTTACCCAAGTGGGGAGTCAGACGCAAGAGCTGTGAGGTTAAAAAATGACTAAAATACTGGTTGTTGACGATGCGCAATTCATGAGGATGAAGGCAACGAAACTGCTGACATCCAAGGGATTCGATGTGATTGAGGCCGCCACCGGCGCAGAGGCCGTGGAGACTTACAAGGCCGAGAGCCCTGACGCGGTTCTGCTGGACATAACCATGCCTGACATGGACGGCCTGCAGGCCCTTAAGGAGATCAAGAAGCTGGACCCCAATGCCAATGTGGCCATGGTAACCGCCATGGGGCAGCAGTCCATTGTTATGGAGGCGCTAAAGGCCGGCGCCAAGGACTTCGTTGTGAAGCCCTTTGATGCCGAACGGGTGTTGGCAGCCATAGAAAAGATTATGGCGTGATCCTGAGCGCATCAAACTTTTTCGTAATTCAGCTTACCGGAGCAATCAATGACCGATAAAGTCAGAGTCCTGGTAGTAGACGATTCCGCCTTCGCCAGGAAGGCCATCTCCAAAATAATAGACTCCGACTCTGATTTGCAGGTCGTTGGGACCGCCCGCGACGGCCAAGATGCCTTCGAACAGGTCAAGAGCCTGAAACCGGACGTGGTTACGCTGGACGTCACCATGCCCAATGTGGATGGGCTGCAGGCCCTGGACCTCATCATGGGCGAGGTGCCTACACCCGTGGTAATGCTCAGCGCCATGACGGGAGAGAACACCGGCGCCACTATTGAGGCCCTGGAAAAGGGGGCTGTGGACTTCTTTCTGAAGCCATCAGCCATGAATCCGGCCGGTAGAACGCAGGAGTCGTCGGAACTGCTCACAAAGGTGAAGATGGCATCCAAGATATCGCCTTCCAGGCTTAAGGCTCTTGGCAAGGTGAAAATCGCCAGGATGAACAGGGCCACGGCAAAAAATCGCAAGGGCTCTTCCGCAAGGAAGAAAATTCTGGTCATCGGTAGTTCTACAGGTGGGCCCAAGGCGCTGGCGGAGTTGATGCCGGCGTTGCCACAAGACCTGCCGGCAGTCATTCTGATAGTGCAACACATGCCTCCGGGCTTCACCAAGTCGTTGGCGGATAGGCTGAATGCGGCCTGCCCGTACAGCGTGAAAGAAGCAGAACAGGGTGACCAGTTGGAATACGGGAAAGCCCTGTTGGCGCCAGGTGGCTACCACATGCGCGTTAACAGGAATGGCGAGGTTGTCTTGGACCAGGGCCCAACGGTTTGTGGCGTTCGCCCCGCCGTCAACCTGACCATGGAGTCTGTAGCGGAAATTTACGGCAAGGCCTCCCTGGGGGTGGTCCTAACTGGCATGGGCAGCGATGGCACCGATGGCGCCGCGCGCATCAAGAAGGCGGGGGGCAGGATCGCCGCCGAGCATGAGTCTTCCTGCGCTGTTTACGGCATGCCCAGGAGCGTTGTGGAGGCAGGCCACGCCGACACCGTCGCCCCGTTGAAGAATATGGCGGTCGAGATTGTCAAGATGTGCTCCGAATAGCCGAAACCCAGATCGACTATCCCTTTTCAGAAAGGAATCGGTAAACGTGGACGACCAGGAATACGACCTTATCTCACAGCAAATTCTAAAGCTTACGGGGATCGATCTGGCGCATTACAAGGTCCAGCAGATGAGGCGGCGTCTGACGGGCCTGTCATCGGCCAACGCCCCCAGTGTGGCCGAATATTGCCAGCTAATAAAAAAAGACCCCGACGCCCTCAGCAAGCTCAGGGACTTCCTTACAATCAACGTGTCGGAGTTCTTCAGGGACGCTGAGCAGTTCGAGATTCTGCGGACCGAGGTCTTCCCAGAGCTGCTAAAAAATAGGCCAAGGCTCAATGTTTGGAGCGCAGGCTGCTCCCATGGAGGCGAACCCTATTCCGTGGCCATGATGCTAGAGGAGTTGGCGCCCGGTCAGAACCACAGGGTGCTGGCCACTGATCTGGACGACGCCGTGATCGCCAAGGCCAGAAACGGCGGTCCGTACACGTCCGCAGACGTCAACAACGTAGACGGAAAACTTTTGCTCAAGTATTTCGACAAGCCGGACAATATGTACACCCTGACCGACCAGATGAGGAAGAAGGTTACATTTAAGAAACAAAACCTGCTCCGCGACGTCTTCGAGACGGGCTTCGACCTGATCATGTGCCGGAATGTCGTCATCTACTTCAACGACGAGGCGAAGGACAGGCTTTATCGGGGGTTTCAAAACTCGTTGCGCGACAGGGGCGTTCTCTTCATCGGCGCTACAGAGTCGCTGCTTGCCGCGGCGGAATTAGGACTTACCAGGGTTAACAACTGTTTTTACAGGAAGAGCAGCAAGGAATCCGCCGGAGCAAGGCCGGCCCGAGCCGCCAAGGTCTGAAAGCGGAAATTCGCTTCCTATTGAAAGTAGGGTGGGCCAGTGCGCCGAATATCAGCCAAAACCGCGAAAGAAGGGATGAAGCTCGGCCGAGCTATCTACGATAGCCGCGGGTTCGAGCTAATACCCAAAGGCGCGACCATTACGCCTGAACATATGCAAACGTTCAGCATCTACGAGGTCGCCGAGCTGTTCATAGAGGACTGGCGAGTAGATGACGTGCCAGTGCAACCACTGATTGCGCCTGAGCTGGAGGGGATGGCCACCCAGGCTCTCCGCACAATCGTCGTGGAATCCCAGGGTGAAAAATTCATAGATGACGAGCTTCTCGAAGAGGCGGAGACTCCAATAATCGAGATGACCAGAGAGCTTTTTCCGGAGGTCATCGGCGAGATCAACGCATCCGGGTGCCAATCGCTTAAAGAATATGCCTTTCAACAGCCGGCGAAAGTTGCCGGCCTATCGCTTCTAATAGGGCGGCGCATGGGGCTGGGAATGCTGGAATTAGCCGGCGTGGGCATGGCTGCGTTGTTCAAGGACATTGGCTACATACTGCTTCCCTCTGGACTGCAAGACAAGGTGAACCCAACATCCGAAGAGGAGCTGCTGATAAGGCAGCATGCCGTCCTCGGCGCTGAGATAATGAGCCAGATGAACCGGTTCGGCCCCGAGGTGTCTGAGGGCGTCTATCACCATCACGAGCGGTGGGACGGTAGCGGCTATCCCGACGGGTTGTCTGGCAAGGAGATACCACTGCTGGCGCGCATCGTCGGCATTTGCGACAGCTATTACGAAACGGCGTCGAAGCGGCCCGACAGACCAGGGTACATGCCCCACGAAGCCGTTGAGTACATCATGGCGTTCAGCGGGGAGCTT
>JACZVF010000262.1 GCA_022572805.1 Chloroflexota bacterium
CGCTCGACGCCAAAGACCTGATCAACATCGTCTGTAAGATCTGCGGCAATACGCCTGAGTTCAGGGAGACGGAGCATTTTTTCCTCAAGCTCAGCGCCTTCGAGGACCAGTTGCTGGAGTGGGTGCGGAAGCAGAAGCACTGGCGTCCCAACGTCCGTAACTTCACGATCAGCTTTCTGGAAGGCGGGCTGCACGACCGCGCCATCACCCGGGATATCGCGTGGGGCGTCCCCGTGCCGCTTGATGGCTACGAGGGCAAGCGGCTGTACGTCTGGTTCGAGGCGGTCGTCGGTTACCTGTCGGCATCCATGGAGTGGGCTGAAAGCAGCGGCAACGCCGATAGGTGGAAGGACTTCTGGCAAAGCGATTGCCGTGCTTACTACTTCATGGGCAAGGACAACATTCCTTTTCACACGGTCATCTGGCCGGCCATGTTGCTTGGCTACGAGGGGTTGAACTTACCGTACGACGTGCCCGCCAACGAATACCTCAACATGGAGGGCTTCAAGCTTTCCACCAGCAGGAACTGGGCTGTGTGGGTGCCGGACTACCTGGACCGCTACGAGCCTGACCCACTTCGATACGTGCTTTCGGCAACTCTGCCGGAGACATCGGACTCGGATTTCTCATGGCGGGAGTACGTGCGACGCAATAATGATGAGCTGGTGGCGACCTTCGGCAATCTGGTCCATCGAGTGCTGTCTATGGTCAACCGCAACTTTGACGGCAAGGTGCCGGAACGCGGTGAGCTAGACGACTTGAGCCGTCAGTTGCTGGACCAGGCGCAGGCTCGACTGGATACCGCCGCTCTGGAGATCGAGGCCGTTCGCCTTCGTCAAGGTTTGGGCGCCGGCATGTCGCTGGCCCAGTCGGCGAATCGATACCTGGACCAGAAGGCGCCCTGGAAGGCTGTCAAGGTAGACAAGGCAGACGCCGCCAGGACTCTGTGGGTCAGCCTGGCCGTCATAAACTGCTTGAAGACCGCGCTGTACCCGTATTTGCCGTTTACCGCGGAGAAGTTGCACGCTATGCTGGGTCTTGAAGGCAGCGTGCAGGATGCCGGCTGGAAATGGGACCGCGAACAACTGGTCCCTGGTCAGCCAGTGGAGAGGCCCACGCCGCTGTTCAGCAAGCTGGATGAGGACCTCATAGAGGCCGAGGCGCAACGGATTGGCGGCTAATATCCAACAGACGGGAATGTAGCTTTTGCAGGCAACCTCCTTGTACCAGCCCGTTCAGGAAAGGCTTGATGGCGTCGTTGACGGCCTGAGAGAGATGGCCAAACAGCGCTTCCCCCTGCTCTCTGAGCTTCTGGACTATGTATTCTCCGCGCCGGGTAAGAGAATGCGCCCCGCAATCACATTGTTGGCATCCAACTTCAGCCCCCACGACGAGACGTTGACGAATACTATGGCAACTGCGGTGGAGATGCTGCACATCGCCACGTTGATTCACGATGACACGGTAGACGACTCGGCATTGAGGCGTGGGCGGGCCACCATAAGCAAACTCTGGGGTGACAACGCTGCCGTTCTGGTGGGTGATTATATCTTCGCCGCCTCCGGGACTTTCGTGTGCGATACGGGTAACATACGGGTGATCAGGCGTTTCGCCGAGACCATCATGGAGCTATCCAGCGGCGAACTCCAGGAGTTGTCGGACATATTCAACCCCAACCAGACGAAAGAGCAGTATTTCGAACGCATATACAACAAGACAGCCTCCCTGTTCACTACTGCCAGCGAGTCCGGCGCAGTTCTTAGCGGACTGTCGGAGAACTACGTGGGAGCGCTGCGGGACTTCGGCTACAACCTTGGTATGGCGTTCCAGATAGTGGACGACATTCTGGACTTTGACGGCACGGAGCAGGAGATCGGCAAGCCTGTTGGCAACGACCTGGTCCACGGAATTCTTACGCTGCCTGCGCTAATCGCCATGGAGCGCTACCCCAACGACAACGTCATACCTGAGCTGTTCAAGCATCCCGGTGACGAAGACCTGCTTCAGCGCGCCGTGGACATGGTTAAGGACACGTCGATTCTGACCGAGTGCTACGCCATTGCCGGTGACTATTGCGGCAAGGCGCAGAGCAGCATAATGTCTCTTCCCAGGAACCCCGCCCGCGATTCGCTGGAAGAGATAATAGTGTTCGTTACTGCGCGGAGAGTCTAGGCCTCGTAAACGACCTCGCCGCCACGAATGGTCATGGCGACTTTAGTTTTAAGAATCTCCTCTGGTTCGTTCTCGTTTAGAGGTCTGTCCATCAATACCAGGTCGGCGGGGATAAATTTATCGTCGACCTGTCGAGCACGGAGGTTTTCCCGACCTTTCCCGTCAACGGGGCGGCTATGCATGGTTAGCGCCTGTTCCAGACCCAAACGCTCCTCGGTATTTACCTCGTTTCCTCCTTGGGAACGGCGAGTAACCGCGCTGTAGATGCCGGTCATGGGGTTGGGATCCGTCACGGGGGCGTCGGAACCCGCAGCCACAGGTATCCCCGCCTCGATAAGAGACCTCATGCGGTAGAGCCACGGGACTCGGTCTTTTTTCGTCTCCGCCAGGTAACGGTCCCCGCTGAGGTACAGGAACCCAGGATTCGTTACGACGGTGACGCCCAGCCGGGCTATTCTGGGCAGCAGTGTTTCCGGACACTCGGAGCAGTGCTCGATTCGGTCAGTTCGGTTCCGGGTAGTCAGAGGCGTCGCGCTCTCCAGGGCGTTGACGGCTGCTTCCAATGCCTCCGCCTCCACGGCATGGATAGCCACGGGAAATTGCCGCGAATGGGCCTTGCCGATTAGCTCGGAAAGCTCGTTCTCTGACGGCGACAGGCGGCCGCTGCTCAAGGTCAGCATTATCTTGGCGTGACCAACACTACAAAGCTCATTCCCAGCCCCCATGCCCAGGCCTTCATCCACAAACTGGTCCAGGTATTTCGCGCCGGCCATCATGGTGACGCGGGGAAGGAAATGTCCGCTCTGCTGCATTTTTTTGAAAGTCTCGAAGCGCTGCGGGGTATTTGCCGGAGACGCGTCGCACACAGCCGTAATGCCGTAGGAGAGGAACTTGTCGCCGGCTAAACGCATGGCTGACCGAAGCTCTTCCTCGGTAAGCCGAGGCATTCTGTCCCGGACGTATTCGTCCATTTCCAGCAGCAGTCCGCTGGGCTCTCCGCTGAGAGGGCCCCGGTCTATGGTGCCGCCGGGAGGTTCATCAGTAGCGTCGGAGATGCCGACGGCGTTCAGGGCCGGGCTGTTCAAGACCATCGCGTGGCCGGACCTGTGCGTCAGCCGAACAGGGTTGCGCGGAGCAGCCTCGTCCAGGTCCCAGCGTGTGGGATGGCGTTTCTCAGCCAGAGCGAAGTCGTCGTATCCTGCGGCGCGCACCCAACGTCCTTCGGGCGTGGACGCGGCGCGGCTGCGTATCGCGTCCTTGATGCCTGCGATGGATGACACCGCCGACGGCCTGCAATCGACTGCCGTCAAGCTGGAGGCGTAGGCCATAACGTGGCAATGGGAGTCCACGAAGGCCGGTAGGAGCGGCATACGCTGGCAGTCTATAACTCTGACGCCGGCCCCCATAGCTGCCCGGGCCTGTTCATCCGCCCCCAACGCACGGCCCCGACCGTTTGAGACCAGCACGGCACTGACGTTCCAAACGGCGTTTCTGGCACGGGCAAGAGATTGGGTGTCTACGTTGACTAAAAGCAGACCGTTATTTATATCTGAAGCCGCCATGACCTGGGAATCGATCGACTGGGAACGTCTACTGGATAACTGACCTTGATGAGGCCTCGATTCTTCGGACCACAATCTTGGCTCGGTCCAT
>JACZVF010000263.1 GCA_022572805.1 Chloroflexota bacterium
GCAGGAAAGCTGCGACTAAGGGAGGCCCCTGAATAATTTCAGGGGCCTCCTTAATTTCAGGGCCCCAAGCTATTTATCGTTCTGACTTTACCCGCGATCCAGGCAGGAATTATGTATAATCAGGCGCTGAATACGCAGGAAAGATTTCCATTGTCGGGAGATCAGGTCAGCATATTTATATGCCGTTTACTAAGGACCCCAAGATGCCGAGAGCGATACTGGACTTGCAAAACCCCACGGACCTGGCGGCGGTGGGCGGGCAGTGGCGTTACGCCATCGGGCTGGTCCCGGGCGAACCCAACGAGGGGCTGGTTGCACAGATGGAGGGCAGTCCCGCGCGCCTGCCGGACTACGACGACTCGGGCTGGGAGGTCACCAACGACATAGCCGAGTGGCACTCCCACGGCGTGTCGTTCATCTGGTACCGCATCAACGTTACGCTTCCGGAGACGGTGGGTGGCCGGAGCATAATCGGCACCCGCTGCCTGCTCGAGACCTGCATAGACGACTACGGCGAGATCTGGATAGACGGCGAGTGCGACCGCGACCGGGGCGCCGTTCAGGGCTTCAACGTCCCTCAACGGGTGGTGCTCAGCGCCGATCCCAAGCCCGGCGACAAGCACACCATCGCGTTGCTGGCGGTTAACGGGCCTCTGGCCGCGCCGGGCGGCGCCGTGTTCGTGCGCTACGCCACGCTGGCGTTCGAGTGGCGCGATCCCCGGTATTAGGGCTGCCGCTACTTGCTTAAGACGGCCAATCTGCGAAGACTTGCACCCCGCCGCGTGGTGCTGGTGACGGCTGTTCTCGCCGCCGCCATTATGGGCGACTCGATGCTGTACAACGTGTTGCCATCCAGGGTGGACGCGTTCGGCGTTTCCGTGGGCCTGGTGGGCGTGCTGCTCAGCGCCAATCGTATCGTGCGGCTCGCGTCCAACCAGGTCGCCGCCTGGCTAATAGAACGCATCGGGATGCGTGGTCCGCTGCTGGCCAGCGTTTTGCTAGCCGTGGGCGCCACGCTGATCTACGGAACGGCGCCGTGGTTCAGCGCCTTGCTTTTGGCCAGAATCGTGTGGGGCATGGCCTTCTCCGTCTTCCGTCTCAGCGGCTACCTGGTCGTGTTGGAGGAGAGCGTAGAAGGCTCTCGTGGCCGGCTCATGGGCTTCTTCAGCAGCGGCATGCGTGTGGGCAGCATTATCGGCGTCTTGCTGGGAGGCCTACTGTTCGATCTGACAGGCCGCACCAGCAGCTTTTTGATCATCGCGGCGATGGGTCTGCTGGGGGTGCCTGCGGCCATAGCCCTGCTGCGTAGCGGAAGCCAACGGCCTGCTGATGACCAGGCAGATTCAAGTGCAAAGCCTTGTCAGACAAAATCACAGCCTGCTGCCAAAGCCACTTCCGGTTTCTCATCTCGGTCCGACTACACAACTGCGTACGATGAATCACTATCTCGTTTTGCACCATTATCCAAGAGAATTTGGGACGTTTTGATTTCCAGGGCGCCGGAGCTGTCATTCAGGGAGCGGCGCATGATCCTGTCCGCCAGTTTCACTTATTTCAGCTTCCAGCTGGTGATGAATGGGGTGCTCATATCTTCGCTGGGCTACTTCCTCAACCAGCGGCTGGGTGCGGGCGCCGCGGTTGGCGGTATCATGATCGGCATCGCTACGCTGAACGGCATGCTCATCTCGACGCGGTGGATATCGGGACTGTCCGCGCCGTACTTCGGGCACATAGGCGACAGGTTTGGCCGCACTCGTATACTCGCTGTGTCGCTGCCCATTTGCCTGGTGGCGTTGCTGCTGCTGGCGTTTTCGCCTTCGTTCTGGCTCATCGTGGCCTGGCTGCCGTTGGCCTTTGCCGCCACCGCCGCGTCCATTACGGCGCTGGACTCGCTGGTGGGCGGGCTAGCGCCTGAGGGAAGGCGCGCGCAGATAATGAGCCGGTACGCCACGTGGCAGGACACCGGCTCGGCGTTGGGACCGCTTATAGCGTTCGCGGTGCTGGGCTTCACCACGCTGACCTTCGTTTACGTAGGCGGGGCGATATTGCTGGCCCTTGCATTTGCCGTTTTCGTGGGCAACGTCCGTACGGGCCGGGTGGCCGTGCAATTGACCTAGCGCAACCTGCGTAGCAGGAATTACCATTTTGCTAAGATGGTTTAAGTCAAGGTATCAAAATGGAATAGGAGATTGAAGGATGGCTGGCCGTATCGCGCTGGTGGGTGGGGACGAGTTCAGGCCCGCATGCAGGGAGATGGACGCCGAGCTCGTAAGGGCAACCGGCAAGGACCGGCCCAGGCTGCTGGTGGTCCCGACGGCGGCAGCGCATGAAAACGCCCCCCTGGCCGCCTCCCATGGCGTGGACCATTTCCAGGCGTTGGGAGCAGAAGCCGCGCCGCTCATGGTGACCACGTCGGAGCACGCCAACGATGAAGCGCTAATTTCCGAGGTGGATAGCGCAGACCTGGTGTACTTCACCGGCGGCAATCCCGCAAACCTCCTGGATGTGCTGCAGGGTTCACTTCTTCTACGAAAGCTGGAAGAGCTGCTGGAGCGTGACGCCATTCTTGCGGGCTCCAGCGCGGGCGCCATGGTGATGGGCTCCTGGATGCGCTTCCGCGAGTGGCGGGAGGCCCTGGGAATCGTCCCCGGCGTCGTCTCGCTGCCGCACCACGAACGCAGCGCTCCTGAATCAACGTCCGAGGACCTGGCCGCCAACGCTCCTGCCGATCTGTGGGCGCTGGGCATCGACGGCGCCACCGGATGCCTGAGCGGTCCCGGCAGCTGGACCGTCCTCGGCTCCGGCAACGTCACCGTATACAGGAACGGAGACTGGCAGCGCTACGTCGCAGGCGAGTCTTTCAGCCTGGACTAGACCGGCCGTGTCAGGCGGAGAGCCCAGCATCTCTAACATCCGGGTCGGCATGACGGCCTCTTTGACGGGCAGGTACGCCTACCCCGGCAAGCAGGCGCTGGCGGGCGCGCAGGCCTGGGCGCGGTGGGTCAACCGCGCAGGCGGCATCGCCATGGGAGACGCCCGTTTCCAGGTCGAGCTGGTCCACTACGACGACGAGAGCAGCCCGCAGCGGTGCCGGACGCTTACCCAACGTCTAATTGAGTCCGACGACGTGAGCGTTCTTCTTGGCCCCTACTCCAGCGGCCTCGCCAGGAGCGCGGCCAGGGTTGCGGCGGAGCACGGCCGCGTGTTGTGGAACCACGGAGGCGCGCTGGGTTCCCAGGCACAAGGCACGGCGGTAGATATCCTCAGTCCCGCATCCACATACTTCCACGGCGTCATCGGCTACGCGCTGTGTCGCATGCCTGAACTTCGGAGAGTGGCTGTAGTGCACTCCACGGCGGGCGAGTTTCCCAGGCAGGTGGCGTCAGGCGCGTTGGAGCATTTCGAGGGCCTCCGCCTGCCTCCGCCGACAGTCATTACATATGCCGTTAGCAGCGCAAAAGCCATCGAGTCAATTATTGAACGTTTGCGGAAAGACCCGCCGGACCTGCTTCTGGGCGTTGGGCGCATCGAGGATGACGTAGAGCTCGCCCGGCAGCTACATCACGCGCGGCTGAACATCGAGTTCGTGGCCCTTATCGCCGCGCCGTTGGCGTCCTTCGGCGAAGACCTGGGAGACGCGGCAGAGGGAATTCTGGGGCCCAGCCAGTGGGAACCGGGCGTATTGTTCTCGCCGGATTACGGACCAACTGCGGCAGACGTGATTGGCCAGTTGGCAGATGTCGGCCAGCGTGTTGTGGACTACCCGGCGGCGCAGGCATACGCCGGTTGCCTGGTTGCACAGCGGTGCATCGAGGAGGCGGGCT
>JACZVF010000264.1 GCA_022572805.1 Chloroflexota bacterium
CGGCGGTCATGAAACGACGCCTCAGGTCGTAGCGCGGCACGCCCTTGCTCCACTCCACGAAAACGTCCTTCGCGGTGTCCAGAAGCTCATCAATGCCGGTGCCTTCCAGCGCGGAGACCAGGCAGATTGGCGCATAGGACGCGAACCGGAAGCGGTCCCGCACCATCTGTATGGCCTTTTCCTCAGTGAGTTCCAACTCCCTGGCCAGGTCCCACTTGTTGACCGCCAGAACGATCCCCTTGAACCCGTCCAGTATGTACTTGGCAATGTGGGTGTCCTGGCTGCTGGCCAGCTCGGTGGCATCCATGAGGAGCACGACCACATCGGCGCGGTCGATGGCGCGCATGGAGCGCAGCACACTGTACCGCTCGATGCCCCGCTCGACGCTGCCCCTGCGGCGTATGCCCGCCGTATCTATGAGCAGCGTGGACCAGTCGTCGTGCACTATCAGCGTGTCCAGCGTGTCCCTGGTAGTGCCGGGAATTTCGCTGACTATCGCGCGGTCCTCGCCGGCAATGGTATTAAGCAGCAGGGACTTGCCCACGTTGGGCCTGCCAACGATGGCCAGCTTCAGGTCCGAGTCCGGCTCCGGAAAGGCTGGGTCGTTCGGGAACCGGGCGATTACCTCAGCCATCATCTCGTCGATGCCGATGTTGTGGTAGGCGCTGATGGGAATCGGCTCCCCCATGCCGAGCTCGTAGAACTCCACTGCCGCGGCTTGCCGTCGGTCGTTGTCCGCCTTGTTGGCTACGAGAACTATCGGCGTATCCGTCTTTCGCAATTCGCCGGCCACATCAACGTCGCCCGGCGTGACGCCCGCGTCGGTATCGACCATCATGATGATGACGTCCGCCTCGTCGATAGCCACGTCTATCTGGCCCTTGACCTGCCGCCACAGGTCCGTCTCGGGAAATATGTCGAGGCCACCGGTGTCCACCAGAATGAAGGGGTACTCGCCCCATTCGATCTCCACCATCACCCGGTCGCGGGTCGTGCCGGCGATGTCCGACACTATGGCTGTAGGTTTGCCAACCAGCCGGTTGAACAGCGTGGACTTGCCCACGTTGGGCCGTCCCACAATCGCCACCAGAGGCTTTACACTCGATACCATCAGCTAGCTCAGGTCCCCTTCACTGCACTTCCACGTCGAATTATGTCGTGTCTTGTTTGGCCCTGTATGCAAAACATTTACGAAAAAAGCTCCGCTAGAATCGCCTTTTGAGCGTGGAGCCGATTCTCCGCCTGATCGAACACCACGGACCTGGGGTGGTCGATCATCCCTTCGGATACCTCCTGGCCACGATATGCCGGCATGTCGTGCATGAACACAAAGTCCGATTTGGCGCCTTTGACGAGGCTCTCGTCCACCTTGTAATCCCTAAAGACGCCCAGTCGCTCCGCCTTCTCATTCTCGTGCCCCATGCTAACCCATGTGTCGGTGTAAACCACGTCGGCATCCTTGACGGCTTCGGCAGGCGTCTCGACCCATTCTATTGCCGACTCGCTGACGGCGGCCCTGCGCTTCGCCTCCTCCAGCACCTGCGCGGGCATCCGGTATTCCCTGGGCGAGGCCAGCACGAAATCGGCGCCTACCGACGCGCAGGCAATGGACAGGCTGGAGGCCACGTTGTTCCCGTCTCCCACGAAGGCTACCCGGAGCCCATCGAAGCTGCCCTTGTGCTCCTGTATCGTAAGCATGTCCGCCATGGCCTGGCAGGGATGCTCCAGGTCCGACAGCGCGTTCACCACGGGAATCGACGTGTGCTCGGACAGAATCTCCAGGCTGCGGTGAGAGTAGACCCTGGCGATAATGCCGTCCACCCAGCGGTCCAGCACCCTGGCCACGTCCTCCTCCGGCTCCCGTGTACCCAGGCCAACGTCGTCTTTGCTGAGGTAGATGCACTGGCCGCCCAGCTGTCGTATGCCCACCTCGAAGCTAACGCGGGTCCGCAGGGATGGCTTCTCGAAGAGCAGGGCGAACTGCTTGCCTTCCAGTGGCCGCGCGGTGCTACCAGCCTTCATGGCCTTGGCCTTGCACACCATCTGCAGCACCTCTGCCGACGAGAGGTCGGCTACAGACAAAAAGTCCTTTCCCCTCATCCCACTCCTTTTTTTGGGTATTGGGCGTGGCCGACCAGTATATACGTCTGAACAGTGAAACGTACCGCAACCGGCATATGCCGCAACCAAACCTAATATATCAGAAATCCTATCTGAGAAATGATTTTCTGCGCCCCCGGTTAATCTCCGTTTCGCCACCTGAATATTTGAGACATCCGGCCGCATTGAATACCATTCGCGAAAATGCCGGGCGTTGATTTCCTGATGGGCATTTGAAACAGCCGGCCACAATCAATACGAACGCAAAATCGTTGAGCTGGAGCATCCAATAAAATGCGAATCGCGCTGCTGGGCATGGCCCACGAGACCAACACGTTTTCCCCGGTGCCGGCCACGTATCGGGAATTTAAGGGGACGGGGTTCGTTCGCGGCCAGGAGCTGGTGGACGAGTAAAGGGACTCCTTTCACACCAACGCAGGCTTCCTGCAGGCCGAAGACGACTTCGGCCGCGAGGTGGTCCCTCTGCTGTACGCCCACGCCGGTCCTATCGGCACCATCACCAGGGACGCCTTCGACCGCATCGCGGGCGAAATGCTGCGGCTTCTCAAGGACCGGGGGCCCTGGGATGGGGTATTCCTGGCGCAGCATGGCGCAGCGGTGTCGCAGCCTGCTAGTGATGTCTTCCAGCAAGTGCAGGGGTGTGTCCGAGGACTTCATAATATACCAGGGCAACGAAGTGAGGGATGCGTGCCTGGAAAGGCTGGGAGTGAGCCACCGTGAATCGCCAATGGCTTTCCAAACGGATGGACCAAAAGCCGCAGCTCCGAAAGGTCGTCCAGTAGTCGTGATAGCGCGTTTGGCAGCGTTCCAGCAATCGGTATCCTATGGACGCCCCTTCGGCCAGGAATCTAAGCAAATCCACGATGCCGGCGGCCCTTGCGTTTCTGCATGCGTTATAATCATAATCACTCTTGTCTTACGGTTATTGAGCAGTTGACAGGTAATGAGCAGATGAAGGAGCTTTCATGCGCAGGCTAGGAAGCAGCAGCCTTATAGTAGGGGCGATTTTTCTCATCATCCTTGGACTAATCGTCCAGTCCAACGCCCTCGAATGGGTCGTCAGGTTAATCCTAAACGTGCTCGGAATTGGTCTAATCATTGCGGGCATAATAGCCGGAGTGATGGGGATCGTGGGGCTGGTCAGGAAACGCGAGTCCAGCTTCTGATGCCCAAGAATCCGACGCCTGAATACCGCCAACGCACAGATGTGATCACCCCGGGACCGAACAAGGGAGGTGGAAATGGGACTGCTATCTAGAATGTCGACCGTGGTCAAAGCCAAGATGAACCGCATCGTCGACGACGCGGAGAACCCCAACGAGACGCTGGACTACGCCTACGAGAAGCAACTGGAGTCCCTGCGTAGGGTCCGCGAGAACGTGACGAAGATGGTCACCGCCAAGCGCATGCTGATGAGCCAGGCCGCCAAGGCGAAGAACGACATCGCGGCGATTGACGCGCGCGCCCGCAAGGCCATGGAGCTGGGTCGGGAAGACCTGGCCCGCCTCGCGCTTCAGCACAAACAGACCTCCCTTCTGCAATTGGAAGGCCTGGACCAGCAGATAGACGACATGGAGCTGGAACAGGAGAAACTCACCAATATGCAGCAGCGCCTTCAGGCGAAGGTAAGCGCCTTCCGCACCAAAAAAGAGGTCATCAAGGCCCAGTACAGTGCGGCACAGGCCCAGGTCCGCATTG
>JACZVF010000051.1 GCA_022572805.1 Chloroflexota bacterium
CGTCGAGCATTACGAGTACCTGCCCGACTATGACGGGGTGCGAAATCCCTGGCCCAGAACGCCGTACCCCGATGTTCGGGAGTACTCGTACCGGGACTATGGCAACCGCGTGGGTTTCTGGCGCATGCTGGAGGTGTTGGACCGGTACGACATACGGTGCTGCGTATCTCTCAACATGGCGGTGCTGGACCACTACCCGGAGATAGCCGAGGCTATGACCAAGAGAGACTGGGACTTCATGAACCACGGCATATACAACACGCAGTACCTCAGTGCGTATACCGAGGAGCAGGAACGCGAGTTCTACCAGGACTGCATCGAGACGCTTCGCAGGCACACCGGCAAGAAGCTCAAAGGCATGCTTGGCCCGGCGGTATCCAACACGGTGCGGACGCCGGACCTCATGGCGGAGGCCGGCCTCATCTACCACACCGATTGGGTGCATGACGACCAGCCGGTGCCGATAAACGTCAAGTCAGGCAAACTGATATCGGTGCCCTACTCTTTCGAGCTGAACGACGCTCCCACTTTTCGCACGCACTTCGACGGCGAGTACTTCGTACGCATGTGCAAGGCGCAGTTCGACCAGCTGTACAGGGAGGGCGAGGACAGTGGCAGGGTCATGTGCATCTCGCTGCACCCTTACGTCATAGGACAGCCCCACCGCATCAAGTACCTGGATGAGATCCTGAAGTACATCACGTCGCACGAAGCGGTGTGGCAGACCACGGCTGACGACATCGCGGACTATTACATCGCCAACTACTACGACGCCACCGTCGCCCACGCCAAAACCGTTAACTCTTAGCCTGGCCCGATTCCCAACGTGAAAACGGAGAAATAGAGATGCCCACAGAACGCACATACGGCATGGACCATCCCCACTACGCCTGGTCGCCCATCGTGGACAGGCCGGCGCTTCGATGGCCGAACGACGCGCGCATGGCGCTGTGCGTGATACTGAATCTGGACCACGTGGAGTGGGTGGCGCCGGAAGGAAGCTACGGCCCGTCCGTGCCTGCGGGCGGCCTGGGCAGGATTACCTTTCCGGAATACGCGCAGTTGTCGCACAGGGAGTACGGGCACCGTGTCGGCATATTCCGGGTGCTGGATGTCCTGGAGCGCCATGGCATCAGGCCAACGATCGCCATGGACGCGCTTACCGCCGAGCACTACCCCTACCTTGTCCGCCACTGCCTCGGCCGGGGCTGCGAGATCATTGGCCACGGCATCTCCGCAAGCCGGATGATTACCAGCAACATGAGCGAGCAAGAGGAGCGGGAGTACATCAGGACATCCATGGACGCGCTTTCCCTGGCGACAGGGGCGGCACCTGTGGGCTGGCTCGGGCCTGAATACGGCGAGTCGGCCAGAACGCCCCAGTTGCTGGCCGATGCGGGTATACGCTACGTCTGCGACTGGACCAACGACGAGCAGCCCTACCCCATGACCACGTCTGCAGGTAACCTCACGGCGTTGCCCATCATGTGGGAGCTGGACGACGTTATCGCCATGTGGGACAGGAAGATCCCATTTTACACGTACGCTAAATCGATAAAAGACAGCTTCGTCACCATGCACGGGGACGCGGCGGAAAGCGGACGGCTCATGGTGCTCAACCTGCATCCGTGGCTCATCGGCCAGCCCTATCGCATCGGCAGCCTCGATGATGCGTTGGGTGAGATAATGAAGATGGACGGCGTGTGGGCCGCATCCGGGTCTGAGATTACGGACTGGTTTACCGCCAATAGACCGGACGGTTGATGGGCCGTTGCGGGAAACGGCCTGTGTCTACGCATCGCCTTTTGCTCATCATGCAAAACTACCGCACATAGACCCTCGACCAGTGCGCATACTCGAACCCCGCGAAGTTGGGGTGGAAACCCCGCACCCTGGGCCACCAGGTCCAGATCGACACCCCTCCGGCGGCCACGAAGCGGTGCGCGTTGTCCATTGTCCTCCGCTGCACCTCCAGAAACAGCTCCTTGCGCTTTGTCGGGTCGAGTTCCTGGGCCTGCGATTCGATCAGGGCATCCAGCGCGGCGTCGCGCACGCCTGTGGTGTTCCACTGGCCGCCGCTGTGCAGCACAGACAGCAGGTATGCGTTGGGAGACAGGACCGGCGCCATGGGCCCCACGAACATCTGGTAGTCTCCCCCAAGCCAGACGTCCTCTCCGAATATACGGCGGTTGACCACCTCGATTTCCGGTTCGAAGCCGACTGCCCGCATCTCATCTGCGATTCGAGCCGCATGGTCGAGGTACGACACGCCAAAATCGCCAACCTTGATGGTCACGGATATCGGCGTTTCACTTTCCGATTCGGAAACCAGGAGACGCGCCTGGGTGGCGTCGCCGAAGAAGGTCCGCATGACGTCTTCCGGCAGAAGCCAGTCCGCGGCAGGGGATGGGACGCCCTGCCCTACCGCTGCGGCGCCCAGCCAAATATCCTCGACGGCGCCCCACGGGTCCATGGACAGCATAGCGGCGCGACGCAGTCGGGCGTCCTGAAACGGCCCGGAGCCGGCGTTCATTGCCACCTCAAGGCCAGTGCCCTGGTCGGGGGAAAGCAGGCCCGGAGCGTCCGGCACGCGGCCTACGTGGTCTCGCCACTGCACGGGCGACATCTGGTGCACGTCGATGTTACGCACCTGAAATGCCGCATCGCGGGTGCCCGCATCCTGCAGCACGTGTATGTTGAGTCCATCCAGTAGAGGGTAGCCCTCTTCGTAGTAGTCCGGGTTAGACTCGAAGAAGTGCCTCACCCCCGGCCTGGTGTCCTTCAGAATCCACGGGCCGGAACCAACCGTCGGGCCGTCGATAAGGTCGCCCGTCAACTCCACGGCCTCGGGCGCGACTATCTTGGAATGGCCGTCCGCCAACGCCACCATGAAATCGGCGTCCGGGGCCTTCAGGCTGAGGCGAAGCGTGCCTGAATCGGTGGCCTCCATGCTGTCCAGAAGATGAAGCAGAGCGGCGTTGGGGGCCTCGCTTCGTTGCTGTCTCCGGTAGCTAAACACCACGTCGTCCGCAGTGACGGCCCTGCCGTTGACCGGGCTGATATCCTGCCAAGTGGCGTTTTCGCGGATTTGGAATTCGATCGTCGTATCGTCGACCATGCTCCAACTTGAGCAGAGGTCGCACTGCACCTGAAGGCTGGGCAGAGCGATTCCCGGCCCTGACTGGAATCTCATGAGCCTGCTGTATGCAATGCCCGGACCCCACGTGGACAAGGCCGGCGAAACGTCGCTGTGCACGTCGTAGTGCGTGATGGCCTGTCGGCTGGCTATGTTCAGGGTGCCGCCTCTACTCGCTTCTCCAACCGGCACGGACGTTGATATGGCGAGGGGTACGACCGGGGAAGGGATTGCTGTAGGAATCGGCTCGGTGACTGTTGGTTGAATTGTCGGAGCGGGAGTTGCCGTGCTCGCCGGCGTGGGAATCATGGCCTCTCGGGACTCCACAGTGGCTGCCGGCGAAGTAGCGGCGGGTGTGGTGGTCACGGCTATCGGCAACGCTGCGTCGCCTGAATCGTCGCCCGGCCGAGCGCAGGATATCAGCATCAACAAGGCCATAACCCCCGGCAGTACAGCCTGATAGACAAGGGCCTTTGAACTGAGGTTCATGCAATCCCGCCGGTCGACACATAGCCTGGGAGGTCCGTTCTGTTCTGCACTGGCCTCCCACACCCTTGGCCGCAGTCCGTGCTCTGGAACTCAGGCCATGGGTCGAATCCACTGACATCCATGCCCGGCGAGATATGGCCGAGATTCGTTAAATGGCGTTGCATGGCCTCGCGCAAGACCTCTGGCGCCCAAGGGCCTCGTGGGCGACATATTGCCTCTGTAGTATAATCAAAGCCGCTTACCAATTCCACGCAGACAGGCGCCCCCAGGCCCACACTTATGCTTGTAGATTGCCACGTCCACCTGGACTCATATACGAATGACGAGGTCTCCGAGATTCTGAAAAGAGGCCGAGATGCCGGCGTCGGATTTGTCATATCCGCGGGCACTACACTGGCATCTACCAGGCGCTCTTTGGAGCTTTCGGCTAAATTCCCGGACTTCTTCTCCGGTGTGGGCATCCACCCGATGAACATCGAGGAGCCATTCGACGATTCCACATACGAGCGTCTGAAAGAAATGGCATTGTCCACGGACAAGGCGCTGGTCATTAGCGAGACTGGGCTGGATTTCATGGATGGCACGCCGGACAGAGCCCTACAGTACACGGCGTTCCGTCAGCAGATACGCCTTGCGCGAGAGCTGGGCCGGCCTGTGGTGTTCCACAGCAGGGAGTCGCACGACGAGGTGTTTCGAGTGCTCAGGGAGGAGAGGGCCTACGAGGTCGGCGGCGTGATGCACTACTTTCAGGGCACCATGGCTGAGGCGAAGCGGGTCATGGACATGGGCCTCTACATCTCCCTGGCGAGACCGCTTCTCAGGCTGCCGGAACTGCAGGCGGTGGCCGCCAACCTTCCGCTTGAGCGCATTGTTCTGGAGACCGACTCCGCGCCACAGCCGTTCAAAGCCAGGCGCGACAACTGGACCGAGCCCAGGCACACACGGGTCATCGCGGAAAAACTGGCCGAGCTTCAGGGCAAGGACGTTGAAGAGGTCGTGCAGACCACAACGGCCAACATGCGGAGCCTGCTTGGCAACGGGTGGGATGTCGTCGAGAGGTACGTTCAGTCTGCCACGTCTCTAGGCTAGTCTAATGATGGCGGCCCAGATATCGGCATCATTACGATGAGAATGCCGACAACTGCGGGATACCAGCCAATGGCATTGCAGATGAGCGCTTTCAGCCAGCCGAACTGTTGCGTCTCGCGAATGGCGAGCAGCCCCGCCGCGAAGATCCAGAACATGGAGAATATCAATAGGCCGAATCCTACCACAGGCAGCTCCGCGAAAGCGCTTAATATTCCCGGTGCGAAGGCAAGCCCCATCCCCCTCAGCAGAGCACGAAAGCCCGCCTTGCCTCCGAAAATCTTGGTTCCAAGTATGTAGACAATCCCGGCCCAAAGGAACCATCCCGTAATCCTGGAACTAATGCCTACCAGGACAAACAGGAGCGTGGGTGAACCTTCGAACGTGCCCACGACCACGCTGCGCACTCCGAGGCCCAGAGCGGCCCCGGACAAGACGACAATCATAAGGGAAGTGAACATCTCCCTCGGGTCATCGCCTATTTGCCGGTAGACCCTGCCATCAAGAATTGTCGCCCTAAACGCCCTGGCTAGCACCTTTTGCACCCCTCCATATCAGTCCTGCTTAATCTGCCCGAGGAATCTTAGCAAATTGTTCACTCGTAAATAAGTCCACTACGCGCGTCCGGCGGAACAGTGGAATGGAACCAGTCTACTGAAATTAGCCCGCATCTTTCGTATAATGCTGATTAAATTCAACCAGTCCATGTCATAAGCTGCGAATTATGCCGGAAACCAACTTCCACCAGCTCCACATCTTCCACACCGTTGCCAGATTAGGCAGCTTTTCTAAGGCTGCCGACGATCTCTCCATAAGTCAACCTGCCGTATCCATCCAGGTACGAGAGTTGGAGGCCACGCTGGGCGCGCCCCTTATTCACAGGCTACGCCGCGGGCTGCAGCTTACCGACACGGGCGAAGCGGTTTTCGGATACACCCAACGCATATTCGCCCTCTCGGAGGAGATGCGTAGCGCCGTACAGGACATCCAGGGCCTGAAGGCCGGACGGCTTACAATAGGTTCGTCCTCGACGCCTGGCGAGTACATACTTCCCTGGGCCATCGGCAAGTTCCGCAAGCGATACCCTGGTGTAGAGGTCTCGCTGGCCATATCCAACACCCAGTCCATCGTGGAACGTATCATTAATCATGAGCTAGACCTGGGAATGGCCGGTGCGACGGTGAGTCTGCCTGGGCTGGCGTCATTCACCTACGTCGAAGACGAGATCGTCATCATTGCTTCGCCGGAACACCCCATCGCCATGGCCGGTAACGTCTCGATGGAAGACCTGATTGGCCAGGAATTTATACTGCGAGAGGAAGGCTCGGCTACGCGCCGCACCGCCGAGGAGTACCTCAGCAAGAGTGGCATCGCCATTAAGGTCAACATGGAGCTAGGGAGCAACGAAGCCGTGAAAAGGGCAGTGGCCGCGGGACTTGGTCTGGGTGTTGTTTCCAGATATGCGGTCGAGCCCAATACTCTGGTCGGCTTCCTCACGATTGTGGAAGTGCATGGTTGGGATTGCCACCGGCCCCTGACGGTGTTCCACCGCGACGACAAGAACCTGCCGCCGGCGCAGAAGGCGTTCCTCGCATTCCTGCGGGATCAGAAGCCCTTGCCTTGGGAGGCCTCCGAAGGGGATGCCCCGTAAGCCCCATCCCGGCGAATTGATTTGCAGTACACAGAGGCTGTTAAGTTTGGCGCCGGCGGGGCGATGATACATACAACGTACCTCGAATTCGCCGAAAGGCGATTGGGTCTGCATTCGACTACGGTCGGCCCCGTTGCGTATAATGAAAGCTAGTCAAAAGCAACATGCCCGCGCATTATGAAGCAATAATGGAGGCGCCGTAGATGATGCTGCCACCGAGCTCAGACCTGGCCCTGAAGGAGTGGGCGGTCGCGGTCAAGGCCCTTTCCGAGGGCAAGCAAATACTCATCCTCCGCAAGGGAGGAATACACATCGACGACAGGGAGTTCCGGGTTGTGCATCCTGAATTCCTGCTCTACCCGACCTACGAGCATCAGAACGCGGAGCTTGTCAAGCCTGAGTACCAGGACGGTCTGCAGCAAACGCTGGATGAGAACGACGTTCCTGGTCTGGTGTCGCTGGGTTACTGGTGCCAGGTAACGGACAAGTTCCAGGTAAGTGAGCAGGACCTGCTGGACGAAGTGTCGCCGTATCACATCTGGACCACAGACTATGCCAACAAGCGTTTGCACTGGCGGCCCAAGCAGCCGGTGACTATTGCCCTCCTGCGCGTATACGAGCTACAGCAGCCCCAGGCGTTACCAGTGTTGGACGAGTATGCGGGATGCAAGTCGTGGGTTGAGCTGGGTCAAGACGTACCTCTGAGCATCATGACTCCGGTGCTCTCGGACCAGGCCTACGAAGGGCAGGCGGAGGCCCTCAGGCAGGTGCTTGGCGGTACGCCCACGGCCGTTTAGCACGCGATTTTTGATATTCGCCGCCCATAAAAGTTGGGAAATCTGATTAAGGCAGGTAAGTGTGAGATACAGGCAGCTAGGCACCACGGACCTCAAAGTATCCGAAGTCGGTTTTGGCGTGTGGACGGTCGCCACCAACTGGTGGGGAAAGATCGAGGAGCCGGAGGGCATCAACCTTCTCACGAAGGCGTTGGACCTGGGGGTCAACTACTTCGACACAGGTGATACGTACGGGGAAGGCTACGGCGAGGAGATCCTTGCCAAGGCTTTGGGTAAGCACCGCCACGAGGTAATCATAGGGACCAAGTTTGGCTACGACTTTTACACTAACGTAGAGCGGGAGGGCCACACGGAACGTCCCCAGAAGTGGACGCCGGAGTTTATCCGTTACGCCTGCGAACAGAGCCTGCGCCGCCTGAATACCGATTACATTGACCTGTACCAGCTACACAATCCCAAGATGGATGCCATCGAAAACGACGAGCTTTACGGCACGCTGGACGAGCTTACCATAGAGGGCAAGATACTTAACTACGGCTTTGCCATCGGTCCGGACATTGGTTGGGAGGAGGAGGGCGAGGCCGCGATATCGGAACGGCATGCCAGGGCCATGCAGATTATCTACAGCATTCTGGAGCAGGAACCCACTCGCAAGTGGTTCCCCTCCGCGGAGCGGGAACAGACCGGGCTTGTGACCAGGGTGCCGCACGCATCAGGAATGCTGGATGGCACCTACAACAAGGACACGGTGTTCGAGGCCAGCGACCACCGCAGCCACCGCAGGCAAGTCTGGCTCGACAACTCGTTGAAGAAGATCGCTCATCTGGACTTCCTCATGGAGAACATGGACTCCACAATTGGCCAGTTGGCGATTAAATTCGCGCTTACCGGCCCTATGGTAGCGTCGGTTTTGCCCAATTTCACAAACATACCGCAACTGGAAGAGTTTACGGCCACATCTGAGACGCAGGACCTTCCGCAGGAGTTCCTGGACCGAATCGTGGGACTCTACGACGAGAATTTCTACGTGGAAGACGAGCCGGTTGAGGAATCGCCCGTAGCCGGGTGATCTTCAACGCTTGAGTCCACAGTTTCCTGAGAGCCAGGTTGGGCGATCTCCGGGCGGGCCTCATGTTCATCGACAGGTCCGTTGTCCGTCGCATCGGAGACCTGGTTTAACGGCGGACGGTTTTCGTGCTCATGTACGGGCGGGATTGGCGTTCCGGCTCCGGGGCCGGAGTTGAGTGCTCATCCGCTTGCTGATTATCCGTCTGCCCAGTGGCCGGACCTGTCTGCGAAACGACCTCGTGCTCATCGTATGGCTCGTCACGGGACTCCACAGCGTGCGTTTGCGGAGCGTTCTGAGCGGGCGCAGGAGTTACACGCGAGCCGTCTTTCTCCCTGTTGTTCGGATAGTTGTTTGCAGGATGATGTTCCCGCTGGCCAGGCCCGCCTCCGTAATGACGGTCTCGCCCGAAGTTGGGGCCGTTACGGCCTCTGTTGCTCCTCCGAGGGCCTACAATCCTGGTCATCTCCGCCTCAATCAGGCGAAAGTCCTTCTGGGGAATCAGGTGCAAGCTCTCGAAAAATGCCAGAGGCCAGTCCTCCGGCGCCCATCGCTTGACGTACTCCAGACGCGGCGCCAGCATAAGTGCGTCGATGTAGTCTTCCTCTTCCAGAACAATCTCGGGCCTGGTCCTGACTCTGAAGGGGTACAACTCCCCCTGGCCGTCGACGTTCCAGATGGGGGTATGGTCTTCAAAGAACTGCGATGTTATGGTGGCCGTCGCCGTCCATTTGCGCAGCCCTTTGACGTAATAGAGAACCCTGTCCTCCGGCTGCATGCGCTGGGCGCGGCGTCGATACTTCCCACGAACACCATAAATGGTAAATCCGTGTTCCTTGGTTATCTCAAAGTCCTCCGGAGATGCCACCATCATCCAGTAGTTCTTGCCCATTAATGTCTCTCCCCACATCCCACCGAGCTTTGCTTCATATTTTACCACTTATGGAACGCAATGAACTTTTGAACACGCCTATTATTTTGCAATCTCTGCAAATTATCTTCGTAATTTGGATGTCATTTTGCCCTGCAGGTTGCGAAAGTCGCGTTAATTACCTCCCAATGTTGGCCGGTCGTGCGGGCTTTTAGGAGACTTCCTGGAAAACGGCGTAGAGGTGCCAGTAAAGCTTCGCCCCCTCCCTCAAAAACGTCAGAGGCCCAACCGGCCTTGTGGGGTCGACGTGCTGGAAGAAGGCGAACTCGGTGTAGCGGATAACCTGGTCCGGGCCAAGGGAGTCCGCGAGCCGCCGGGACTCCTCCGAAGGCACCAGGTCGTCCTGCCGGTCGTGCATGATAAGCACTCTCGCTTTCAAGTCGCCAATCCGCGTGCTGGGTGAGATGCTGCGAAGGGATGCCAGGGTGCCGGCGGGGAGGCCATCAATCAGCGCGGGGACATCGGCCAATTTGGGCCCGCTCAGCAGACCGTACACCGACCGCGCGCCCGGAGAAAAAGAATCAACGTCTGCCTTAATATTTGGAAAACTTCCCCGGTAAAGCTCCGTAAGGACCTGCCGTTCTTGTTGGCTTGCAACGCCTTCGATGAGCTGCGCCGCCACGACCTGTCGCGTAAGCTCGTTGGGCGACCATGGTTGCGTTTCGCCCTGGTCACCGAGGTGGTCAATACTGGGGTAGTAGCGGGTTGACGCTGCCACTGAGGCAATGAGGTCCGTTCCGTCGAAGTAACCGCCGAAGAAGTTTATGAAACGGACGTCCTTGCTTATCCTGGCGTCCTGCGCCGCAACCATGGCCAGCGACGCGCCAACGCAGAAGCCGGCCATGCCTGCGCGTTCCGGGTCAACCCGGGCGTGTTGCAACAGGTACTGGTAAGCGAAAACCAGGTTGTCTATCTCGCCCACGGCGATGCGCCTCTGCGTCATGGAGTCGGACCAGGGAATCATCGTTACGACTCCCGCGCGGGCCAGCGCATTTCCAAGCCCCACGACTCGCGGGTCGTCGCGTCCGGCGGGGTTGACACCCAGAAACAGCAGGATCGCTCCGTGTTCCGTGCCCTCGCCGGGCAGGTACAGGTCCGCCCTGCCGTATCCCGTTGCGTTGGGATACTCTACGGGCTGCCGGACTGGGTCGGCTGTCACCCACCTGAGTGGACGAATCGGCGCGTTGGGCAAGACCTCAGGAAGAAAGGACAACGTCAGAAAGGCTGTCCGGCCCGATGGACTGGCAGCCGCCAGCAAAGAGGCCATCAATATTAATGCTGCGATGTACGCAAAGGCGTTCTTGGCGGAAATTCTAATTAACATCAGTTACCAGAATCCGGCCGTTTTAGCTGCCGCATCTGCAGGGCCGAGTCATCCATGCGTCGCATAATCATGGGGCAGCAGGGCCCCACACCGTTGACATAAATACGGATTGAATGCTATTGTACACGTGAAAGGCAGCGGGTTAATGGTTTACCTGGCTATTGACGCGCTTCGACCAACCAAAATATTGCCAACGTAACGAATGTGTTTCTGAACATTCTACTCGTGGGCGCGCGCTGGACGCGCCTAAATTCGGTGAAGTACAACCAGAGATTGGCGACACACAGAGTTCGATGTCGCCCCGCTTAGTTTACGCACTCTGATTCGATTTAAATATTTCGCAAGCTGGTCTTAAAGGCGGTGAGATGGTTGCGGAGATTGTGGCCCGTCTTGTTGGCGGAGCGATCCTGGCCACTGGCGGATGGAGGCTGGGAGAATACATCAGCGAGGTCTGGGGCCCTGAGCTTTACGTACCCTGGGTCTTAGGACTCACCGCCCTTGGGTTAGCCATAGGTCTCGCAGCCGCCCCTTACCTGTCGGTGCGGCTGGCACGCAACCTTGTTTCCCAGATAGAGAGCGTCCCCACTTCGAGGCTGCTGTCCACAATACTGGGCGGAGTGCTGGGACTTCTGGTCGCGCTTCTGCTTTCCATTCCTCTTTCCAGGATACCCGGCTGGTTGGGCCTGGGTCTTCCGGTGGCCCTAAGCGTGCTGCTTGCTTACATCGGGGCGTACCTGCTTTCCAGAGGCGAACGGGACGTCTTTGCCGGCGTCCTACCGGACGATGGGGCCGGAGGTGGCGGAAAGGGCGGAACGGATAATATCCTGCTGGACACAAGCGCTATTATCGATGGCCGTATCGCTGACATCACGCAGACCGGATTCCTGCGAGGCACCATCGTCATTCCCAGCTTCATTCTGGACGAGCTCAGGCACATCGCCGACTCCAGCGACTCGCTGCGGCGCGCACGGGGGCGCAGAGGCCTTGAGATGCTTAACAAACTTCGCCAGGAAACGGAGATTCCTATTAGAGTGTTGGACATTAGCTACCACAACGGCCTGGAAGTCGACTCCAAGCTGGTGGAAGTCGCCAAGGAAATGAACGGCTTCATCGTTACAACCGACTACAACCTGAACAGAGTAGCGCAGATTCAAGGCGTTCCGGTGCTAAACGTTAACGAGCTATCCAACGCTCTCAAGCCCGTGGTGCTGCCCGGAGAGGGCATGACGGTCCGGGTTATCCAGGAGGGCAAGGAGCCTGGCCAGGGCGTGGGCTTCCTGGACGACGGCACAATGGTGGTCGTCGAAGGCGGCAGCAGGTTCGTTAACCGGGACATGGATGTGCTGGTAACGCGCATGCTTCAGACCGCGACCGGCAGCATAGTGTTCGCCCAACCCAAACGAGGCTGACTTTCTTGGCACCATCGTCAAACTCCTCTCTCGCAGATAACCCCCGCTCCAGAGTGGGGGCTATTGTTGTTGCGGCAGGCGAGAGCAGACGTATGGGCGACATCGACAAGATCTTTCTGGAGCTTGGAGGCGAGCCTCTGATTTTGCGCAGCCTGTCTGTGCTGCAGGCCTGCCACAGCGTTACCGACATAGTCCTCGTCACGTCGGAGAGCCGTCTGTCCATAGCACGAACTCTCGTCGCCTGCCATGGCCTGACCAAGGTCAGCTCAGTCTGCGCCGGTGGAAAAAGGAGACAGGACTCGGTCCGAAAAGGCCTGGATGCCCTGAATGACTGCGAATGGGTCATTGTGCAGGATGGCGCGAGGCCGTTCATTCAGCCGCACATAGTTGAGTTCGGACTGCTTGAGGCAAGACGCACGGGCGCGGCAGTCGCGGCGGTCCCGGTCAAAGACACCATCAAAACGGCCGACGCCCAGGGGCATGTGGTCGCGACTATTCCCAGGGAAGGCCTTTGGATTACCCAGACACCGCAGGTGTTTCGTCGGGAACTATTGCAGCAGGCCCATGCAGAGGTAAGCGACGACGTTACCGATGACGCGGCCATGGTGGAGCGCATAGGTGTCAAAGTGAAGCTGTTTGCGGGCTCCTATAGCAACATCAAGGTCACCACACCGGAAGACCTGCCCGTGGCGGAGGCCATATTTAGGTCGCTTTCTGAGGCTCTCCCAGAGGCCGCTCCGTGACCCAACGGACCGGCATCGGCATTGACGTTCACCCGCTGGTGGAAGGACGGCCACTGGTGCTGGGGGGTGTTGTCATCCCCTTCGAGAGAGGTCTGGAGGGCAACAGCGACGGCGACGTGCTGATCCACGCGGTGATTGACGCCATGCTCGGCGCCGCGGCTCTGGGGGATATCGGCACCCACTTTCCGCCGACAGACGAGCGTTACAAGGGGATAGCCAGCGGAATCCTGCTGACCGATACCCTGAAATTGGTGGATGCCGCTCTCTGGCGCGTCGAATACCTTGATGCTACAATACTCGCCGAGCGTCCCATACTCAGGCCGTTCATGGGCCGGATGAAGCAGTCTATGGCCGAGTTGCTGGGCCTTAGTGAGGGGTCATTGAATTTGAAGGCGACGACCACCGATGGCCTGGGCTTCATAGGCCGGGGAGAGGGCATATCCTGCATGGCAGTGGCCACAATCACGCGAGTCGAATGAAACTTTACAACACGCTAACCAGACAGAAAGAGGAGTTCACCGCCCCGGACGGCAAGGTAAAGATGTACGTTTGCGGCATCACTCCCTACTCAGCTTCCCACATCGGCCACGCAATGTTCTCTGTAGTCTTCGACGTGGTGCGCCGTTACCTGGAGCACAAAGGCTACGAAATCCAACACATCCAGAACTTCACGGACATAGACGACAAGATGATCGCCGCCGCCAAAGCCCGGGGCATTACGGTGGAGGAGCTGGCGGAGGAGAACATCCAGCAGTACCTGGAGGAGACGGATGAGCTGAACATCCGTAGAGCGCATGAGTACCCTCGGGCTACCAGGGAAATCCCCAGGATCGTAAGCATGATCAAGGGGCTTGTGGATGAAGGATATGCCTACCCCGCCAATGGCGACGTGTACTTTCGAGTAAATCGTGACCAGGACTACGGCAAGTTAAGCCGCCGCAACGCCGATGATTTGCTAGCCGGAGCAAGGGTGGAGATAGGGGAGCTGAAAGAGGACCCCCGCGACTTCGTACTCTGGAAGGCGCAGAAGCCGGGCGAGCCGGCGTGGGACAGCCCATGGGGTCCGGGCCGCCCAGGCTGGCATATCGAGTGCAGCGCTATGTCCATGGGGTACCTGGGCGAGACGCTGGACATCCACGGCGGCGGGCAAGACCTGATCTTCCCCCATCACGAGAACGAAATCGCCCAGAGCGAGTCCTACACCTCCAGCCAGCCCTTCGCTCGATTCTGGATGCACAATGGCCTCCTGAACATCGGCGATGACAAGATGAGCAAGTCCACGGGAAACGTCATCTCCGTGCGGGAGGCGTTGGACGAGTTCTCGCCAGCGGCCCTGAGACTGTTCTTTCTGAGCTCCCACTACCGCAATCCGCTGGTGTACAGCGAGCAGAACATTGCTGCCCAGGAACGCGCAATCGAACGGCTTCGATACGCCGCCGGAGAGGAAGGCGAGTCCGCGCAGGGTGAGCCTCTGGACGCCGCATCGTACACAGACCGCTTCACCGAGGCTATGGACGACGACCTGAACACGCCTCGGGCGCTGGCGGTGATGTTCGATCTTTCTCGGGACATTAATCGTGGCAAGGAGGAAGGCAAGGACGTCT
>JACZVF010000265.1 GCA_022572805.1 Chloroflexota bacterium
CCGACGACGACCTGGAGGCCATGGCCAGGCTGAAGCCCGCATTCGACACCCGCGACCTGCTCAACCCCGCCAAGATTTTCCCCACCGGCGCTTCGTTCGACGGCATCGCAATATCCGCTGCCGTATCCCGCGCAGGCCCCGACGCGTGGATCTAATTCTTTTGGATGTCCGGGCTGTGCATGTATCGCCGGCTCCTGTATGCCAATACTTGAAGGTCCATAGATGACCACCGACAACACCTCCGTGAAACAGGGCGCGAAACAGGCCATGGAGCGCGCTATTGGCGCAACGAACGTTAGCGACGTCGTGGAGGGCCGTGCGGTCGATGGCGTGTTCCCGAAGGTCGTCGCAACGCCCAACAGCGTTGATGAGCTGGCAAGTGTCATGGCATCGGCGCACCAGAATGGCCTGGCTGTCGCCCCGTGGGGTGGCGGCACGCGCATCGACCTTGGCAATGCGATAAGTCGGCTTGACGTGGTCGTTGACCTTACGCGCCTGAACGACGTGGTCCAGCACAACGCCGCCGATCTCACCGTGACCGTGGAGGCCGGCATAACGCTGTCTGACCTTCGGCGCACCCTGGCGGCCCACGGGCAGTTCCTGGCTTTGGATGCGGCCATGCCGGACGAAGCCACCATCGGAGGCATTCTGGCCTCCGGCGCCGGCGGCCCTCTGAAGTGGCAGCACGGCAGCCCCCGCGACCTGGTCATTGGCATGAAGGTGGTGCAGGCCGATGGCCGCGTCGTCAAGAGCGGCGGCCAGGTGGTGAAGAACGTCAGCGGCTACGACATGGCCAAGCTGCACATAGGCAGTATCGGCACGCTGGGCGTCATCGCGGAGGTGTCCTTCAAGCTGACGCCGCTGCCTCGACAAGAGTCCACTATCCTGGCGGCTTTCGACTCGGCTCAGGCGTGCCACTCCACGGCAATGGCCATCTTTAACAGCGACGTGATGCCGCTGTCGCTGACGGCCTTCGATGCCAACGCCAACAGGCTGGGCGAGGTTGTCGATGTCCAGGGCGCTAGCTTTCTTGCCATAAGGCTGGGCGGCAGACCCCGGACGTTGGCCCGTTTCGAGAGGGAAACTCTGAAACTATGCAATCACGGCGGCCCGCTTTCCGTCGAGAAGATCGATGGCGTCAATGCAGGCGACCTGTGGCGGAAACTGACCGACTTCGGGTGGCGCCGCGACCTTCGCCCGGCAATTACGGCTCGGGTCGCCGTTCTGCCGACCAGGGTGGTAGATGTCGCGGGTGACATCGGAGAGACCGAGGAACTTGATGTGGCGGTGGTGTCGCAGACCGGATACGGCATGAGCCAGGTATGCTGGTTTGGCGACCCGAACGCCCCGCCAGACCTCGCACGGAAAGTTCTTGAAAGAGCCCGCGATGCCGTACGCAAGCTGGAGGGTACGCTAATCGTCGAACGTTGCCCCGTCGAAACCAAGGCGGACTTCGACGTGTGGGATGATGGAGGTGGGCCGATGAAGATCATGCGCGGCCTGAAGGAGCAGTACGACCCCCGGGGCATCATCAATCCCGGCAGATTTATGGGGAGGATTTAATGACCAGCCCATCAAAGAGGCCTGGTTTGGAACTGTTTTCGGGTCCCGACGCGCCGTCGGAGTCCGACCTGTACAAGTGCGTCCACTGCGGCTTCTGTCTGGAGGCATGCCCTACCTACCTCGAAACGGGCCTGGAGGCCGAGTCGCCCAGAGGCCGCATCGCCCTGATGAAGGCTGTGAACGAGGGCCGCATCGGCATCACCGATACCGTCGTTCGTCACTGGGACCTGTGCATCCAGTGTCGCGCCTGCGAGATCGCATGTCCCTCAGGCGTGCCCTACGGCCGCCTCATCGAGGCAACCATGCAGCAGGTGAAGGAGCGCCGTAAGGTGGGCCTGCTGGCCCGGTTGGCGTCCGACATCGCCCTGAAGCAGGTATTCCCTCACCAGGGCCGGCTGGCGATGCTGGTGGGAGGCATGCGGATGTATCAGCTCTCCGGCCTGCAGAAAATGGTTAGAAAGTCCGGCGTCCTGAAGCTATTCCCAGGAGACCTGGCTGAAATGGAGTCCTCCCTACCCGTCCTGCCAAGGAGCGTATTCAAGGCCAGGGGTCAGGTGATACCCGCGCAGGGCGAGAAGAGGGCAAGGGTGGCCCTGCTGTCTGGATGTGTAATGCCTCTGGTTAACGGTCCGGAGATGAACGCGGTTGTGCGCGTGCTGAGCCGCAACGGCTGCGAGGTGGTGGTGACCAGGGGTCAGGTATGCTGTGGCGCGGTCAACACCCACGTAGGCGACCTGGAAACGGCGCGGGACCTGGCTAAGCGAAACATTGATGTCTTCATGGCCGGCGGCGTTGACGCAGTGATTGTGGCCTCCGCCGGCTGCGGCTCACGCATGAAGGAGTACGACCACCTGCTTCGGCAGGATGACCAGTACGCAGAGAAGGCAATTCAGTTCAGCGAGAAGGTAAAGGATATACACGAGTTTCTGGTGGACCTGCCTTTCGAGGAACCCGGGGGCCACCTGGACTACCGGGTCACGTACCAGGACTCATGCCACCTCTCCAACGGACAGCGTGTGACGGCCCAGCCGAGAATCCTGTTGCGGTCCATCCCCGGCATCGAGTTCGTGGAGCTTTCCAACGCGAATATGTGCTGTGGTGCGGGCGGCACCTACACGGTCACGGAACGAGATTTTTCGCTACGGGTGCTGGATACCAAGATGAACGCTGTGAAAGAGACCGGCGCCGACGTTATTGCCACGGCGAATCCCGGATGCCTTCTGCAGCTTCAATACGGCGCGCAGCGCGAAGGACTGGACCTCAAGATCCGCTACGTTACGGACCTTCTTGACGAGTCGTATAGACTAGAGCCAAAAGTTTAGCCCGGCCAGGGCGAGCAACCTAGCATGAGGAGATTTATCGCATGGATATGGGATTGACCGGCAAGGTTGCCGTCATCACTGGCGGCAGCGATGGAATCGGAAAGGCCGCTGCCATGAGCCTGGCGCATGAGGGCGTAAAGGTCGTCATATGCGCCCGACGCCCCGAAAACCTTGAGAAGGCTGCCCAGGAGATTAAGGCCGCCACCGGCAGCGAGGTCATGACCGTGCCCACGGACATAACCAGTCCTGCCGACATAGATGTCCTGTTTGAAAAGGTCGTGGAGGCGCACGGGCGTGTGGACATCCTTGTGAACAACGCCGGCACCTCTGCGGCCGGAGTCTTCGACACCGTCTCCGACGAGACCTGGAAGTATGACTTCGAGCTAAAGGTCTTCGGCGCCATCCGATGCTCCAACAAGGTCATACCTCTGATGAAGTCGCAGGGCGGAGGCCGTATCATCAACATCACGACGCCAGGCGGCAAGGCCCCGGCGGCGGGCTCCGTGCCCACGTCTGTAAGCCGTGCGGCGGGCATTGCCCTCACCAAGGAGATGTCCAAGGACTATGCCAAGGACAACATCCTGGTAAACACCGTGTGCATCGGATTAATCAAGAGCATGCAGCACGAGCGCCGTTGGGAGGCAGCCAACGAGAAAGACTCCAACCTGACGCTGGATGCGTGGTACGAGGAGATGGGTAAGAACGTTCCCCTGGGCCGTGTCGGCGATGCCAAGGAGGCCGGCGACCTTATCACGTTCCTGGTCTCGGACAGGGCGGCCTTCATAACCGGCGTATCGGTGAACATCGACGGCGGAGCGTCGCCAGTAGTCTAGCGCAGGCACACTGGACTAGAGATATCGGCAGGGCGGGCAACA
>JACZVF010000266.1 GCA_022572805.1 Chloroflexota bacterium
TCCTGAAAAAGACTTGCGGCGTGCTCCAGCAGCCGCACGGCGGTCGTGCCCACCGAGATAACGCGCCTGCCCTCCAGCTTGGCTTTGTTGATCATCTGGGCCGCTTCGTCGTCTATCGAAAAATGCTCGGAGTGCATCTTGTGGGAGGCGATGTCGTCGGTCTTGATGGGCCGAAAGGAGTCCCAGCCCACGTGCAGCGTCACGAAGGCAGTCTCCACGCCTAATGCGCGGACCTCGTCGAGAAGCTCCGGCGTAAAGTGCAGCCCGGCCGTTGGCGCGGCGACGCTGCCCTTGGCGCGCGAGTACACCGTCTGGTACCGCTCCGAGTCGGACAGGGGCGTGTGGATGTAAGGCGGCAGGGGCACCGATCCTACGTCATCAATGCGCTCCTCGTTGGACAGGCGCAGGACTCGTGTGCCGTCAGCCTCAACCTCAAGAATCTCGCCTGTCATGGCGGGTATGGCGGTCTTGCCGTTCCGGTCAGGAATCTGGAACTCGACGCCGGGCTGCATCCTGCGGCCGGGTCTGACCAGGGCCCGCCACCGGCCGGGAGACAGCCTGTTCAGCAGCAGCAGCTCTACCTTCCCGCCGGTGCTGCGGGTGCCGTGCAGCCTGGCAGGCATGACGCGGCTGTCGTTGAAAACCATAACGTCGCCGGCGCGCAGGTACTTTGGGAGATCGCGGAAGCCCCGGTGCTCGATGGCGCCGCTGTCTCGGGAGACCAGCATGAGTCGGGAGGAGTCCCGAGGCTCTGCCGGCGTCTGCGCGATGAGCCCCTGCGGCAGGTCGTAATCGAAATCAGAGGTCTTCACTCGATCATTATTGCACAACGTGCAGGCAGGGAAGGGCCCCTAAGGCGGCGCCTCAACCACCCGTCTTCGACGCCCTGAAAGCGGACCTACCGCACCGTTATGGTACCGACCATACCCAGGGCCTCATGAGGTATGCAGATCAGGTCGAAGGTCCCTGCTTCATCAAAGGTAAAGGTAAGCGTCTCGGTCTGGCCTGCGTCCACCGAAACGTCGATGCCGAGGTCATCCACGGTGAAGGTGTGGAACTCCCCTTCCGACGTTAGCTCCAGCGTGATGGTGTCGCCGACGCTAAAGGTGAATTCCGATGGGCCGAATTTGTAGGCCCCGCTCCCGCCGGGGTCTTCCAGGCTTACCTTTTCCACGTCTCCGGTCGGCGCGGTGGTGGAAACAGGGGCAGGCGCAGTAGTAGGCGCCACGACAGGCGGCGATGTGGGTGCAGGCGCGTTCTGCGCTGGAGCCGCGCCTCCTCCACAAGCGGCGGCCAGCAACGCCACTGCTGACATAATTACCAGGGTACCCAATATTCTCACGTGATTGCCTCCATACATGGTGTGTATATTTGCGGTTATTATGGAGCCTTAGCCGTGAGGAACGCGTGAAAACTGGGGTGCCAAATGTGAGTATCCCATGAGGACTGAGCTGCGCCAAGCAACTCAGGCGTTGCTGCCTGAGCGTTATTCTGAGTGCTCCGGATGGATTGTTCGGCGGGCGGCGTCAACGGTGTTGCGCAGCAGCATGGCAATCGTCATTGGGCCGACGCCCCCGGGAACCGGTGTTATGGCCTTCGCCTTTTCGGATACGGCCTCGAAATCGACGTCACCTACCAGCCGGTAGCCACGCTTGCGGGACGCGTCCTCCACGCGGTTTACGCCGACGTCTATGACCACTACTCCGACCTTCACCATGTCAGCGGTTATCATCTGCGGTTGGCCCACGGCCGCGATGAGTATGTCGGCCTGTCGTGTGATCGACGGCAGGTCCCTGGTCCTGGTATGGCATACGGTCACGGTGGCGTTGCCGCCCGGTCCGCGCTGCATCAGCATGTTTGCGATAGGCTTTCCAACTATGTTGCTGCGGCCGCACACGACCACGTGTTTGCCTTCCGGGTCGTTGCCGGAGTGGACCAGCATATGCTGAATGCCTGCCGGTGTCGCCGGCGCAAAGCGGGACCTCCCGGCCATTAGAAGGCCCATGTTATACGGGTGCAGGCCGTCCACGTCCTTGCCTGGGTCGACGGCCTCTATGACGGCGTTCTCGTCGATGTGAGAGGGAAGGGGTAGCTGCACCAGCACGCCGTGGTATACGGGGTCGTCGTTCAGCGCCCGGACGACCTCCAGCACCTCTTTCTGGGAGGTCTCCGCCGGGAGCACGATGCCTTTGGAGACCATGCCTGCCTCAACGGCGGCCCTCTCCTTGCTCCGAACGTAGACGGCGGAGGCAGGATCGTCGCCGACAAGCACCACGGCCAGCCCGGGAGTTACGGAGTGCTTGCTTTTCATCTCCTGGACGGTCGAGGCGACCTCGCTTCGGACTTCAGCCGCCATCTCAACGCCGTTTAATATCTCGGCGCTCAACTGCCGGGAATCTCCGCGAGGAATGCCATGTCGGGAATTCGAATCATCAGTCTATTTTAACTTTACCGGAAAGAATTGGCCACGCTTTCAATTGGTCTCATCCCTTAATATAATAACGGGCGCCCATACGCGGGCGCACGCGGCAAATCCCCCCTTGTCGAATTACAGCGCCGGCGCTAAGTACCTCGAACTGGATGGCGATGCTAGTCACAGGTGTGGACATCATTGAAATTGACCGAATCAGGCGTGTTTTCGAAAGGTACGGAGACAAGTTCCTCAGCCGCATATACACGGAGGGCGAGGTGCGGTACTGCCGTGGACGCGCGCCGCAGCTAGCCAGCCGATTCGCCGCCAAGGAAGCAGTGATGAAGCTGCTGGGAACGGGCATTCGAGGCGTTCACTGGAGCCATATCGAGGTGGTTCGCGGCAGGGGACAGGCCCCTTCAATAAAGCTCTACGGCACGGCCCTGGCGCGGGCGAAGCGCATCGGCCTCGATCATGTTGCGCTGTCCCTTTCCCATTCGCGGGAGTTTGCCGTGGCATCCGTGGTAGGCGAGAGCGAGCACGGCAACCTGGTCCCTCGGGGCGCCTGATTTTTTTCGGGCGGCGTTTACGGGCACGGAACTAAGTAACTATCTCAGAACTGGTCCGGGGGAGTTCAGAGGGGGTTTGACCCCCTCTGGCAGAGGGTCTGGGGGATGTGCCCCCATTACAGGAGCTTCCCGGGCGGGTGGGTGGATAAGTGGCACAATCATTTTGAGATAGTCTCTAAGACCTAACCGACCATACGAAAATTTCCAAATGTTGCGGAGTGGGACTAGTGCGCATCGGACTGTTCATAGGCTCGACAGGCTCTGCGTCCACGGTGGCAGGCCAGGTACAGCAGGTCGTCGACGCTGAGCGGGACGGCTTCGACAGCTTCTGGTTTTCGCAGGCCCCGAACAAAAACGACGTGCTCAGTGTTATTTCCCTGGCCGGGCAACTGACCAGCCGCATTGAGATGGGGACTGCCGTAATCCCAACTTTTTCCCGCCACCCTTCCACCCTCACCATGCAGGCGCTCACCGCCAACGTCGTCTCCAACGGCCGGTTGGCTCTGGGCATCGGTACGTCCCATCGGGGCCGTGTAGAGGGTCAGCTCGGCTTGAAGTTCCATCGGCCCGCCCAGCACATGGAGGAGTACCTCCAAATCGTGAAGGAGCTGTCGTCCACGGGCAAATGCGCCTTTCACGGAGAGCTTTTCCAGGTGGACCTTAGCCACCAGATGGCGGATGCACGGCCTTTTCCGATAGTGGTGGCGGCGCACGGTCCCAGGATGCTAAGCATCGCCGGTGGCATGGCCGACGGGGCTATTACCTGGATGGCCGGTCCCAA